>NZ_JACJLC010000001.1 GCF_016901955.1 Pseudoflavonifractor phocaeensis
CTCCTACTGCGTAGACTTTAAGCATGACTTCAATTTTGCCCGCTTTTAGGGGGCTGGGTTTTGTGCGCCTTTTTTCGGAATGGTGCCTAAATTACAATGTTTCAACCTTTATCCTTAGTCCAAATTGGGAAGGGCGGCCAGCAGGCCGTCCACGTCTGCCTCGCCGGTGTGGAAGCAGCACACGAAGCGAACCACAGTGTGGGTCTCGTCGTAGGGGCACCAGTCCTCATACTGGCACACCTCGTCCAGCACCGGCTTTTTGTCGTTGGGGGCAATGACAAAGACCTGGTTGGTGGGGGATTCCACCCACAGCCGCCAGCCCTTGGCTTTCAGACCGGCCTGGAGCCGGGCGGCCATCTGGTTGGCCTGGCGGCCCATCTTGAAGTACAGGTCGTCCTCAAAGAGGGCCAGGAACTGGGCCCCCTGGATCCAGCCCTTTTCCATGACGGCCCCCAGCCGCTTTTTCATGCGGAAGAAACCGTCGGTGAGCTCGGGCCGGGTAATGACCAGGGCCTCGCCGAACATGGCGCCGTTTTTGGTGCCGCCGATGTAGAAGGCATCGCACAGGGCGGCAAACTCGGGCAGGGTCATGTCGTTGGCGTCGGAGGCCAGAGCGCATCCCAGCCGGGCCCCGTCCACAAAGAGATACAGGCCGTTGGCATGGCAGAATTCCGACAGGGCGGTGAGCTCCGCCTTGGTGTATACCGCCCCGTTCTCGGTGGCGTTGGAGATGTACACCAGCCCCGGCTTGGTCAGGTGGGGGTCCTTGTGGAGCTCCAGCAGGGGGACCAGCTGGTCGGGGGCAATCTTGCCGTCGGCGTCGGCCTCCACGGTGAGGATCTTGTGGCCGGTGGCCTCGAAGGCCCCTACCTCATGGCCGTTCAGGTGGCCGGAGTGGGGGCAGATGGCGGCCTCCCAGGGCTTGAGCAGGAAGGCGCAGGCCACCACGTTGGTCTGGGTGCCTCCCGCCAGGAACTCCACCATGGCGTCGGGGCAGCCGCACACCTCCCGGATGCGGTCCTTGGCCCGGTCGGTGTACTTGTCGTCGCCGTAGCCGATGTTGCCCTCCAGGTTGGCGGCGCACACCGCCTCCAGCACCTTGGGGTGGGCCCCGAAGGAGTAGTCGTTGCGGAACCAGTATTTCATGTCCTTTCCCTCCATCAAAAGGGCGGGCGGCCTTGTGGCCGCCCGCCGGTCATTTAAAATTTAAAGGAATCCTTCAGGCTCACAGACCGGTTGAACACCAGGTGGCCGGGGGCGCTGTCCTTGTTGTCGGCGCAGAAGTAGCCCTGCCGCAGGAACTGGAAGGAGGCGGGTGCCTCCACATTGGCCAGGCCGGCCTCCACCTTGGCGTTGGACAGGATCTCCAGGGAGTTGGGGTTCAGGCAGTCCAGAAAGTTCTTGTCCCCGGCGTCGGGATCGGCGTCGGTGAACAGGTTGTCATACAGCCGGACCTCGGCGTCCACGGCGGTGGCGGCGTCCACCCAGTGGATGGTGGCCCCCTTCACCTTGCGGCCGTCGGCGGGGTCGCCCCCCCGGCTCTCCGGGTCATAGGTGGCGAAGATCTCGGTGATATTGCCGTTCTCATCCTTGGCGCAGCCGGTGCAGCGGATGAGATAGGCGCCCTTCAGGCGGCACTCGGGTCCGTCGGGATAAAGCCGCTTGTACTTGGGCACCGGGGTCTCCAGGAAGTCCTCGGCCTCCACATACAGGGTGCGGGAGAAGGTGATCTCCCGGCTACCAGCGGCGGGGTCATTGGGGTTGTTTTCCACGGAGAAGGTCTCGCTCTGGCCCTCGGGGTAGTTGGTGATGGTCAACTTGATGGGGCGGAGCACCGCCATCACCCGCTGGGCGGTGAGGTTCAGGTCTTCCCGCAGGCAGTGTTCCAGGAAGGCAAACTCCACAGTGGAGGCCGCCTTGCTCACGCCGTTGCGCTCGGAGAAGCTGCGGATGGCCCGGGGGGTGTAGCCCCGGCGGCGCAGGCCGCACAGGGTGGGCATCCGGGGGTCGTCCCAGCCGGACACCCGGCCCTCCTCCACCAGCTGGCGGAGCTTGCGCTTGCTCATGACGGTGTAGTTGATGCCCAGTCGGGCAAACTCGATCTGCCGGGGCTTGGCGGGCACGGGGCAGTTGGCGATGACCCAGTCGTACAGGGGCCGGTGATCCTCAAACTCCAGGGAGCAGAGGGAGTGGGTGATCCCCTCCAGGGCGTCCTCCAGGGGGTGGGCGAAGTCGTACATGGGGTAGATGCACCACTTGTCCCCCTGGCGGTGGTGGTGCATGTGGTTGATGCGGTAGATCACCGGGTCCCGCATGTTGAAGTTGCCGCTGGCCAGGTCGATCTTGGCCCGGAGGGTCATGGCCCCGTTGGGGAACTCGCCCGCCCGCATCCGGGCGAACAGGTCCAGGGACTCCTCGATAGGCCGGTCCCGGTAGGGGGATCGGGCGGGGGTGTTCACGTCGCCGCGGTACTCCCGGAACTGCTCGGGGGTGAGCTCACACACATAGGCCAGGCCCTTCTTGATCAGCTCCACGGCGTACTCATACATCTTTTCAAAGTAATCCGAGGCGTAGAAAAAGCGGTCGCCCCAGTCGTAGCCCAGCCAGTGGATGTCCTCCTGGATGGCCTCCACGTACTCCACGTCCTCCTTGGTGGGGTTGGTGTCGTCCATGCGCAGGTTGCACAGGCCGCCGTACTTCTCGGCGGTGCCGAAGTCGATGAAGATGGCTTTGGCATGGCCGATGTGCAGGTAGCCGTTGGGCTCCGGCGGGAACCGGGTGTGGACGGTCATGCCTTGGAACTGACCACCCTGGGCGATGTCCTCGTCGATGAAATCATGGATGAAGTTCTGCGTCATGGTGGCTTTCAGCTCTTCTGGCATAGTCTTTCACTCCTTCTCTTTGATACGAAACCATATTGTAACTCCTGCGGCGAAAAAAAGCAAGAGCGGAACGAAAAAGCAGGCGGATCATTCCGCCTGGGGCAGGGCCTGCCGTTCCCCCCGGCCCGCCAGCAGAAAGCCGCTGGTGAGGGCGGTAAAGGGGGCCACGGTGACCAGGCCGAAGGAGCCCACCACCGTGTGGATGATTTCCGAGGCCACATATTTATAGTTGAGGATGTTGTCCACCGGGGTGCCCTGGGCCATGAACACCATCAGCAGGGCCACATAGCCCCCGGAGTAGGCCAGCAGCAGGGTGGTGGTCATGGTGCCCATGGCGGCCCGGCCCACGTTCATCCCTGAGCGGGCAGCCTCCCATCGGGAGATGTCGGGCCGTTTCTCCACCACCTCGTACACAGCCGAGGTGATGTCCACGCTCAGGTCCATCACTGCCCCGGAGGCCCCGATGAAAATGGAGGCCATGAAGATCTGGGTCAGGTTCAGGTGCTGGTAGCCGGCGTACAGCAGACTCTCCGAGTAGGCCATCACAGCCCCGTGGATCTGAAACAGGTTGGTGAACACAAGGCCCAGCACGCAGGTCACCAGGACACCCAGACAGGCCCCGGACACGGCGGCGGCGCACCGGCGGTCAAAGCCGTACACCAGGGCGATGATGAGCACGGTGAGGAACAGGGTGATGACCAGCCCCACCCAGATGGGGTTGAACCCCTTTAGGTAGAGCGGCACCAGCACCTTCCACAGGGTAAGCACCGTCAGGGCAAAGGAGGCGATGGCACGGATCCCGGTGCGCCCGGCGAAGAGAATGAGGAAGAGAGCGAAGAGAGCGGCCAGCACCCCCTCCCAGCCCAGCCGGTAGTGATCGGACATGGTGACGTTGGTAATGATATCCCCGTCGTGGCTTACCACCACCAGGGCCTGATCCCCAGGGACATACAGCTTGTCCTGCTCCAGGGAGCCGTTGAGCATATTGACCCCGGTGACAGTCTGGCCGGCAAAGGCCCCGTTCAGAAGCTTCAGGGTACAGCGTTGCTCCCCCGAGCGGACCAGACCGGTGTCAATGATGGCGGAATCGTCGGTGGCCACCACTTGGGCGGTGCATCGTTCGGCCTCCTGGTAGAGCAGAGCCCCCTCGTACCCAGTAGGCAGAAACCATAAAAGTGCGATGGCCAGCAGACACACCAGCACGGGGGCGTGGTAGCGGACCGACCAGGAGATGGAAGGTAATTTCATAGTGATACCTCTTTGTACAAGATTACCGCGGCCCCGCCTTTTGGGCGGGGCCGCGGCGGAGAGAGAAGGGAAACTCAGGCCACGTTGAGCATATCGGCCAGCTTGTGGAAGATCTCGGTGTTGTCGTAGTAGCCGTTAAATACCTGAGCGTTGACGCCCTGGGCCAGCACGGCAACCGGCAGACCGGTGTGGCTGTAGGAGGTAAAGGACACACCGGACTTGTTGTTGATAATGTGGGTAATGGTAACGGACAGGGGCTCGTAGGTGCCGTAGAGCACATATTCCTGCTGCTCGTCCATGCCGGTGTCGGTCTCGTTGACGCTCTTTTCATAGGCGGTCTTGAGCTGGCTCAGCTCGTAGGGGGTGAGCACCAGCTTGTCCCCCTCCTCGCCCTGGGCCTTCAGGCCGAAGAGCTCCTCCACGTCCTTAAGCACATCTTCAAAGGAGGTCTTGTTCTCCTTGTAGGCCGCTACATAATCGCTGTCGAACTTGGCGAAGGAGATCTTCTGGGCCTCCAACAGGTCCAGGTACGTGTCGTAATCGGTGCCGGCGAAGCCGATGGTCAGGCCGCCGGTCTCGTGGTCGCCGGTGACCAGGATGAGGGTCTCATCGGGATGCTCGGCGGCAAAGTCGATGGCTACCTGCACCGCGTCAGCCAGGGCCTGGGTGTCGTGGATGGTGGAGGCGGCGTCGTTGGCATGGCAGGCCCAGTCGATCTTGCCGCCCTCGCACATCATGAAGAAGCCATCCTCGTCCTTCTCCAGTACTTCAATGCCCTTTTTCACGTGGTCAGCCAGGGACCACATGTCGTCGGTGCGGTCCAGCTCATAGGCCATGGCGTCCCCGTCGGCCAGATGCTCGTCGACGATGATGACGGGGCCCTCGGTGACGGCTTCCGCCTCGGCCTGGGTCTTGACCACAGTGTAGCCCGCCTGCTCCGCCAGGGTGTACAGATCCTCCTGATCCTCCTCGGCGCCTGTGGGCTTCAGCAGGCCGCCGCCGGAGAAGTACTCAAAGCCGGACTCCACCAGCTCCAGGCCGATCTCGTAGTAGTCGTTGCGGCTGGCCTGGTGGGCGTAGAAGGCGGCGGGGGTGGCGTGGTTCAGGTTCACAGAGGAGATGACCCCCACGCTCATGCCCAACTGGTCGTGGACCTTCTCGGCAATGGTCTCGTAGGCGGTAGAGCCGGTTTCGTCCATGTTGATGGTGCCCGAGTAGGTCTTGTGGCCGGTGGAAATGGAGGTGGCGGTGGAGGCCGAGTCGGGGCAGAAGCTGTTGGAGTCATAGGTGACGGCGGAGCCGGCGGCTTCAAAATTCATAAAATTCAGATAGGAGGGACCGTCCAGGATGGCGCCGCCATTGTCGTCCAGGCTGGGGGCGGCCTGCCAGTAGTCGTCATCCTCCAGGGCGCCCAGGAAGTCGGCGGTGGACTGGATCTGGGGATAGCTCATGCCGTCGCCCACAAACAGGAATACGTATTTGGGGCTCTTTTCGCCGCTGGTGTTTACCGCAGGGGACTCCGCCGCGGGGGACTCCACCACAGGCTGGGCGGAGGGAGAGGGAGTGGAGCCGGCGGGGGTGTTGCCGCAGGCGGTCAGGGAGCCGCCCAGGGAGAGGACGGCCAGAGAGAGGGCAAGGGGTCGCTTCCAGTTCATACAATGATTCCTCCAAAACAGTTGTCAGGTTCCTCTTTTCAAGAGACGGGCATATCATACCTGAGGACTTACGCCGCTGCTATCATGCCCAGGTAAAGAAGTGAAAAATCCCGGTAAGGCTTTGTAAAGAACAAAACAAGGGGCCGCATAACCGGAGGGGAAGCGCATAGGCTGTAGCCGGGGTGAGCGACGCATGGTAGGGATCCTGGAGCTGGAAGAGGGCCGGGGACGGCCGAAATTGGAGGAGCGGCGGATGCTGGGCCTGCGGTGGGCGGCGGTTACAGTGCCGGTCCGGGTGGGTTGGAAGGAGAAGCGGCTGCTCCGACAGGTGAGGAGGGGCGCGGCGGCCCTGGTACGGGCAGGGACACGGCGGGTACTGACGGCGGAGGACTTTCCTTACTGGGAGGTACTGGAGGGGGCCGGCCTGCGGCCGGTGGAGCCGGAGACCTTTACCCAGACGCTGGCGGAGCCCCTGACGCTGGCCGCCCTTACCTGGCGGGACAAAGCCCCGGAGCGGGCGGCGGTGTTGCTGACAGCGCCCCGGGTGACCCCCGCGCTGGTCCAGGCAGCGGAGCTTTTGTGCCCCAGAGTGCGCCGCTTGGCGGTGGACGCGGGAGAAGCGGGAGAGGAACTGGCCCAGTGGCTTCGGCTGGAGTTTGGCGCGGGAGTGGAGCCGCCGGATGGGATGTGTCCGGATATATCGCTGGCCTTCGGGCCGGGATGCGCCGGGGGCGGTGTGACCTTCCGCCTCTACGGTCCCAGGCCGGATCTGGCAGGCTTTGTGCCGGTGGTCCGGGGAGCCAGACTGCCCGCCGGCCTGGCGCGGCTGCCCCTGCTGGCGCTGCTGTGGGAGGCGGGACAGCTGGATACGGAGCAGGTGACTTTTTTACCACCCCGTCCCGGACAATTGACTTGACAGGAGGGGGGAAAGTACATATAATATCGTATTAACGTGGCGGAGTGTTTCCGTTCTGAATTTGCCGGAGGCCCTGGAACGGGCCCTTATCAATATCGCAATGCAAACAAGAAAGGTGTGCACGATCGACATGGCAAAGGAATACAAACTGAGCGCCGAGCGCCTGGAGGAACTGAAACAGGAGCTCACCTATCTGAAAACGGTGCGGGAAAAAGAGGTGGCAGATCAGATCAAGGAGGCCCGCTCCTTCGGAGATCTGTCGGAAAACAGCGAGTACGATGAGGCCAAGAACGAGCAGGGTAAGCTCTACTCCCGCATTGCGGAGGTGGAGAACATCCTGGCCAACTACGTGGTCATCGAGGAGCACGAGAGCGATCCCAATTCCGTCCGCCTGGGCTCCAGCGTCAAGGTGCTGGATCTGGAATTTGAGGAGGAGGAGACCTATCAGGTGGTAGGTTCCCAGGAGGCTGATCCTATGAACGGCCGCATTTCCGAGGATTCTCCCTTTGGCAAGGCTCTGCTGGGCAGAGCGGTGGGCGAGGAGGTCCAGGTCGAGGCTCCCGCCGGCGTATTAAGGTATCGTATCCTAGAGATTCAAAAGTAAGGAGCAAGAACGATGAGTACTGAAGAGAGAAGCGTCAACCAGACTGAGGAGCAGCAGAACCTGTCCGAGCAGCGCCTGATTCGCCGTGCCAAGCTCAAGGAGCTTCAGGACGCGGGCCAGGATCCCTTTCACATCACCAAGTATGTGGTGAAGCACCACTCCGCCGATATCAAGGAGAACTTTGAGGCCCTGGAGGGCACTGAGACCTCCATCGCCGGCCGCATCATGTCCAAGCGTGGCATGGGCAAGGCCGTGTTCTGCGATCTGCAGGATGTGAAGGGCCGTATCCAGCTGTATGTCCGCATCGACGAGCTGGGTGAGGAGGCCTTCGCCAAGTTCAAGAAGCTGGACATCGGCGACATCGTGGGCGTGGAAGGGGAGGTCTTCAAGACCAAGCGGGGCGAGATCTCCGTGAAGGCCCACAGCGTGACGCTCCTCTCCAAGTCTCTCCAGCCCCTGCCTGAGAAGTTCCACGGCCTGACCGACAAGGAGACCCGCTACCGCCAGCGGTACGTGGACCTCATCATGAACGAGGACGTGCGCCGCACCTTCCAGATCCGCACCGCCTTCATCAAGCATGTGCGCAAGTATCTGGATGACCGGGACTACCTGGAGGTGGAGACCCCCGTCCTGAACACCATCTCCGGCGGCGCCACCGCCCGGCCCTTCATTACCCACCACAACACCCTGGATATCGACATGTATATGCGCATCGCCACCGAGCTGAACCTGAAGCGGCTCACCGTGGGCGGCTTTGAGCGGGTGTATGAGATCGGCCGCATCTTCCGCAACGAGGGCATGGATCCCAAGCACAACCCGGAGTTCACCACCATCGAGCTCTACGAGGCCTACGCCGACTTCCACGACATGATGGACATCGCCGAGGGCATCCTGTCCACCGCCGCCCAGGAGATCCTGGGGTCCTATCACGTCAACTGGCTGGGGGTGGACATCGACCTGACCCCCGGCTGGCCCCGCCTGACCATGATCGACGCGGTCAAGCAGTACGTGGGCGTGGACTTTGACGCCATCTCCGACGACGAGGAGGCCTGCAAGGCCGTGGAGGCCAAGGGCATCGACATGGAGGGCTGCGAGCGCACCTGGGGCACCGCCCTGTATGAGGCCTTTGACCAGCGGGTGGAGGAGAAGCTGGTGCAGCCCACCTTCATCACCATGTACCCGGTGGAGGTCTCCCCGCTGACCAAGCGCTCTCCCAAGGATCCCCGCCTCACCGAGCGCTTCGAGCTGTTCATCAACCACTGTGAGTTTGCCAACGCCTTCTCCGAGCTCAACGACCCCATCGACCAGCGGGGCCGCTTCGAGCATGAGCTGGCGCTCCGTGACATGGGCAACGATGAGGCCGGCATGATGGACGAGGACTTTATCAACGCCCTGGAGTACGGCCTGCCGCCCACGGGTGGCATGGGCATCGGCATCGACCGGGCGGTCATGCTGCTCACCGATTCCGACTCCATCCGGGACGTGATCCTCTTCCCCACCATGAAGCCCCTGGACTGATTGGATAGTTAGACATAAAAAACGGCTGCCATACGGCAGCCGTTTTTTATGTCCAACGGAAGAAAACGCGGGACGGCTTGCGCCGTCCCGCGTTTGGGACAGATTGATTACTCCAGTACCGCACCCCGGGCGGCAGAGGTGACCAGCTTGGCGTACCGGGCCAGATAGCCGGTCTTGACCTTGGGTTCCGGACAAACCCACTTGGCCTTGCGGGCCGCCAGGGTGGCCTCGTCCACCTGCAAGGTGATGGAGCAGCTGGGAATATCAATGGAGATAATGTCCCCTTCCTCCACGAAGGCGATAGGGCCGCCCAGGGCGGCCTCAGGGGCCACGTGGCCGATGGAGGCTCCCCGGGTTGCGCCGGAGAACCGGCCGTCGGTGATGAGTGCCACAGACTCACCCAAGCCCATGCCGCAGATGGCGGAGGTGGGGTTGAGCATCTCCCGCATGCCGGGGCCGCCCTTGGGGCCCTCGTACCGGATGACCACCACGTCGCCGGAGACGATCTTGCCCTCATAGATGGCGGCGATGGCCTCGTCCTCGCTGTCAAACACCCGGGCGGGGCCGGTGTGGGTCATCATCTCAGAAGCCACGGCGGAACGCTTCACCACGCAGCCCTCAGGGGCCAGGTTGCCCTTGAGCACGGCGATGCCGCCGTCCTGGGAGTAGGGATTTTCAATGGGGCGGATGAGCTCGGGGTTGCGGTTGACCACGCCCTCCAGGTTCTCCTCCAGGGTCTTGCCGGTGCAGGTCATGACAGAGGTGTCCAGCAGGCCCTTCTTGGTCAGCTCCTTCATCACGGCGTACACGCCGCCAGCCCCTTCCAGATCCTCCATATAGGTGTCGCCGGCGGGCGCCAGGTGACACAGGTTGGGGGTCTTAGAGGAGATCTCGTTGGACATGTCAAGATCCAGCTCAATGCCGCACTCATGGGCGATGGCGGGCAGGTGGAGCATGGTGTTGGTGGAGCAGCCCAAGGCCATGTCCACCGTCTCAGCGTTGTGGAAGGCGGCGGGGGTCATGATGTCACGGGGCCGGATATTCCGCTTCACCAGCTCCATGATCTGCATGCCGGCGTGTTTGGCAAGCCGCAGCCGGGCGGACCACACGGCGGGAATGGTACCGTTGCCCCGCAGACCCATGCCAATGGCCTCGGTAAGGCAGTTCATGGAGTTGGCGGTGTACATGCCGGAGCAGGAGCCGCAGGTGGGGCAGGCGTTGTTCTCGTAGTCCTCCACGCCGGCCTCGTCCAGCTTGCCCGCCTTGTAGGCGCCTACCGCCTCAAACATGTGGGAGAGGCAGGAGCGGCGACCGTCGTTGAGCCGACCGGCCAGCATAGGGCCGCCGGAGCAGAAGATGGTGGGGATGTTCACCCGGGCGGCGGCCATCAGAAGGCCGGGCACGTTCTTGTCGCAGTTGGGGATCATGACCAGACCATCAAACTGGTGGGCCAGGGCCATTGCCTCGGTGGAGTCGGCGATGAGGTCCCGGGTGACCAGAGAATATTTCATGCCGATGTGACCCATGGCAATGCCGTCGCACACGGCGATGGCGGGGAACTCCACCGGGGTGCCGCCGGCGGCACGGACACCGGCCTTGACGGCCTCAGCGATCTTATCCAGGTTCATATGGCCGGGGACGATCTCGTTATAGGAGCACACCACGCCGATGAGAGGGCGCTCCAACTCCTCCTTGGTGTAGCCCAGAGCGTAGAAGAGGGAGCGGTTGGGGGCGCGCTCCACGCCCTTTGTCACGTTGTCGCTGCGCATATTGATTCCTCCTGTGTGATGGATCTCTATCCTGAAAACGGCCTGGGGGCCGCGCAGATAAATTGTCTTGTCTATCATACCATAATTTGAAGAAAAAAGAATGATAAGTATGCTACAATCCTCAGGAGATTTTTGAGCTGCTTTCCGGTGACATTCCCGGCGAACTATGGTATAATCACCTCCGGAAGGGAGGGGTTCTATGAGACCCTCGTATGAAAAGACCATCCGGGCCTGCTTTGTGGGGTATATCGTGCAGGCGGTTGTGAATAATTTTGCGCCCCTGCTGTTTCTCACCTTTCAGAAGAGCTATCATATCCCTCTGGCCCAGATCACGCTGCTGGTGACCTTCAACTTTGGAGTGCAGCTGTTGGTGGATCTGGTATCAGTAAAATTTGTGGACCGGATCGGCTACCGGGCTGCCATGGTGCTGGCCCATCTGCTGTCCGCCGGAGGGCTCGCCCTGCTGGCTGTGCTCCCGGACTTACTGCCCGACCCTTTCGCAGGCATCCTGGCGGCGGTGACGGTATACGCTGTGGGTGGCGGACTGCTGGAGGTGTTGGTAAGTCCCATGGTGGAGGCCTGTCCATCGGACAACAAGGAAAGGACCATGAGCCTGCTCCACTCCTTCTATTGCTGGGGCCACGTAGGGGTGGTATTCTTCTCCACGCTGTTTTTCCAGCTCTTTGGTGTGGAGAACTGGCGGGTGCTGGCCTTGCTGTGGGCCCTTATCCCACTGGGTAACGCTCTGGTGTTTACCCGGGTGCCCATCGCCTCTCTGCTGGACGAGGGGGAGCAGGGGCTGCGGGTGCGGGATCTCTTCCGCCTGAAGGTGTTCTGGGTGCTGATGGTGATGATGGTGTGCGCCGGGGCCAGCGAGCAGGCGGTGGCCCAGTGGGCCTCCACCTTTGCCGAGCAGGGACTGGGCATCTCCAAGACCATGGGGGACCTGGCAGGCCCCATGCTCTTTGCCATCCTCATGGGGCTGTCCCGGGCTTTTTACGGAAAGTACGGCGAGCGCATCCCCCTGGACAGGTTTATGATCTCCAGCAGCGTGCTGTGTGTGGCGTCCTACCTGGGGATCTCCCTGCTGCCCATCCCCCAGCTCAGTCTGGTGGCCTGCGGGCTGTGCGGCCTGTCGGTGGGCTGTATGTGGCCGGGCAGCTTCAGCAAGGCGGCGGCCGCACTGCCCAGGGGAGGCACTGCCATGTTTGCTTTGCTGGCCCTGGGCGGGGACCTGGGCTGCGGTGGAGGTCCTACTTTGGTGGGGGCGATATCCAGTCTTTTCGGGGATGACCTGCGGGTGGGTATCCTGATGGCCATTGTGTTTCCAGTGCTGCTGCTGGGGGGCGTTCTGCTGTGTGGACGGCTGGGGCGGGAGAGCAAGGCCTCCGGTCTGTTGTCCTGAACATTGATACAAAGATATATAAAGCAAAGCCTTGCCGCTTTCTGTTGCGGTAAGGCTTTGCTTTATAAACCAAAACATTGAGAAAATAAAAACGCACCCGCTATCGCAGGCGCGCTTTTGGTACGGCTGAAGGGATTCGAACCCCCGACCTTTTGGTTCGTAGCCAAACACTCTATCCAACTGAGCTACAGCCGCATGTCAGGAAATCATCTCTCGCTGACAGCTTAATTATACTACCACAGCTCATGACAGAATGCAAGAGGAAATTTAGAATTTTCCAAAAAAATTTTCCTGCCGCCGTCTGGAAGCCAACCGGGCCAGGCAGCCGGCCAGGTCGGCGCCGGTCTCCAGCCGGGTGCCCATGGCCAAGATGCCCTCCTGAACACAGAAGGGCAGGGCGTCGAACTGGGGCCGGACAAAGGGATCTACGTATGCCATGCTTCACCTCCCGCCTGTGGATACAGGCAAGGAAAGTATGCCCTCATCTGTGAGAGCCCATACCAGGGCATGAAACTTCATGCGTATTGCAGCGCACACGATGGATGCGAAAGCCTTGCGTATGAAGTTTTTATGCATCATTTTCGGTTGTCCCGGAGGGGGAAAAGGGCACATTATATTTTTTGCTATGCCTTTACACAGCAAAAAAGCGCCTCCGGCGGAGACGCGTCCCGTTTGTCTGTCAACTCCGCGGGGGACCCTTGCCGCCCCGCGGAGAGACAGTGTGTTGGTGCTTGAAAAGAGAGAAGAGAGAGGAGGAGTTTTGTTTGTTATCTTTCGTCCTGACGCTATTTATCATACCATGTTTCTGTGGGAAGTGATGAACCGTTTTGGAACTTAGTGTGAATGATTTGTGAACAACGCCAGCTACAGCAGGGTGATGTACCGCTCGTTGGCCCAGCCCACCAGACCGTCCAACCGCACTACATACCATTCTTCCCACTGATTGAGCACCGTCAGGGCCGTTCCGTCGTAGGCCCGGGCCAGAACCGGGGCGTTGACGGAGGGGCGGTCCCGCAGGTTTAGGTATCCCCAGTTTACGTCCACCACGGCGGGGCGGGGGTTCTGGGGCTCCAGGAAGGGCAGGCCGAAAAACTCGGTGAGAGAGAGTACCAGGTTACGGGCGATGGCATCCAGGTTGCCCTTAACCCAGGCAGCGTCGTCTGGGTTGTCGTGGTAGCCCAACTCCAGAAAGACGGCGGGGGCGCGCACCTGCTTTACCTCGCCGATGGTGGTGGTAGGTTCCGCCCGCACCTTGTTGGGCAGGGGATAGATGGTTTTCAGGCCGTTGGCGATGAGCTCTGCCGCCCGCTTCCCCTGGGTAGAACCGGGATAGTAAAAGACCAGCACCCCCCGCACCTGGCCGTAGATCCCTTCCGGGGCGGCATTGGAGTGGAGGGCCAGGTGGAGGTCGTAGGTCCCGGCGTTGGAGGCCCGGATAGAGGAGGCGGCAGTCATGTCCGGGGTATTGCGGGAATAGCGGATGCCGGAGGCGGTGAGGTAGGGCTCCATGGCGTCGGCCAGGCGGTTCATCCACTCCTCTTCAGTGCCTCCGCTGACATACAGGTTGTTCTCCTGGGTGGAAGGAGAAAGGTAAATGATGGGCATAGCAAGACCTCCTTTTGCCCATACTATGCGCAAAAAGGAGGTCCTGATAATGGTGCTTAGCCCGCCTCGGTCTGCTCTCCCAGCCGGTGGCGGATATAATTTGGAATCTCCTCCACCGGCAACTCTAATGCTGCCGACAGCTCTCCATACAGCAGCTCCTCCGCCCGCTTGCGGTAGCGTTCCTCCACCTTGCCAGGGCGCTTGCCTTGTTTCCGGGCGGCGATGTCCTTGCCGTGGATGCACTTCAACAGTCCTACCAGGTCGGTACAGCTGTTGGACTGAAAAAGAGCCTGGTAGCTGTGATTCAGCAGTTGCGCATTGGTCCCGGTGACGGCGGCCGCTTGAATGGTGGGCAGACGGCGGATGAGGGCGTCGGCCTCCCCCCTGGTAAGGGCGGGGCGCATGGATACAGAGGAGTCCACCGGAGCGTAGATAATCTCGGTGCCCTGGAGGGGGCGTAGGGTGTAGTAGGTCCGCTGGGTGCCGGTACGGGCGGTCTGCTGTCCCACTGCCATCACCCGGCAGACGCCGCTGCCGCTGTAAACGATCAGATCTCCCACCTGGAACATGGGATCCCTCCTTTCTTTTGATGCTATTTTAGCATTTTTAGAAGAGAAATTCCAGGATGGATGACCATTATGTATAAATTTTTGTACATTCTACACCAATAGGACGGGGTGTATATTTGTGCACAACGCGCAGGGCGGAGATGAGGGGATAAGAGAAAAGGCCTGCCGCGTGCGCCGCAGCAGGCCCTTGGAACCTATGTACTTGGGGGCTTAGTCCACCTTGGGTCCGGCGGCCACCAGGGCTTTGCCGGCGTCGTTGCTGGTGTACTTGGCAAAGTTCTTCACGAAGCGGGTGGCCAGATCCTTGGCCTTGGTGTCCCACTCAGTGGGGTCGGAGTAGGTGTTCCGGGGGTCCAGGATGTTGGTATCCACACCGGGCAGGGCGGTGGGCACTTCAAAGTTGAAGTAGGGGATGGTCTTGGTCTCCGCCTTCAGGATGGAACCGTCCAGAATGGCGTCGATGATGCCCCGGGTATCCTTGATGGAGATGCGCTTGCCGGTGCCGTTCCAGCCGGTGTTCACCAGATAGGCCTTGGCGCCGCTCTTCTGCATCTTCTTCACCAGCTCCTCGCCGTACTTTGTGGGGTGGAGCTCCAGGAAGGCCTGGCCGAAGCAGGCGGAGAAGGTGGGGGTGGGCTCAGTGATGCCCCGCTCGGTGCCGGCCAGCTTGGAGGTGAAGCCGGACAGGAAGTAGTACTCGGTCTGCTCCGGGGTCAGGATGGACACGGGAGGCAGCACGCCGAAGGCGTCGGCGGACAGGAAGATCACGTTCTTGGCGTCGGGGCCGGCGGAGACGGGACGCACGATCTTCTCAATGTGGTCGATGGGGTAGGAGACACGGGTGTTTTCGGTAACAGAGCCGTCGTTGAAGTCGCAGCGGCCCTCAGCGTCCACGGTGACGTTCTCCAGCAGGGCGTTGCGCTTGATGGCGTTGTAGATGTCGGGCTCAGACTCCTTATCCAGGTTGATGACCTTGGCGTAGCAGCCGCCCTCGAAGTTAAACACGCCGTTGTCGTCCCAACCGTGCTCGTCATCGCCGATGAGCAGACGCTTGGGATCGGTGGACAGGGTAGTCTTGCCAGTGCCGGACAGACCGAAGAACAGGGCGGTGTTTTCGCCGTTCATATCGGTGTTGGCGGAGCAGTGCATGGAGGCCATGCCCTTGAGAGGCAGGTAGTAGTTCATCATGGAGAACATGCCCTTCTTCATCTCGCCGCCGTACCAGGTGTTCAGGATGACCTGCTCACGGGAGGTGATGTTGAAGACGACAGCAGTCTCGGAGTTGAGGCCCAGCTCCTTGTAATTCTCCACCTTGGCCTTGGAGGCATTGTAGGAGATGAAGTCAGGCTTGAAGTTCTCCAGCTCCTCGGCAGTGGGCTGGATGAACATGTTCTTCACGAAGTGAGCCTGCCAGGCCACCTCCATGATGAAGCGGATAGCCATGCGGGTATCCTTGTTGGTACCGCAGAACACGTCCATCACGTACAGCTTCTTGTTGGACAGCTCCTTAATGGCCAGCTCCTTACAGGCGCTCCAGGCCTCCTGAGAAGCGGGCTTGTTGTCGTTCTTGAACTCGTCGGAGGTCCACCACACGGTGTCCTTGGAGTTCTCGTCCATAACAATAAACTTATCCTTGGGGGAACGGCCGGTGTAGATGCCGGTCATGACGTTAACGGCGCCCAGCTCGGTGACCTGACCCTTGTCATAGCCCTCCAGATCGGGGCGGGTCTCCTCCTGGAACAGGAACTCATAGGAGGGGTTGTGGATAATCTCGGTAACGCCGGTGATGCCGTATTGACTCAAATCAATATTTGCCATAATACATGACCTCTTTTCCCGTAGTGATCTCTCAGGGGCGGTCAAGCCCCGGAAGCTGTCAATGCTATGACCATAATCATACACAGGATTGGAGCCAAAGTCAATTCTCTGGCATGGACAATTTTGCAATTCTCTTTTCGGACGGTTTCAAATCAGCTTGTGGCCAGCCGGGACGTTCAGGCCCCCAAAGCCCGAAGGGCTCGGGCCAGGGCAGCAAACTCCGGGATGCCAAGCCTTTCTCCCCGAATGGTTTCCGGCAATCCAGCGCCGGCGATGGCCTGCCGTAACTGGTCCCGGCTCAGCCTGTCCCCAAAGGCGGAGGTCAGGCCGTTGAGCAGCGTTTTGCGCCGCTGGGCAAAGGCGGCTTTCACTACCTGGAAGAAGAAGGCATCATCCACCAGATCCTGAGGAGGCTCCTTCCGGGGGACCAGCCTGATTACCGCCGAGGTTACCTTGGGGGCGGGGAGGAAACACTCCGGGGGCACCTCAAAGAGAAATTCCGGCTGGGTGTGGTACTGGCAGAACACCGAAAAGGCCCCGTAGTCGGCGGTGCCGGGAGAAGCGCAGATGCGCAGGGCCACCTCCCGCTGGATCATCACCGTGATGGCGGCAAAGCAGTTTGCCTCAATGAGGGCGGTGAGCACCGGAGTGGTGATGTTATAGGGCAGGTTGGCGCAGGCCATGGGGATGAGGCCTGGGAACTGCTCCGCGGCCAGGCCGGACAGATCCAGCTTCATCACATCCCCGGGAATGACGGTTACGTTGTCATAGGGGGCCAGGGTCTCGGCCAGGATGGGCAGGAGGGAGCGGTCCAGTTCCACCGCCGCCACCTTACCCGCCCGCCGGGCCAGCTGGACGGTGAGGGGGCCGATGCCCGGGCCGATCTCCAGCACCCCGCAGTCCCCGTCGGCGCCGGAGGCGTCGGCAATGTCCCGGGGTACCCAGCCCTCGATAAGAAAGTTCTGGCCCATGCTCTTGGAGAAACGGAACCCGTGTCGGCCCAGCAGGGCCCTGATGTCATTGCTGTTGCAAAGATCCATAGCACACCTCGCGTTTTTGTTGACATCAGTATACGGGAACCGGTGGGAAATTACAAGCCTACCCCCGGGGAAGAAGCACGGCAAAGGAGGTGCCTGCCTCCCGGGTGCTGGTGACGGTGAGCCTGCCCCGGTGGGAGAGAACGATGCTGTTGGCGATGGCCAGGCCCAGGCCGTAGCCCCCCTGGGCACGGTCCCGGGAGGGGTCCGCCCGGTAGAAACGCTCAAACAGGTGGGGCAGGTGTTCTGGCGGGATGGGGTCGCCGGTGTTGTGTACGGTGAGGCGGATCTTGTCCTGCTGGCGGACAAGGGTGACGGTGACGGCGGGCTGAGGGCCGCCGGCGTATTTGACGCCGTTGTCCAGCAGAATGCGGACTAGCCGCCGCAGCTGGCTCTCGTCACCCTGGACGGTGAGGCCGGGAGAGAGCTCCGCCGTCAGCGTCACCCCGGCCTCAAAGGCCACCGGCTCAAAGGGGAGCAGGCAGCCCTCCACCAGCTGACTCAGGTCGGTCTCCATGGGGCGGAAGGCCAGCCGGGCATCGTCCGACCTGGCCAGGAAGAGCAGGTCCTCCACCAACCCCTTCATCTGCCTGGCCTCCTCCCGGGTGTTGGATAGCCACTTGGCCTGATCGGACACCAGATCCGACGGGTGGGAGAGGACGATGTCGGTGCTGGCCAGGATCACTGTCAGCGGGGTTTTCAGTTCATGGGAGGCGTCGGCCACAAATTGTCGCTGCTGCTGCCAGGCCCGCTCCACGGGCTTGAGTGCCAGGGTGGCCAGAAACCGACTGACAAAGAAGAAGGCGGCCATGGCCAGCCCCCAGATCAGCAGGCAGGTGAGCAGCAGGCTGCCCATAGTGTCACTCTCCCAGCTGCGGTCGGCAAAGGCGATGCGCACACTGCCGTCAGCCTGAGTTCTGATCAGATAGCGCAGGTGGAGCTCCTTTAACACCCCGGCCTCCTGACCGCTGTCCATAGCCAGCTCCGCCGCCTGCCGGGCGGTCTCCTGGGAAACCTGGAGCTGTCCGCTGCTGATGAGAAGGGTCGCCGTATCCTCCTGGACCGAGACCAGGAAAAAGGGAATCAGGAAGCTGTAGCCCTCATCCAATGATTCTTGGTTGGGCAGGGAGGCGCCCACCTCCAGCCGGGGCGGGCTGTCCCCGTCTCCCAGCTCCAGGGCCACTTCCAGGGCGGAGTAGGTTTGGTTTTCCAGACGTCGGGCGTTGGCAGCCAGCAGTAGGGCCAGCCCCACCGTCAGCACCATGCCCACCAGCAGCAGATTGATGAGGGTAAACTTCCGGCGCAGACGGGGGATCATAGTGCAGGAAGCTCCAGGTAGTAGCCCACCTTGCGCACAGTGCCAATGCCCACGGTGGAGTGGAGGTATACCAGCTTTTTCCGCAGAAAGGAGATGTATACCTCCACATTGTTGTCGTCAGCGGAGGAATTCAGCCCCCACACCTGGTTGATGATATCCTCCTTGGGTACCACGGCCCGGGGATGGAGCATTAGCTGCCGCAGTACGTCAAACTCCTTGAAGCCCAGCCGCACCCACTGCTGATCCCGGTATAGGCAGCGGGAGGAAAGCTCCAGAGACAGGTCTCCCACCGCCAGCCGGTCGCCCGATCCCTCGCCCTGACGGCGGGTCAGGGCCCGTACCCGGGCCAGCAGCTCTTCCGCGTCAAAGGGTTTGGTCATATAGTCGTCGGCCCCCTGATCCAGGCCGACAATTTTGTCCCGGGTCTCATCTCGGGCGGTCAACATGAGGATCGGAGTGGTCACATGGGCACACCGCAGTCGCTGGTCCACCTCCAGCCCATTCAGCCCGGGCAGCATCACGTCCAGAATGATCACGTCGTACGGATTGGTAAGGGCCAGATCCAGCCCCTTCGCTCCATCATGGGCCAGCTCCGCCTGGTAATGCTGTTCACCCATAATCTGGCCTAGGGCCTCCGCCAGGCGCGTTTCGTCTTCCACGATCAAAACTTTCATATCTGAGATCCTTTCTGGTCATAGTTGGAGGGGCATTTCTTTCAGCATACTGTTTTACCCTGAAACCAGCCTGAAGAATGGACCTGGAGTTGGAAGGCAAATGAAAAGAAATTGTGAAGAGCAGACCGGTCCGTTGACAGGGGTGGACGGACAGATTAAAATAAAAATGACAGATCAGGCCTGCGGTCCCCGTATACCGGGATAAAATGGAGGGAAATGGTATGAAAAAACGATTTCTGTCCGTCCTGCTGGCGGCGGCTCTTGCCCTTGGACTGGCCTCCGCCGCTCTGGCAGCCGAGCTCACGGAGACGGAATCCGCCCAGCTGCTGGCAGCCCTGGATATCATGGTGGGAGACGACAAGGGAGATCTGGCCCTGGACCGTACCATTACCCGGGCGGAGTTCACCAAAATGGCTGTGGCCGCCTCCACCAGCCGGGACACGGTGGGGGACACGGTGACGGTGAAGCCCTATCCCGACGTGCCCCAGACCCACTGGGCCGCCTCTTACATCAAGGTGGCCACCGACATGGGGCTGGTGCAGGGGGACCTGTCGGGGCTGTTCAACCCGGACCGGGAGATCACCCTGGCCGAGGGGGTCACCATGGTGCTGCGGCTGCTGGGCTATGAGGACGGCGACTTCGCGGGGACGTGGCCCGCCGGCCAGATGGCCCAGTACCGGGCCCTGGAGCTGGACGAGGGGATCGCCTGCGGGCAGAATGACAGCATGACCCGTCAGGACGCCCAGACCCTCTTCACCAATCTGATGTTCACCAAAACCAAGGCGGGGGCCTATTATCTCAACGTGCTGGAGCCCGACCGCGATCTGGTCACCGCCGACGGGGACTTTGACCGGATGGCCCTCATCAATTCCGATATGGAGGGTCCCCTGGTGGCAGGCCGGGGATGGGAAGCCTCCATCCCCTTCGACCTGGAGGACGCCGTCATTTACCGCAACGGCAAGGTTTCCATGGCGGACGCCATCCAGACCCAGGACGTGCTGTACTATTCAGAGATCGTCCGCACGGTCTGGGCCTATTCCGACAAGGTCACCGGGCTGCTGGAGGGGCGCTCCCCCAGCGCCTCCTCCCCCACCTCGGTGACGGTGGCGGGCAGGACCTACGCCATTGAATCCATGGAGGCCGCCTATGCCCTGTCCGATCTGGGCGGGTATGCCATCGGCGATACCGTTACCCTGCTGCTGGGCCGGGACGGCGGCGTGGCAGCGGTGGGCTCGGCGGAAGAGCAGGAGGCCCTGCTGTACGGTGTGATCACCGCGGTGGAGGACCGGACCTATGACGACGGGGACGGCGGCAGCTATACCGCCCGTTCGGTGTCAATGACGGCTACCGACGGCAACACCTACTGGTATGCGGTGTCCGACACCTACCTGGATGAGGGAGACATGGTGCAGGTGGTCCAGAGCTCCGGGGGAGTGTCGGTGACCCGGCTGTCCAATACCCGGATCGAGGGGCGGGTCAATTCCGACGGTTCCAAGATCGGCCTGAAGACCGTGGCCGCCGATGTGCAGATCATCGACACCTACGAGGCGTGCACCCCCCTGCGGATCTACCCCAGCCGCCTGGCCGGGATGACCCTCACCAAGGATATGGTACGGTTTTATGCCCTCAATGAGCAGGGAGAGATCTCCCATCTGATCCTCAACGACGCCACCGGAGACATCCATCAATACGGGATCCTCACCACCTGCGACGAACAGGAGATCCTCCAGCCCAACGGCGACCTCACCCTTACCGGCACCTATGTCTATGACATCGGAGGCCAGCGCACGACGCTGGTGGTGCCTGACACCATTTACCGGCTGAAGGTGGGCCCCTGCCAGGTGGTGTTGGAGAGCGACACGGAGGTGGACCGGCCTTACAACCTGACCGAGCGGAAGCTGAACAGCGTCAGCGACACCTTTGCTGTGGGCACCAACAACCAGACCTACAAGCTGTCCCAGTCGGTGGTGGTCTACCTCTATCAAAACGGGATCTACCGGATCTCTGACCTGCAGCACATCCTCAACGGGGAGTACACCCTCACCGGCTGGTACGACAAGGAGCAGAAGGACGGCGGGCGCATCCGGGTGATCGTGGCCCGGCCCGTGACCTAGAGAAACAGGGGCCTGTTGCAGAACTGACGGTTTGCACAAGCCTGTCATTGCGAGCCAGTGCGCGCACTGGCGTGGCAATCCGTTTTTGCAGCAAACGGAGACGGATCCCCACGAAAAACGGTCGCCCGGTGGGCGGCCGTTTTTCTCGGAATGACGGGGTCTGTGTACTTTGCGTATTTTGCGGCAGGCCCTTTGCTGTCAGCGTACAAATTTTCCCAGGAGCAGGTATAAGCCGCCTCCGGCCTGTCAAAACTAGGGCTCGGAGGTGTTTGTATGAAAAAATCCTTTTATCACAAGGTCGGTGACTTCATCGAGGGGAAAGGGTTTTACATTGTCCTGGCGCTCTGCCTGGCGGCCATCGGCGTGTCTGGCTGGGTGCTCTTCTCCTCACTGACTCCGGACCAGCCTGAGACCCCGGTGGGGGGAAATGCGGTGATCACCGTTACCCCCATGCCTACCCCTGTGGCCACTGTTGCCGTTACGCCGGAAAAGCCCGTACTGACCGCCACGCCTAAACCTACGTCTACCGCTGCGGCCGTGGTATCATCCACCCCCTCTCCCACGCCTCAGCCCACTGCTACTCCCAGGAGCGCCCCCACATCCCTGGCCTGGCCGGTGACGGGAGAGGTGCTGACCGGCCATAGCCTGGAGACTCTGGCCTATGACGTGACCATGGGAGATTGGCGTACCCATGCGGGGGTGGACATTGCCGCCGCGGTAGGCGCCGAAGTGCGGGCCCCCGCCGCCGGAGAGGTGGTCTTGGTGACTCAGGACGTGATGCTGGGTACCACGGTGGTCATTGACCACGGTGGGGACCTGCGCACCACCTGCGCCAACCTGGCCGCTACTCCCACTGTGGAGGTGGGAGACCAGGTGTCGGTAGGGGACATCATCGGCGCGGTGGGGGAGACCGCCATCTCAGAGAGCGCTCTGCCCTCTCACCTGCACTTCTCCGTCACCCGGGCGGGAGAGCCGGTGGACCCCATGGAACTGCTGCCAGACTAATTAAAAATAGCCTGCCGCAATGCCCGCGGCAGGCTATTTATAGTTGTGGAGTCAGGACAGCTTGTGGGTTTCCTCCTTACCCCTGGTGATTCGGGCCACCAGGCCGCTGAGGGCCAGCAGGCCAATCAGGTTGGGCAGTACCATCAGGCCGTTGAACATATCGGATAGGTTCCACACCAGATCAACCTTCTGCATGGAGCCGATAACGATAAAGACCACTACCAGCAGGGCGTATACCTTGACAGCTCCCTTGCCAAAGAGAGCCTTCACGTTGACCTCGCCGAAGAAATACCAGCCGATGATGGTGGAGAAGGCGAAGAAGAACATACAAATAGCCACAAAGGCGTTGCCGAAGGGGCCAAAGGCGGTGTTGAAGGCAGCCTGAGCCAGGGGGGTGCCCTTGAGAGCGCCGGTGACCGGCTCCAACAGGCCAGAGGACAGGATCACCAGGGCGGTGAGGGTGAGGACAATAAAGGTGTCAATGAACACCCCCATCATGGCAATGATCCCCTGATCCTGGGGCCGCTTTACCTGGGCCATGGCGTGGGCGTGGGGGGTGGATCCCATACCGGCCTCATTGGAGAAGAGGCCTCGGGCCACGCCGTATCGCATGGCCTCCCGCATGGTCAGACCCAGGGCGCCGCCCAGCATAGCCTGGGGATCAAAAGCGCACACGAAAATAGACTGGAGGGCGGGCAGCAGGTTGGCCCGGTTGATGCACAGGATGATGAGGCTGCCCACGATGTAGAACAGGGCCATGACAGGAACGATCTTCTCGGTGAAGGAGGCGATACGCCGCACACCCCCCAGGAAGATGAAGGCGGCGATGACGGCCACCACGATCCCCACCGCCAGATGGGGGACGCCGAAGGCGGTGTAGAAGGCGTCGCTGATGGAGTTGGATTGGACCATATTGCCCATAAAGCCCAGAGCCAGGATAATGGCGATGGCAAAGAACCCGGACAGGAACTTGCCGAACTTACCCCGGAAAGCGGCCCGGATATAGTACAAGGGACCGCCGGTGACGTGGCCGTCGGCGTCGGTGGTGCGGAATTTCTGGGCCAGAACCGCCTCGGAGTAGATGGTGGCCATACCGAAGAAAGCGGACAGCCACATCCAGAAGATGGCCCCGGGTCCGCCGGAGTACAGGGCGGTGGCGCAGCCGGTAATGTTGCCGGTGCCCACCTGGGCGGCGATGGCGGTGGTCAGAGCCTGGAAGGAGGACATACCGTCCTTGCCCGCTTTTTTGCCCGACAGGGAAAAGTTACCGAAGAGTCGTCTCATACCCTCGCCAAACTTGCGGATCTGGATAAAGCCCAGACGTACCGTAAAATAGATGCCGGTGGCCACCAGAAGAAACAGCAGCGCATAGTCCCACAGGACGGTATTGACCGCCCCCACGACGCTTTCGATCAACTCCATTGTTTATCTCCTCTTTCCGTCTGGATTGCGGCAAAGAAAAAGAGCCGGACCGCCTGTTACGGCGGTCTGGCTCTGAACGTACAGCATATGGGCCTCCGGTGGCCCATATGCCGCTGAGATTCACTCTGTCCTTTTGCCTGAGAGATTCGGGTCCGAAACCGGGCCCGTTGCACCTTCGGCATCCCCGCTGAGGGGACTTCTCCAGAGCCACATCCATCCACAGTCCTCATCTCCATGGGAGACACCTGAGAGTTTTGCTCCTTCGGTAAGCATTGCGGCTTTTTCCTGTGGACTTCCCTTGTCGCTATGTGGGGAAGAAGCGCCTTCCCGTTTTTCAACAGGGAGAACTATAGCACTGCCAGTGATGCTTGTCAAGGCTCAATCTTTGAGCTGCTCCCAGCGACAACCTTTGGCCTGTCCCAGCACGGTGCCCAGGCAGTCCAGCCGGTCCTCCGGCGACAGGTACAGGTCAGGGAAGGACAGGCTGGGGGCCAGCAGGCGGCTGGTGCCCCGGCGGCGCACCAGTCGGCGCAGCAGCAGCTCCTGGTTGAGCAGGTAGACCCCGTATTCCTGGGGCGAAGGCTCTCCCTGGCGACATAGGAGGATGGCCCCCTGGGGATAGAGGGGTTCCATGCTGCCGTCGCCCAGCAACACGGCGAAATCCTCCTCCCGGGCGGCCCGGTCCACCTCGGGCACCAGCAAGGGCCGCGGCGGGCGGCCGCCGGTGGCTAGGCAAACGGTGCGCTTGACAGGCACCGAACCGATGGCCCGGCCAGCGGGTGTGTTCAGCAGGGCCAGTATGAGCCCGGCGGTCTGTCGGCGGCGGGGGTCCAGCTGGCGGATCTGAAGAAGAAGCGTCAGCTCCTCCGGGGAGAGAAGGACGATGCCGTCCTGCGCTGAGGCGGTGACCCAGCACTCCGGAGGCAGCTCGTCGTCCAGCAGATAGCGGATGGGTACCCGCAGCACCTGGGTGATCTTGTCCATGGGGCCCACGGCGGGGTTTTTGGTCTGGCCGGAGAAGATCTTGTTCAGTGTGCCCAGGGGAACGCCGGACAGCCGGGAGATTTCCTCCGAGGTCAGATGTCGCAGCTTTTTCACATAGGCCAGCTTTTCCACCATCATAGACATAGGCACACCTCCGGTCTGGTGCCGACCGAATGCGGTCAAATGGACCCGGCCGGCGGGCAAAATCATCCTCTGGAATTGACAATGGGGAGAAAATACAGTATATAGTATGCCGAGGGGAAGAAATACCAATATATTGGAATCTGGATTTGGAAAGGGGGAGAAAGGAGCGAAGCTAGTATAGCTCTGACCGAGGGAAAAATCCCTCGAAAACCGTCGTAACAGGGGAAAATAAGTACAAGAACAGAAAAAACGAGGAGAGAGGAAGCATGAAGCAAAACCACATGACGTACCGGGTTTATCTGGATCAGGCATCCCTGCCTCAGATGTATGGCATTCAGGGAAGAGGCGGCGTCCGGGTAGGGCGGATCTCAACCGACTTTCAGGAGGTCAACCGGCTGGCCCAGTGCTGCAACAGCGCCGGCCTGTCCCCCATCCACCTGGCAGACGTGGTGGAGGATTTTCGCCGGTCCTAGGCTCTGTCTGAAAATGGCCGCCCCATCGCTGGGTATATCGCTATTTTCAAATTAGGCCGGGGAAAAATTCCACCGGATACTTGACCGCTTCCAAAGAATCAGGTAAACTGAAACAGGCCATAGGCTAATGATGCTCAGATGAAAAGCCACCCGCCCGGGTGGCTTTTTCCTTGCGCTCAGAGGAGGAAAGCGGGAGATGAAAGAAAACAGAGGTGGCCTGCTGGGCTTTTGGAAAAAAGAGCCGGTACTGTGTATCGCGGCGGTGTGCGCGGTGGCTTCCATAGCCCTCAATCCGCCTTCGGCGGCTTATTTGAACTACATAGATTGGCGGGTGCTCTCTCTGCTGTTCTGTCTCATGGCGGTGGTAGCGGGTTTCCAGCAGTGCGGTGTGTTCGCCGTGCTGGCTCAGCGGCTGCTGGCCGGGGAGCGGCGGATGCGGTTCGTCACCCTGACCCTGGTGCTGCTGCCCTTCTTTGTGTCCATGCTGGTGACCAACGACGTGGCCCTCATCACCTTCGTACCCTTTGCCATCCTGGTGCTGGGGCTCATCGGCCGCACCGAGCGGCTGATCTACATTGTGGTGCTCCAGACCATCGCCGCCAACCTGGGCAGTATGGCAACTCCGGTGGGCAACCCCCAGAACCTGTTTTTATATGCTGATTACGAGCTTACCGCCGGGCAGTTCTTTTCGGTAATGCTCCCCCTGTCCCTGGTGAGTCTGGCGGGACTCATTGTAGCTTCTCTGTGCGTCAAGCCCGAGGGCATCAAGGTCACCTTTGCCGAGAAGGCGGAGATCCAGGCCCCCGGCCGGCTGGGGCTAATGGCCCTGCTGTTTGTGCTCTGCCTGCTGTCGGTGTTCCGGGTGCTGCCCTATCCCGCTCTGCTGGCGGTGGTGCTCGCCGGGATGCTCATCTTCGACCGGCCCCTCTTCGCTAAGGTAGACTACGGCCTGCTAGCCACCTTCTTTTGCTTTTTCCTGTTCGCAGGCAACATCGGGGCCTGCCAGCCGGTGCGGGAGGCCCTTACCCAGGTGATGGCCCGGAACACCGCCCTCACCTCCGGCGTGGCCAGCCAGATCATCAGCAACGTGCCGGCGGCGGTGCTACTCTCCGGCTTCACCAACGACTGGCGGGGCCTGCTGGTGGGCACCAATATCGGCGGCCTGGGCACCCCCATTGCATCCCTGGCCAGCCTGATTTCCCTGAAGGCCTATCTCAAGTCCCTCGGGGCCCGGGCGGGCCGCTATCTGCTGGTCTTTACAGCAGCCAATGTGGTGGCCCTTGCCATTCTGGGGGGCGCCGCCGTGGTCATGGGGATGCTCCTTCCCTAAATTGGGTCGAAATGTGAGAAAAAGACTGGGATACCGTCTTGTGTTTGCCTGACATTTGCAGTATAATATTATCCTGCAACTTTTGCGGACTTGACCGTCCCCACCGGGGGCGGTATACCATACAGAGAGGGTTCGGCATACCATGAATCGTACGTTGGAACATATTCTGCCCCGGGTGCAGAAACCGGCCCGCTACACCGGCGGTGAATATAATGCGGTGGTAAAAGACCGGCGGAGCGTGGATGTACGCTACGCCCTCTGCTTTCCAGACACCTATGAGATCGGCATGTCCAACTTGGGCATGCGCATTCTCTACGGCGTGATGAACCAGATGGACGGCGTCTGGTGCGAGCGGGTGTTTGCCCCCTGGGGGGACATGGAGGAGGAGATGCGCCGGGAGGGCATTCTGCTCTACGGCCTGGAGAGCGGCGACTCCATCGCCGATTTCGATCTGATCGGCTTCTCCCTGGGCTATGAGATGGCCTATACCAACGTGCTCAACATGCTGGATCTGGCGGGGCTCCCCTTACGCAGCGAGGAGCGGTACGGCCTGGCCCCCATCGTGGTGGCCGGCGGGACCTGCGCCTACAACCCGGAACCCCTGGCCCCCTTTGTGGACCTGTTCGTCCTGGGAGAGGGAGAGGATGTGAGCGTGGAGCTCATCCACCTCTACCGCAAGGCCCGGGAGGAGTGCTGGAGCAAGGAGGAGTTCCTGGCCTCCGCTGCCCAGGTGCCTGGCATCTATGTGCCCTCCCTCTACCAGGTGACCTACAAGCCTGACGGTACCCTGGACCGGGTGGTCCCCCAGGAGGGGGCTCCGGCGGTGGTGACCAAGCGGATTGTTCAGGACTTTGACAAGAGCTATTTCCCAGTCAAGACCATTGTGCCCTCTACCGAGATCGTCCACGACCGGGTGATGCTGGAGCTCTTCCGGGGCTGTATCCGGGGCTGTCGGTTCTGCCAGGCGGGATATGCCTACCGGCCGGTCCGGTCCCGGGATCCGGAGCTCCTGCTGCAGCAGGGTATTGAGGCCTGCAAGGATTCCGGCTACCAGGAGATGACCCTGTCCTCCCTGTCCACCAGCGACTACCGGCCTCTGGAGCAGCTGTGCGACGGGCTGCTGGAGTGGTGCGAGCCCAACAAGGTGTCGCTTTCCCTGCCTTCCCTGCGGGCGGACAATTTTTCCCTGGGGCTGATGGAGCGGGTGCAGCATGTGCGCAAATCAGGGCTTACCTTTGCCCCTGAGGCAGGCACCCAGCGGCTGCGGGACGCCATCAACAAGAACGTCACTGAGGAGGATCTGCTCCGGTCCTGCCGCACTGCCTTTTCCGGCGGATGGAGCAGCGTAAAGCTTTATTTTATGCTGGGCCTGCCTACCGAGACCGACGAGGACGTGCTGGGCATCGCTGACCTGGCGGAGAAGGTGTACAAGGCCTGGAAGGAGACCACCCCCAACCCCAAGCGGGGAGTGAGCATCACCGTGTCCACGGCCTGGTTCGTGCCCAAGCCCCACACCGCCTTCCAGTGGGAGCCCCAGATCTCCATGGAGGAGTACCAGCGGCGGGTGAAGCTGCTGCGGGAGCATATGCGGGGCCGTTCCATCCGCTACAACTGGCACGATTCTCAGACCAGCTTCCTGGAGGCCGTTTTTGCACGGGGTGACCGGAAGGTCGCCCAGGTCATCGAGACTGCCTGGCGCAATGGGGCCAAGTTTGATGCCTGGAGCGAGTATTTTGACTTTGACCGCTGGCAGGCTGCCTTTGCCGCTTGCGGTGTGGATCCCGCCTTTTACGCCAACCGGGCCCGGGAGAAGGACGAGGTGCTGCCCTGGGATGTGACCTCGGTGGGTGTGACCAAGGACTTTTTGTGGCGGGAGCGGGAGCGGGCCTATGAGGCCGTCATTACCCCGGACTGTCGGGTCCAGTGCACCGGCTGCGGGGCCAACAAGCTCTATCCGGGAGGGAAATGCGATGCATAGACTGGCCTTTTCCAAGGCGGACACCGCCAAATTCATCTCCCACCTGGACCTGATGCGCACCTTCCAGCGGTCCTTCCTCCGGGCGGGAATCGTCATTAAGCACACGGAGGGCTTCAATCCTCACGCCTTTGTATCTATCCCTCTACCCCTGTCGGTGGGATTCTCCAGCGGCTGCGAGGTGCTGGAGTGTCAGGTGTTGAACACCCCTTTGGAGGAGGTGCCGGAGCGAATGAACGCCGCTCTCCCCGCCGGGATCACCGTCCATCGCTGCTATGAGGGGGTACGGCCGGTAAAGGAACTGGCCTATGTCAACTATATCGTCACCCTGGAGTACGAGGCGGGAGCCCCCTTCGGGGCGGAGACCGCCATCCGGAGCCTGCTGGAGCGGCCCTCCCTGGTGATGGAGAAGCGGAGCAAAAAGGCAAAGACCGGCAAGGTGGAGGTGGATCTCATCCCCCTGGTAGCTAAGGCCACTGTGGAGGAGCGGCGGGACACCATCGCCTTGGATTTGATTCTGAAAGCGCAGAACCCGGGACTCAACCCCGAACTGTTGGTGGCTGCTATTCGGACCTATTGCCCTGATGCCGCCCCCGACTACGCGGTGTTCCATCGCCGGGCAGTGCTGGACAGCCAGTTCCAGCCTTGGGAATAACGAAAAAAAGACTTCCGCAATTGCGGAAGTCTTTTTTGTTACAGATCCAGCGGGTCCACGTCCACTGGATGGGTTTTGCGGTACTCCTTGGTGCAGTGGGAGAGCTGGTAGAGGGTCCACAGGTCGGAGCCTCCGGTATACAGCAATACTGCGCCCACCACCCGGAACAGGGTCTCCTCAGCCAGCAGGGGGTGGAAGATGACCAGAATGCCCAGGGCGGTCACCGCCAGGGAGAGGATCAGGTTGATGTTCCAGTGGGCGTAGTCGATGCGCCGCAGCTCCAGGGTCCGCTTGACGCTGAGCAGACCGTCAATAGCGATGTACAGCCCCAGGATGACCGGAATGATGCCTTGAATGAGAGGAGGATAGATCACCATCACCGCCCCGACAGCGGCGGCTACGATCCCCAGGAAGAGGCCCAGAAAGGCGCTGCCCTTCCGGTCGTCCTTGCGGTAGTAGCCCCAGATGGCAAAGATACCGTAGAGCAGCAGAATGGCCCCAAAGAGGTAACAAATCAGGTTCATCACAGTGGTGGGCCAGATGAGAAGCACCACGCCTAGAACAGCGTATAGAATAGACAGGAATACATAGCTCACCGTCATATTTTTCAGCCGGTTTTTCACGGGAAAACACAACCTTTCACTGGGCTGGCGTCTGCCAGCCCTTGCACACGTCAATCCAACCCAGGCTGTTGGACAGCCGGGCCAGCTCGTCACAGTTGAGCTTCACAGCGGAGGCGGCGTTGCCGGCGGCGGGGTAGATGGTCTCAAACCGCCGGAGGGACACGTCCAGGTAGGTAACTGTATTGGGGTGCTCGATGGCGAAGGGGCACACGCCGCCAATCCGGTGGCCGGTGAAGGTTTCCACTTGCTCCGGGCTGAGCATGGTGGCTTTGTGGTGAAACTGAGCCTTGAACTTGGAGTTATCGATTTTAGCGTCCCCGGCGCACACGATGAGGACGGCCCCATCCTCATGGAGAAAGGAGAGGGTCTTGGCGATGTGGGCGGGCTGGCAGCCCACCGCCTGGGCGGCCAGCTCCACGGTGGCGCTGGACACGTCAAACTCCCGGATGCGATCCTCATAGCCCCGCTGGGCCAGGTAGGCCCGGCATTTCTCGATGGACAAGGCTCAGTTGCCCCCCTTCTTGGCCTGAGCCTTGGCCAGGAAGCGGTCTACGGTGATGACAAAACGCTCATGGGTGCCGCCGCCGATGGGGCCGGCCTCGTCAAAGGCCCGGACGGCCAGGGTGATCTTTTTGCCCTCCACGGCGGTGACCTCGGCCTCGGCCCACACCTTCATGCCGATGGGGGTGGCGGCATCGTGGGTCACGTCCAGCCGGGTACCCACGGTGCCCTGGCCCTCCTCCAGGTGGTCTTGGACGGCGTTGACAGCAGCGTTTTCCATCAGAGCCACCATATAGGGGGTGGCGAACACGGGTACCAGGCCGCTGCCCACGGCATCGGCGGTATTGTTGGGGGTGACCACGGTTTCGGCCTTCCCCTTCAGTCCAACGGTAATCGGCATTTGATTTGACTCCTTTTGTATCAGATTGGGTGGTTCTGGCCTTATTCTACCGCAAGATCTACCAAATAGCAAGGAAAAAGCCGCGCCTAATGGCGCGGCTTTTTTGATAAGGCCGGTCAGCTGGCGGCCAGCATGAGGCGGGTCCACTCAGAGTCGTAGAAGGCCAGAATGTCAGCGGGAAGATTCTGGAAGCTCTCGCAGTTGGCCAGGATGGACTCGTCGGGGTAGGCGTAGGGATCGTTGGCGGTCTCCTCGTCCAGCTCCTCCCGAACGGACAGCAGGGGGGTGGAGTACCAGATCTCCTCGCAGTTCTTCAGGCCGGCGGCGGTGGAGCACATATAGTTGATGAAGATCTCCGCGTTCTCCTTGTTCTCGGCGTTCTTGGGGATGCACATGGCGTCCACGTACAGGTTGGTGCCCTCCTCCGGCAGGCAGAAAGCCAGGTCGGGGTTGATTTCCTGCATGGTGAGGAAGTCGCCGTAGTAGTAGGCGCCGATGGCGGCGGAGCCGCCCTGCATCTTTTCAAAGATCTCGTCCATCACGTAGGACTGCACCAGAGGCTTCTGCTGGATGAGCAGATCCACCGCCTCGGTGATCTGGGCCTGATCGGTGGTGTTGTAGGAGTAGCCCAGGTACTTCAGGGCTACGCCGATGGCGTCCCGGGAGTTGTTGAACATGAGAATCTGGCCGGCGTATTTCTCATCGAACATAGTGGCCCAGCTGGTGGGGGTCTCCTCCACCATGGTGGTGTTGTAGATGATGCCCAACAGGCCCCACATATAGGGCACGCTGTACAGGTTCTCCGGGTCGTAGTCCGGGTTCTTCAGGGCGGGGTCGATATCCTCAAAGTTGGGGATGTTGTCAAAGTTCAGGGGCTCCAGCATGTCCTCCTCGATCATCCGGGAGATCATGTAGTCGGAGGGGATGACCACGTCGTAGCTGGCCCCCTCGTTCTTCAGCATGCCGTACATGGACTCGTTGCTCTCGAAGGTGTCGTACACCACCTCGATGCCGGTCTCGGCGGTGAAGTCCTCCAGCACGGACTCGTCGATATAGACGCCCCAGTTGTACACGTTGACCACGCCCTTGTCAGCGGAGGCGGGGTCTTTGGCTTCGCCGGAGGTGGTGCCGCCGCAGCCGGCCAGCAGGCCGAAGGCCAGGGCGGAGGCGGTCAGGAGCGCAAGAGACTTTTTCAATTTCTTTCTTTATCCCCTTTCGGAAATTTCTACTATAACCAGCCCCGGAGGGCTTGTTACCACGATTACTGTCCGGGATTCAGCTTGGCCCGCTGCCGGGCAAAGGCGTTTTCCTGCCGCACCTGCCGGATGTTCACCGTCAGCAGCAGGGCGAACACCACCAGGAACATGAGGGTGGACAGGGCGTTGATCTCGGGGGTCACCGGCTTTTTCACCGCCGTGTAGATCTCCACCGCCAGGGTGGTGACGCCGGAGCCCTTGGTGAAGTAGCTGATGACAAAGTCGTCGATAGACATGGTGAAGGCAATGATCAGGCCGTTGAGCACGCCGGGCATGATCTCCGGGAGGATGACCTTCCGGAAGGCGTACCACCCGGAGGCCCCCAGGTCCTGGGCGGCCTCGTACACGTTGGGGTCCAGCCCCCGCAGCCTTGGCATCACCGACAGGATGACGTAGGGGGCGTTGAAGGTGATGTGGGCAATGAGCAGGGTGCCAAAGCCGGTGCTCCACCGCACCCCCAACAGATCGCTGAGAAAACTACCGTTGAACACCCCGATGGCAAACACAAAGAGCAGCATCATGGACACGCCGGTGATGATGTCCGCGTTGGTCAGAGGAATGTTGTTGACGGACATACACACACCACGGGCACGGCGGCGCATGGAGTAGAAGCCGATGGCAGCGGCGGTGCCCAGGATGGTGGCGATAAAGGCGGCCAGAACCGAGAGGATCACGGTGGTGCGGACTGCCCCCAGCAGGCGGGCGTTGTTCAGCAGCTCCCCGTACCAGGCCAGGGAGAAGCCCCCCCACACCCGATTACTCTTGGTGGCGTTGAAAGAGAAGATGATGAGCAGCACGATGGGGGCGTAGAGGAAGAGATAGACCAGAAGGGTAAAGACCCGGGAGGGAATCCGATGCTTTCTCACAGGACCGCCACCCCCTCTTCACCCTCGCCGAAGCGGTTCATGAGGGCCATCAGTACCAGAACGATCACCATCATCACCAGGGCGATGGCTGAGCCCAGGTGGGGGTTGTAGGCATTGCCCAAAAACTGCATCTCAATCAGGTCGCCCAGCAGCAGGGTCTTGGCCCCGCCCAGTAGCCGGGACAGGGCAAAGGTAGATACTGAGGGAATGAACACCATGGTCACCCCGGACAGCACCCCCGGCAGGGACAGGGGGAAGATCACCTTCCGGAACACCATGGAGCTGTTGGCCCCCAGGTCCTGGGCTGCCTCGATAACCTTGGGGTCGATCTTGTCGATGACCGAGAAGATGGGCAGCACCATGAAGGGCAGGAAGTTGTACACCATACCCAGCACGATGGCCCCTTGGGTGTTGATCATGTGAAAAAATTTCAGATCGGTGCCGAAAATGGCGTTCCAAAGGTCAATAAAGCCGATGGCGGACAAAAACTGGTTGATAAGACCGTTGTCGTCCAGGATGGTCATCCAGGCGTAGGTCCGCAGCAGGAAGTTCATCCACATGGGCAGCATAATGAGCATCATGGCCACCTTGCGCACCATCAGGCTCTCCCGGGAAAGGAAATAGGCCAGGGGATAGCCGATGAGGATGCAGATGGCGGTGGCCACAAAGGCCAGTACGAAGGAGTTGCGGAAGGCGGGCACGTAGGTGCCCATATTGCTGAAATTGTTCAGGGTAAGGCTGCCGTCCTGACCGGTGAAGGCAAAGACCACCACCAGTACCAGAGGAGCCACCACAAAAATCGCCATCCAGACCACGTAGGGTGCGGCCAGCCACTTATTCCTCATCGCCGTCTCCCTCCTCCGGTCCATCCTGGTTGAGCTCGTCATACTCGGAGGAATAGGAGCTGTAGTCGCCAAAGGTGCCGGAATACCGGCTCTTTTTCATGATGTGGAAGCCGTCTGGGTCGATTTTCACCCCGATCTTTGCCCCAACGGGGGAGTAGTCTGTGGTCTGGATCAGCCACTTGAAACCCCGGAAATCCACGATGATATCATAGTGGATGCCCTTGAAGGTGACCTCGGTAACGGTGCCGGTGAGCTGGCCCTCGGCCTCAGGCACGATATCGATGTCCTCCGGCCGGATGACCACATCCACCGCTTCGCCGGGGGCGAAGCCCTTGTCCAGACACCGGAACTTCCGGCCGTACATGCCCACCACATAGTCCTCGTGCATGATGCCGTCAATGATGTTGGACTCGCCAATGAAGTCGGCCACAAAGGCATTTTTGGGCTCGTTGTAAATGTCCTCCGGGGTGCCGATCTGTTGAATTTTGCCCTCGTTCATCACCACAATGGTATCGGACATAGTGAGGGCCTCTTCCTGATCGTGGGTGACATAGACAAAGGTAATGCCCACCTGCTGCTGGATACGCTTGAGCTCGATCTGCATATCCTTCCGCAGCTTCAGGTCCAAGGCGCCCAGGGGCTCGTCCAGCAGCAGGACCTGAGGCCGGTTGACAATGGCCCGGGCAATAGCAACCCGCTGCTGCTGGCCACCGGAGAGGGAGTTTACCGACCGTTTGCCGAAGCCGGCCAGATTCACCAGGGCCAAAGCCTCCTCCACCCGCTCCTTGACCTCGGACTCAGGTACCTTCATCAGCTTACCCGGGTTTTGGGGGTCAGGTACCTTATTCACCCGCAGGCCGAAGGCCACATTCTCAAAGATGTTCATGTGAGTAAACAGAGCGTATTTCTGAAAGACAGTGTTGACCTTCCGCTTGTGGGGGGGAACGTCATTGATCCTCACACCGTCAAAGTACACGTCGCCGGAGGTGGGTTTCTGAAACCCGCCGATGATCCGCAGTGTCGTAGTTTTACCACACCCGGAGGGGCCCAGCAGCGTGAGGAATTCCTTGTCGTTGATATAGAGATTGATGTGATCCAGGATAACGTCGTCGTCAAATTTCATGAAGCAATCCGACAGGCGGATCAGTTCCTTGGACATGTATCCTCCCCCATTTCTGAATGGCATTAAAAGGCGTACCCAAACCGGCGGTTGGGTACGCCCTATTGACGAAACAAATATATATGGTATTGCGAAAAATGTCAATAATAAAACAGGACTTTTCAGGGATTTTACGGTTTCTCTTCCTGGTATGGAGGTGTGAGACAGGGGTAGCTTGAAGATCCATCCTTGCTGGAACGGAGCGCCGCCGGCGGAAAAGGTGATGCGCGTCATGGTAAACAGGACATTTTCCGCCTTGTCATATTTATTTCAGTCCGGGAAATAGGCAAAGTATGCTTTGAATCTGTTGGAGCACATATCCATGCCTCAATGGTCATAGTACCACAAGTACTGACAAAATACAATATAATATGGTGTATAAGGGATAAAATAAATTGCCTACAAAGCGAGAGACTCTCGCTACACTTTATTTAAAGGAGCGAGAGCAATGGATGGAAGGCATTATAAAGTATTTGTTCAAATAGGGCTGAATATCATGTATTATCGTAAAGAACGAGGCTGGACGCAGATGGAATTGGCGGAGGCCGTTGATTTGAGCAGGAATCACATGCAGCGGATCGAGGCGGCTACTGCCGTCCCCAGCCTGTCCACTCTGCTGGATATTGCCGATGCCCTGGGGGTACCGGTACAGAAGCTGTTTGACCAGCGGTGAGCGCCGGTTCGGACAGGCTGTTACCCCGATAAGATCCCGTGTACAAAGGAGGCTGAGCCGCCGTGCCCACCGATATGAAAAGAACCATCGCGGAGGCTGCCCAGACTCTGCTGACCGAGCGTCATGTGAAGAAGTTGACAGTCAAGGATATCGTGGAACAGTGCCACATTACCCGGCAGGCCTTTTATTATCACTTTGAGGGAATCCCCGAGTTGCTTCGCTGGATGATCGACGGCTACTTTGAGAAGATGATGGAAGAGACCATGGCCCAGGAGGACGGAGAGGCGGGGCTGCGCTGCTTTTTTGTCCTGGCCATCAACGCCGCCCCCTATGTGATCCATGGGATGAAAAGCAACTACGGAGAAGAGCTGGAGCGGCTGTTGCGGCAGAGCTTTCACCGATATTTCGCCCTGGCCTCCCAGCGGAAGCATTTTTACCCCAACTGCACCCATTCCCAGCTGGAGGTCATACTGCGCTATCACAGTCAGGCCATTCTGGGCCTGCTGGAAGAATGGACGGAGGAGGATACCGAGCGGCTGGATCAGATTGTCCACACCGTTTACCACATCATGACAGCGGAGATCCCGCCCTGGGATAGCCGCGGCTGATATTTTGCTTGCCAAAAGCGCCGGAGTGTAAAAGGTTTTTACACTCCGGCGCTTTGTGTCTATACACGGAGAAACTTCTGCTCATTGCGGGTAAAAGGCCATTCTTTATAATAATAGCAGAAAGGAGGCGGGAGCATGGCCCATGAGATTCTTTCTGTCAAGCTCTGTGAGCTGGAGGACCAGCTGGCTCGGCTGAGCAGCCGCATCCATCTGAGCGAAACAGCCGGCCGCCCGCAATTACAGCAGGAGATCCGGGCCCTGCGCCGGGAGTGTGCCGAAACGGAACTGACTCTGCGGACAAGGCTAACGCATTCCCGGGCGGAAGTGGCGTCCGTTCTAGCGGGCTCTTACGGCGAGGTGGAGCAGAGCCTGAAACAAGCCAGGACCACGCTGCGAAAGCAGATATCCCAGAGCGGTGACCCGGAGAGCGCGGCGGAGGGAAAGATCCTCCTGGCGGAATACGCCCTGGATTTTGCTCTCCAGGCGGCCAACCGGGCTCTGCTACTGGCTATGGAGGCGATCGACGCCCAGGATATGGAACGGAAAGGAGATAAAGCGTTGTCATGAAAGAAGTAAAAACGCCCAAAAAACCCCTGGTTTACTATTACTGTATTGTATTACTGATCATTTTTCTGTTCAACATCCTTGTGACTCCTCTGCTTACCCGCAATCAGGTGGTGGAGGTGGACTACGGCACCTTCATGGACATGATCGAGGCGGAGGATGTGGGCGCGGTACAGGTGGAGGATACCCAGATCCTGTTTACGGACAAGGATGGGAGCGCATTATATAAAACCGGCCTGATGGAGGATCCCACCCTCACCCAGCGTCTCCATGACACGGGGGCGGAATTTACCCGGGTGATCGAAGAGCCCATCTCGCCCATTTGGAGCTTCCTGCTCACCTTTGTGCTACCTATTTTGATCTTTGCCGCCCTGGGTCAATATATGAGCAAAAAGCTGATGGAGCAGGCGGGTGGCGGCAAAGGCTCCATGGCATTTGGAATGGGAAAGAGCAATGCCAAGATCTATGTGCAGTCCACCAAGGGGATCCGTTTTTCCGATGTAGCCGGCGAGGACGAGGCCAAGGAAAGCCTGGCCGAGGTGGTGGATTATCTGCACAACCCCGGCAAATACAGCCAGGCCGGGGCTGCCATGCCTAAGGGAATCTTGCTGGTGGGCCCTCCGGGTACCGGCAAGACCATGCTGGCCAAGGCGGTGGCCGGTGAAGCCGACGTTCCCTTCTTCTCCATTTCCGGGTCGGAGTTTGTGGAGATGTTTGTGGGCATGGGGGCCTCCAAGGTCCGGGACCTGTTCAAGCAGGCCAAGGAAAAAGCGCCTTGTATCGTGTTTATCGACGAAATCGACGCCATCGGCCAGAAGCGTAGTTCGGGGGGCGGCTACGGCGGCAACGACGAGCGGGAGCAGACCCTCAACCAGCTGCTCACTGAGATGGACGGATTTGAGGAGAATACCGGCGTCATCATCCTGGCCGCTACCAACCGGCCGGAGTCCCTGGACCCTGCTCTCACCCGCCCTGGCCGGTTTGACCGGCGAGTACCGTCTGAAGGTCCACGCCAAGAAGATCAAGACGGCGGAGGATGTAGACTTCCACACCATCGCCCGCATGGCGGCTGGAGCCTCCGGTGCGGAACTGGCCAATATTATCAACGAGGCCGCCCTTCGGGCGGTGCGCGGTGGCCGCGTTATCGTCAACGAGTCTGACCTGGAGGAAAGCATCGAGGTGGTCATCGCTGGGTATCAGAAGAAGAATGCCGTCCTCTCCGACCGGGAGAAGAAGGTGGTGGCCTATCACGAGATCGGCCACGCCCTGGTGGCCGCTATGCAGAGCCACTCCGCCCCGGTACAGAAGATCACAATCATCCCCCGCACCTCCGGCGCCCTGGGCTACACCATGCAGGTGGACACCGGGGACAAGTACCTGCTGACCAAGGAAGAGATAGAGGATAAGATTGCCACCTATACCGGCGGTCGGGCGGCGGAAGAGGTGGTTTTCGGTTCCATCACCACCGGCGCATCCAATGACATCGAACAGGCCACCAAGCTGGCCCGGGCCATGATCAGCCGGTATGGCATGAGCGAGGAGTTTGATATGGTGGCAATGGAGACGGTGAACAACCAATACCTGGGAGGCGATTCCTCTCTGGCCTGCGCTCCTGAGACCCAGCGAGAGATCGACCGGAAGGTGGTAGAGCTGGTAAAGACCCAGCATCAAAAGGCCAAAAAGCTCTTGGAGGACAATCGGGACAAGCTGGACCAGCTGGACCAGCTGGCCGGGTTCCTTTATGAAAAAGAGACCATTACCGGAGAGGAGTTTATGGAGATCCTGACAGGAGGGGAGCGGCAATGAGGAAGCACTCAAGCTTTGGCTGGCTGGAGTTAGGGATCGGCATTCTGCTGATTCTGCTGGGCGTCCTGGCCTTTGTCAAGCCGGATCTGGCCCTGACTGGCTTGGTGTTCGCCTATGGTGTCGCCGCGGTGGCCATGGGCGTGGCGGACATCATCCTGTATATCCGGGTGGAGCGATACACGGGTTTTGGCCCCATGCTCTCCCTGATTTCAGGAATTATGAGCGTGATGTCCGGCCTGATGCTGGTGGTATATCCCGGTACGGGAGTGTTGGTGCTCACTGTTCTGTTCCCTATCTGGTTTATTGCCCACTGTGTCTCCCGGCTGGCCCATCTGGGACATATCCGCTTTGTAGCGGGAAACGGGATCTATTATTTCATTTTGACCATCAACATCATCGGACTGTTTTTGGGTATCCTAATGGCTGTCTATCCGCTGTTTACTCTGACCACCATCCGCTGCTTTGCCAGTGCCTATTTGATCCTGCTGGGTGTGGACAGTGTGGTGATGGCGGTCAGCCGTATGGGAAAGCGATGGTAAGGAAGGAGACAATCCTGTGGAACCGATGTGCCTTTTAACCACCTTGGATCAGAATTACCTACCCCAGCTCCAGGTGCTGCTCACCTCTCTGGCTGTTAATAACCCGGGAGAGGCTGTCACCCTGGTCCTGCTCCATAGTGCTATCCCGGAGGAGAGACTCTCATCCATCCGGAATCAGTGCGACGCCTGCGGATATTCATTTTGCCCTATCCGGGTAGACGACCGTCTGTTTCAGGGGGCCCCCGTCACCCGGCAGTACCCCAAGGAGATGTACTACCGGCTCCTGGCGCCTCATTTACTGCCCCGGGAGATCAAACGGGTTCTCTACCTGGACCCGGACACCTTGGTCATCAACCCCATTCGCCCCCTATGGGAGACCGATCTGAAGGGGAACTTGTTTGCCGCCGCCGCACATACGGGTAAGACCGAGTTGGCCAGTGGCGTCAACCAGCTTCGGTTGGGGACGGAGGGAGATTACTACAACTCCGGGGTCCTGCTGATGGATCTGGAGGCTGGGCGGAGGGAGATCCTGCCCCAACATCTCTTTGACTATGTTGCGCGCCACGGCAGAGAGCTGATCCTCCCCGATCAGGATGTGCTCAACGCCCTGTACAACCAGCGGATCCTGCCTCTGGAAGACGCCCTGTGGAATTACGATGCCCGCTACTACAGAAGCTATCTGCTGCGCAGTGGAGGCCTTTACGACCTGCGGTGGGTAATGGCGCACACGGCGATTCTTCACTTCTGCGGTAAGGAAAAGCCCTGGAAGCCCAAGTATATCCGCCGGTTTGGGATCCTGTACCAGCATTATGCACAGCTTGCACGAAACCGGTGGGGGGCTGCCATATGATCTAATGGATTATGAGCAATGACAACGGGAGCGTTGCGGTATTTACCTGCAACGCTCCCGCTTTACGCATCCGGGTCGTTTAATGGATGGAGGTTCTGTAGCAGTATGCTGCTACAGAACCTCCGCTCTGATTATTTATGTTTGATTTCCGCAGGGGTGCTGGCATCCGGTGCAGCTCCACAGCTGGTCCGCCGTGGGCCTCCAGCTCTCCGCATAGGGCGTGGTGCGGTCGCAGAGGGTGTCCACATCCTCTGGGGCCTCGTAGTCGGTGGATTTGGCTCCCGTCTCCTTTACCATGGCCCGCAGCTTTTCCGGGTTCTCCAGCATGGGACAGGGCCGGAGCATGTTTTTATTGAAAGGCTGGCCGTCGTGATAGGCCATGAAGATGGGGGATTTCAGAGCCGCCAGCAGAGTGGAGTTCCGGATATTCACGTTGGAATAGTGGATGAACACGCAGGGCTCCACATCGCCCCGGGCGTTGATGTGCAGGTAGCGCCGCCCACCGGCGATACAGCCGCCCACATACTCTGCGTCGTTCTGGAAGTCCATGGAGAAAATGGGCTTGGTGCCGCGGAAAGCCCGGATGCGGCGGTACATCTCCGCTCGCTGCTCGGGGGTAGGCAGCAGAGCGGGGACAGCCCCGTTCCCCACGGGCATGTAGTGGAAGAACCAGATGAACAGAGCGCCGGCATCAATGATCTGATCAAAATAGGCCTCGCTGCTCACATCCTGCCAGTTGGCGCTGGTGTAACAGGTGGAGATACCGAAGGGCAGACCGTGGGACTTCAACAGGACCATGGCCTGATGTACCTTTTCATAGATACCCTGTCCACGGCGACCGTCGTTGGCCTCCTCGAAGCCCTCCAGAGAAATGGCGGGAACGAAGTTCTTTACCCGCAGCATCTCATGACAGAAATCCTCGTCAATGAGGGTGCCGTTGGTGAAGGAGAGGAACTCACAGTCGGGATGCTTCTCGCACAGGGCGATAACGTCCTTTTTGCGCACCAGAGGCTCACCGCCGGTGAAAATATACATATAGGTGCCCAACTTCTTGCCCTGGGTGATGATGGAGTCCATCTCATCAAAGGACAGGTTCAGCTTGTTGCCGTATTCTGCCGCCCAGCAGCCGGTGCAGTGGAGATTGCAGGCAGAGGTGGGGTCCAGCAGAATGGCCCAGGGTATGTTACAGTTTTCCCGGGCTGCCGTCTCATCTTGGGTGGCGCTGCCCATTAGACTAGCGTTGAGTATGAAATTCCGGAAGAAGGCCTTGCGGACCCCGGGATCCAAGGCATACACTCGCATGATAAGCTGGTACCAGTTGTTGTTCTTGTCCGTAATCACGTTCCGGAACGCGTTCCGTTGGGAGACATACCAGTCGTCAGGGACCACCTTGTCCACCAGATCCATCAGCTTTGGAATATTGGCCTCCGGATCCTTTTCCAAGTAGCTCAAGGCCTGATTGATGGCCACACGGAGTGCGGCGTTTTTGGCCTTGTCTGAGATACTCATAAAAATGACCTCGCTTTTTCTAATATTGCGGGATATCCGCCGTTGGGGCAGATGCTCCACGGTTTTGGATTACCCACATTTTAAGACAGGATAAAGGACTTGTCATGGGACACCATGAGAAAACTGTGTCATTTTTCGCTGTTTTCTCAAAAGTGTTACCTTTTTATACAATTGGGGCAAGTTGTCTATATCATCCGGCGGGGCTCCTTTTTATAATGGCAGACATCCAGGCGGAACCACCGAAGGCCAACGCTGGGTCGGGGAGACAGCCTGCGGAAAAGGAGTGGCAGACGAGTATGACGGGAGCACGAATGAAACGGGCCATGACGGAGGTCATCGTTCGTCGGGGCTTCCATGCGATCCGGAGAGACCCCAAGCGGGCGCTTCGGAATCTGGTGGATCTGGGGCAGGAGACTGCCGGGGGGCAGTTTCAGAGAAAGTTCCTGGGCATGGCCCAACAGGTCCTGACCCATGAGGACAGCCTCTACTACACCCTGATCCAAAAGACAATCCAGTCGGTGGATGAGGAGCGCCTACTTACCTTCGGAATGAATCTGGGCTGGAACGGCCTGGTCCAGGGCGCCAAGCAGATCCGGACCGAGGAGGCCCGGCGGGGGCACAACATCCCCTGGTCACTAACCTTTCATATAGAAGCGGGGCCAGACAGCCTTTCCGCCAAGGAATATCTCTGCCTGATTCGGGAGGGGACTGAATTGGGCGTCTATACCTATTTCCTGTTTCCGAGGGATAGCCCTTCCGTTCAGTTCTCCATTGACCTATGCCAGTCCAATAGGGGCTGCGCCTTTTGTATTATGCTGCCCCCTGGTCTGGAAGAGCAGCGCCGGAACGAGCTCTGCCCCAATACGATCCTGGGTGTGGATACCTCTGGGGAAGACTGGATGGAGCAGGTGCAGTGGCTAAGGGACGGGAAATACCCCTATCTGCTCTACCGCGCCTATTCCACGCCAGAGGATGTGGAGGACATCATATCCGGGCGATGGGCGGAGCGGATTATGCCCCAGGCCGGTGTGGCAGCCCTGCTGGTCGCAGCGGGGGATATGGCGTTTCCAAAGGGTTCCCCTGTCTATGAATATGCGCTGGATGCCCGGCTGAAGCAGCGGTATCCCACGGTGATGCTGGATTTCTATCACGATAACATCTATGCCGACCGGTGTATCTCAGGCGCTCCCTGCTTTTTCGGAGTCCTACCGGACGGTATCGTTACGGAGTATTGCCTGGGCCGTGAGAAGCCTACGATATATTCTGTCAGGACGCAGCCGCTGGAGGAGCTATTTCGACGATTTTCCAGGTCAGGCCAGTTTGAGACATGAAAACAGGAGCTGTCGCAAAATCGCGACAGCTCCTGAGTTTTATTATTCTGAATGCCGGAGAGGAGCCTGTTCAGCGTCCCCGTCCGGCTCCTGCACCTGCTTGCTGCCCTGTAGGTGGATCAGGTCGTCGGTGCTGCGCAGCAGGGCCACAAAATCCTCCGGCGGCAACTCGATCCCTTCATTCAGCCAGCGAAGGATAGCGACTAACACGGCGTCCGAGATAAAGTGGGAGTAGAAGGACTGGGCTGCCTCGGGCGTCACGCCACCCTGGACTGCCACCATACGGAGCTCGCCGGGATCCGGCATGATGAAATGCTCCACAAAGTGGAGCAAGAGACTCTGGAAATACTGGCGGAAGGAGTTCTGCCCGCTGAACTGCATTAGCTTTCCGTAGAAATCCCGCTCCTGATAGAGGTATTGGCACAGGGCCTCCACCACGGCCCAGCGGTCGTCTGCGGGGGAGTTCTTCATTACGCTGATGAACTCAGTCTCAAAGATCCACTCCACCAGGGCGTACTTGTCCTGAAAGTGGTAGTAAAAGGTCTTGCGGCTCACTTGACAGGCTTCACAGATGTCGTTGACGCCCACCTTCTCAAAAGCTTGGTTACGCACAAGACTCTTTAAGGCCAAAGCCAGTGCCTTCTTTGTTAAATTGGACTCCGCCATGGCCATCAAGCCCTCCCCATTTTGTGTTTTATTTAGTATATCAAAAGGTGAGAAAGCAGGCAAGTAAACATGAAATACCGCAAATCGGTAAATGATGCACCTGCATATTAACGGCTTCTATGAGCGATGCTTTATTCTCCAAGTCCACATCCCTGATTTTGATATTGCCGATGGCAGCCGCTCGACACCCGTTATTCAGCAGGAGATTGACCGTGACCCAATTCCGGTATTCGGGGAAATCTCATTTCCTGGTACTGGGCTTGCAGACCAGGGCTTTTAATTCCTCTTCGGTATAGGTTTCCTTCACCGTTTCCTCCGCCTTGTAGAGAGGCTGGTTGAGCCGGGTGACTCCCTCCGCGTTGCACCGGGAAAAGAAGGATTTCAGCGTCCGGGTATTGCTCTTGCTGGAGTTGGCCGCAAGGCCCGCGTCCCGCATGGAGGAAATCGTGGTCTCCAGGTCTGCCTTTTTCAGTTTGTCTATTTGGGTATCCGCAGAAAGATGCTTACTGAATGCGGAAAAATGCTGCCCATATGTGGAAATGGCCTTTTCGCTCAGACCCCAGGCGTTCCTTGCCGTGAGAATGTGGTGAAAGGTGTCCGCTACGGTTACGCTGTTTTTCATCTTGATTTTTGCCATGATTCAACACTCCGGATTCCTCAAATTTCTTTGAAAAATCAAGCGCGTTATTCTGCCAATCAAAAGTATGGAAAAAGATAACAGAAAACCCGCAACCCATTGTGTTTCAATGGATTGCGGGTTTTTGGTCCGAGTGACTGGATTCGAACCAGCGGCCTCTTGAACCCCATTCAAGCGCGATACCAAACTTCGCCACACCCGGAAGTCGCCGCCTGTTTCAGACGGCTTGATTATATTACCACAGACCTCTGGGGAATGCAAGTGTTTTTTTGAATTTTTTTAGATTTTTTTCGGAGGGATCAAACCCAGCTGTCCTCCAGCTCATGCCGGCGCTTCCGTGTCATCAGATCCACGATGACCTTTCGGGGATCCTTGCCGTTGTAAAGCACCTGATAGGCTGCCTCGGTAATAGGCATCTCTACACCAGCCTTCTGGGCCAGGGCGCGGGCGGTAGCCGCGGCGTAGTAACCCTCCACCACCGCACCGATCTCCTTCACCGCCTGCTCGGTGGGGGTGCCCTTTCCAATCAGGATGCCGCAGCGGCGGTTACGGGAGTGCATAGAGGTACAGGTAACGATCAGATCGCCTACTCCAGACAGGCCGGCAAAGGTTTCCTGACGGCCTCCCAGTGCTACTCCGAGCCGGGCGATCTCGGTCAGCCCACGGGTCATCAGGGCCGCCTTGGTATTATCACCGAACCCCATGCCGTCGCTGATGCCGGCACACAGAGCGATGACGTTCTTCAGGGCGGCGCCCAGCTCCACCCCCACCACGTCGTCGGAGGCGTACACCCGGAACCGCTCATTCATAAACAGGTCCTGAACCAGCTCGGCGGCAGAGCGGTCCTTGGAGGCGGAGACCACCACAGTGGGCACATGGCGGCCCACCTCCTCGGCGTGGGAGGGGCCGGACAGAGCCACGATGGGGAAACGGTTCCCCACCTCTTGGGCGATGGCCTCGGTGAGGGTGAGAGAGGTATCCTTCTCAATGCCCTTGGACACTGAGATGAGCACGGTATCCGGCTCCAGCAGGGGCGCCACGGCCCGGGCGGTGCTCCGGACGGCAAAGGAGGGGGTGGCCAGCACCACAGCGCCGCAGCCCTTAACGCAGTCCAGCGCGGCGGTGAGCTTTAGCTCCTGGGGGAGAGGAACGCCCTTCAGCAGGGGGTTTTCCCGCTGCGCCGCCAGCACATCGGACTCCTCCTGGGTGTAGGACCACAGGGTCACGTCGTGACCGTTATCCAGCAATACCAGGGCCAGAGCCGTGCCCCAGCCGCCGCTGCCCAGCACAGAGATCCTCATTTTGTCGTACCTCCGTTCATTTTATGGTGCAGGCTGAATTTGGATTCAGTGCCCTTCAGGATGCGCATCAGGTTGCCACGGTGCTTCCATACCACAAGGGCGCCCACGATCAGGCCCAGCAGGAAGATGAGCAGGTCCTGATACACGAACCAGGTGGCCACCGGGAAGGAGGCCCCTGCCCAGATAGAGCCCAGAGAGACCCACTTGGTAAGGGCGGCCAGGATGATAAATCCGCCCCACACTACCAGGGCGATGCGCCAGTCCATCATGATGGCGATGGTGCCGCCGGACAGGATGCCCTTGCCCCCCTTGAAGTGGAACATGCAGGGGAACATGTGGCCCAGCAGGCAGAACATGCCGGCCCAGTACTTGGCCAGCACAAGGAGCATGGCGGTGTCGGCCACCATATACCGGACGATGGCCACACCCACCAGAATGGCCACGATGGCCTTGATGACGTCGGTGAGGATGACAACCAGGGTCAGGGGGCCGCCAAAGGTGCGGTAGAAGTTGGTCAGGCCCGCGTTGCCGCTGCCGTGGGTGCGTACATCGTCCCGCAGGATATACTTGGAGACGATGACCGCTCCGTTGAAGCAGCCGCAGAAATAGGCGATGATGGCTACCAGCAGGATGGGGGCCACCTCGATCTGGGTGAGCAACCCCAGGGTGCCGGAATCGGCGGACAGGACGCCGGCGGTGTTGGTCAAAACGAACATATTAACTCTCCTTATCGCTCTTCTGGCGGATGGTCAGCCGCACAGGCGTCCCCTCCAGACCAAAGGTGGAACGGATCTGGTTTTCCAGGTAACGCTGGTAAGAGAAATGAAACAGCTTGGCATCGTTGCAGAAGCAGACGAAGTGGGGAGGCTTGATGCCGATCTGGGTCATATAGTAGATCTTCAGCCGCCGGCCCTTGTCGGTGGGGGGCTGGACCCGGGCGGTGGCATCTGCCAGCACCGAGTTGAGCATGCCGGTGGTGATGCGCAGGGAGGCCTGATCGTTGACGTAGTTGATCAGGTCGAAGAGGCGGTCCACCCGCTGGCCCGTCAGGGCAGAGATGAACACGATGGGGGCGTAGGTCATATAGGCCAGGTCCCGGCGCACATCCTGGCGCATCCGGTCCATGGTCTTGTCGTCCTTTTCGATGGCGTCCCACTTATTTACCACGATGATGCAGGCCTTGCCCGCCTCGTGGGCCAGACCGGCCACTTTGGTGTCCTGCTCGGTGACTCCCTCATTGGCGTCGATCATGATGAGGCACACGTCTGCCCGCTCGATGGCCATGGTGGCCCGGAGGACGGAAAACTTTTCGATGGGATCGTCCACCTTGGATTTTTTTCGCATGCCGGCGGTATCGATCAGCAGGTACTTGCCCTTCTGGTTCTCAAAATAGCTGTCCACCGCATCCCGGGTGGTGCCCGCCATATCGCTGACGATCACCCGCTTTTCTCCCAGGATCTTGTTCACCAGGGAGGACTTGCCCACGTTGGGCTTGCCGATGATGGCCACCTTGATGACGTCGTCCTCCTCCTCTTCTTCCTCCTCCGGGGGGAAGTACTTGAAGCACTCGTCCAGCAGGTCGCCGGTGCCGTGGCCGTGGACGGCGGAGACGGCGATGGGGTCGCCCAGGCCCAGGTTGTAGAACTCGTAGATGTCCGGGTTGGTGGTGCCCACCTGGTCCATTTTGTTCACCGCCAGCACCACCGGCTTACCGGAGCGCAGCAGCATGTTGGCCACCTCCTGGTCGGAGGCGGTGAGGCCGGTTTTCACGTCGCAGAGGAAGATGATGACGGTGGCGTTCTGGATGGCGATCTCCGCTTGCTGCCGCATGAAGGCCAGGATCTCGCTGTCGGTGCCCGGCTCGATGCCGCCGGTATCCACCAGGTCGAATTTGCGGTTCAGCCACTCGGCCTCGGCGTACAGCCGGTCCCGGGTGACCCCGGGGGTGTCCTCCACAATGGACAGCCGCTGGCCCACCAGCTTATTGAACAGCATGGACTTGCCCACGTTGGGCCGGCCCACGATGGCGATTAACGGTTTCATTGGTTCACTCCATTTCTGTCCCTACGGATTACGGATTATAGAGATGGTATTCCGCCTCCGGCGGCAGGAGGGGACACTGGGTTTCGATCTCCCGACCCAGCATGGCGTCCACCAGGTCGAAGCCGCTGTCGGCGGGCACGACGGTCACCGGTACCTCCAAGGCAGCCTCCAGCTGGTCCACGGTTACGTCGTCCAGAAACACCCGCTCTCCCGCCCGGAGCATATTGTCCGGCAGGAGCAGCCGGGCCCCCAGGTCCTTGCCCTTCAACTGGTCCAGCAGATCGGTACCGGTAATGAGGCCGGACACGGTGATAGTCTCCCCAAAATACCGGTTGATGATGGGATAGACAGTGCCTTTTATATTACCACACATTTCCCGAAGCTTGTCAACAATTTCCTGGACAAAGGGGGCGGCGGACAGACCAGTGGCGATGGAGAAGGAAAGGGGAGCCTCGTCCCTCTCTACATCCTCCAGGGCCATAGCGGCCTGGCTGGTGAGCAGGCGCAGCATGCCCACCCCGTTTTCCAGCTGAGCCATGTCCTCATAATAGGACTTCTCCGGCAAGGATCGGCCGGCCAGCAGGTAGAACTCGTCGGAACACCAGGCCAGGCTGGTGCCCTTCTCCTTTCGAAAGGCGGCGGCGAAGCCCTCCACCTGCTCCAGCAGGGCGGCGGCCTGGGCGGCGGTGTAGGGCTCGATGTGGCACAGGCCCTCCCGGAATTTAGTGACCCCCACTGGCACCACGGCGATGCTGTTCACCGCCGGGTAGAGGGCGGACAGCTCGGTCAGAGTGCGGTCCAGGGCAGGGCCGTCGTTTACTCCGGGACAGGCCACCACCTGACAGTTCATGGTGATCCCCGCCTGGGCGAACCGGGTCATGATGTCCAGGCACTCCCCGGCCTGGGGATTTTTCAGCATGGCGGTGCGCAGGGCAGGCTCGGTGGCGTGGACGGAGATGTTGATGGGACTGATGCGCAGATCCATCACCCGCTGGATTTCCCGCTGGGACAGGTTGGTGAGGGTAATATAGTTGCCCATCAGGAAGGACAGCCGGGCGTCGTCGTCCTTAAAATACAGGGTTTTCCGCATGCCGGGGGGCATCTGATCCACAAAGCAGAAAATGCACTTGTTGGCGCAGGAGCGGGCCCTGTCCATGAGATAGGTCTCAAAGTTCAGGCCCAGATCGGCTCCCTCCTCCTTGCGCACCCGGACGGTGCGGCTGCCGCCGTCGGGGGTGGTGAGGGTGAGCTCCAGCCGGGGGTCGTAGGCGTAGAACTTGTAGTCCAGCACGTCCACCACCGGGTGGCCGTTGATGTGGGTCAGGGTCTCCCCGGGATGAACACCGGCCCGGTGGGCCGGGCTGTGGGGATCAACAGATGCGATTTTGGTCAGGCTCATGGACGTGCCCCCTTCGGAGGTGTGGCCTGGGGCGGCCAAATGGGCCGCCCACAGGTAGGTTGTTTTTTATTGTACCCGAATTCCGGGCAAAAAGAAAGAGGGGCTTCGCTCCCCTCGTTCTTTTCGGCTATTTACTTCGCCTCAGCGGTTTCCACCTTGCCGAACTCATGGCCGTTATAGCTCATGCAGCTCTTGCACATCCGGTGGGGCAGACGGAACGCACCGCACTTGGGGCAGGTGGTGACGCCGGGAGTCTCCAGCTTCCAAACGGAGCTGCGGCGCTTATTCCGGCGCTGCTTGGACACTTTACTCTTAGGGACTGCCATCTATGACACCTCCTTAGGTTCATGCCCTGGCCGGGCAAATCTTACTCATCTTTATCCAACAGCTGCGCAAGAGCAGCCAAACGTGGATCGATCTCTTTCCTGCATCCGCAGGGTCCCTGGTTCAGGTCGGTGCCGCAGGTGGGGCACAGGCCCTTGCAGTCCTCCGAGCACACGTGCTTGGAGTCCATGGAGAGCACCAGGGCGGTGGTGAACAGCTCGTCCAGATCCAGACAGCCGTCCTCCAGGAGCACGATCTCGTCGTTCTCCTCGTCCTCCAGGGTTTCGGCCAGCAGGGTGCTGACCGGCAGGTCCAGGGGCTGGGAAAAGGGCTTCAGACAGCGGTCGCACACCAACTCCAGGGTGGAGACCGCGCTGCCCTCCAGCAGCAGGGCGCCTGCCATATTGCGTACCGTCCCCTGAATGGTCACAGGGTGGGCGAAAGGCCGCTCTCCGTAAAAATCCAGCTGGGTCAGATCCAGCTGGGACTGAAAGGGCAGGGACGCGCCCGGCACATGAAGTATCTCCTTCAAATTTAAGCGCATGATACCCTCCTCATAATGGTACGCAGAATATTATAGCGAATGGTCAACTGGTTGTCAAACCTTTTTTTCAACTTTTTTATGGCATTTTTCCGCCGGGGTTCAGGCCGGGGTTGCGCCGCGGCCGGGTGGCGGGTATAATGGGAAAACAGAACACAAAATCGCCCCACAGGCGGCTTGGAGGTCACAATGCGGGAATTTACCATAGGAAAAAACGACGCCGGGCAGCGGTTGGACCGGTGGCTGGGCAAGACCCTGCCTCTTCTTCCGGCTCCCCTGGCCCAGAAATATATCCGGCTGAAGCGGGTGAAGGTCAACGGCAAGGGCTCCCAACGGGATGTGCGGCTGCAGGTGGGGGACCTGCTGCAATTATACATCAACGACGAGTTTTTTGATCAGCCCCGGGAGGACAACGCCTTTCTGGCGGTGTTCAAACCCAAGCTGGATATCGTGTATGAGGATGAGAACCTGATGCTCCTCAACAAACGGCCGGGGCTACTTTGCCACGCCGACGAGCATGAGAAGGTGAACACCCTTATCACTCACATCCAGGCCTACCTCTACCAAAGGAAGGAGTGGAACCCCAGAGACGAGCACTCCTTCATCCCAGCCCTATGCAACCGCATTGACCGCAACACCGGAGGCATCGTCATGGCGGCCAAGAACGCCGAGACCCTGCGCATCCTCAACCAGAAGATCCGGGACCGGGAGATTGCCAAATACTATCTGGCGATTATCCACGGCAGGATGACCCCGCCCCAGGGCAAGCTGGAGGGTTTCCTGTTGAAGGACGAGGACAGGGCCCAGGTGAAGGTGTTCTCCCGGCCTGTGCCCGGAGGAAAGAGTGCCGCTACCTTATATAAGACACTGAAGGTCAACCGGGGCCTGTCCCTGGTGGAGTGCGAGCTGCTCACCGGCCGCACCCACCAGATCCGGGCCCAGTTCGCCGCCGCCGGCCACCCCCTGCTGGGGGACGGTAAGTATGGCCGGGAGCGGGACAACAAGCAGTATGGACGTTCCTTCCAGGCCCTGTACTCCTACAAGCTGACATTTGCCTTCCCCACCGACGCCGGGCTTCTGGAGTACCTGAGAGGAAAGACCTTTACGGTGGAGGATGTGGATTTTGTAAGGGAATACTTTTCGGAAAAGGCTTAGGACCAGGGATTGCCCCCAAGGAGTGGGTATGGTAAAATAGGGCGGATTCGGGAAAGGAGTAGAACATGCTGACCAATCTGACCAATCTGACCCCGGAGGACGCGGAGGAGACCATCCAGACCGTCACGGGTTTTTTCAACGATTTGAATCTGAAGAAGATCGTCACTATTGTGGTGCTCTTCGCCGCCTGTATGGTGGCCATGAAGGTGATCCTGCGCCTGGTGGACAAGACCTTCCAGCGGATGGAGATAGAGAAGGGCCTGCACACCTTTATCCACGCCGCTCTGCGGGTGATCCTGTGGTTAATTACCATATGCATTGTGCTGGACTATGTGGGGGTGCCCATGACCAGCCTGGTGGCCGTGCTCAGTGTGCTGGGCCTTGCGGTCTCCCTGGCCATTCAGGGGACGCTCTCCAATCTGGCGGGAGGCATCCAGGTGCTGGTATCCCAGCCATTCAAGGCGGGGGACTATGTGGAGGCCGGCGGTGTGGGCGGAACTGTGGTGGAGGTAGGCCTGGCCTATACCAAGCTTGCCACAGTGGACAATAAAGTGATCTCAGTGCCCAATGGCCAGATTTCCAGTGAAAAGATTACCAACTATACCACCGCCCAGAACCGCCGGGTGGATCTGAAGTTTGACGCCGATTACAGTCACCCCCTGGAGCAGGTGGTGAACTGCATCCGCCGGGTGGTGGAGGAGCATCCCAAGGTGCTCTCAGACCCGGAACCCTTTGTACGGACCTCTGCCTACAAGGACAGCAGCATCGAGTATACGGTGCGGGCGTGGTGTGCCACCGAGGACTATTGGGACGTGTACTATGACCTGGTGGAGCAGGTGAAGTACGCCTTTGACCGGGAGGGGATCCAGATCCCCTTCGGACGGTTGGATGTCCATATCATCGACCCGAAATAATGATACGGGGCGCTCAATCGAGCGCCCCGTATTGAGTACGGGCCTATTCCGGCATGGCCAGGCCGTGGATGAAGCCTCCCAGCTGAGGGGAAAGCACATCGCCGCCGATGACGGTGTTTTTGTACACCAGCAGCCCGGCCTGGATGCCGGCCTCTCCGGTGGGGTAATTGATAACCTCATAGGTGTACCGCTTTACCCGCTTGCCCTGGTATTTGGTCAGATCGAAGCCCTGGGCGGCCTGGAGCTCCAGGTATTGGGTATAGCTCTCGTCAAAGACATCCGGGATGAGCAGCTCTTCTACGGCGGCGGGCTCGGGGGAGACCTGCCAGCCGTAGCTTTCCAGATAGGCCACCCGGTCCTCATTGGTTTTGACCTGTGGGGCGGCCGCCCCGCCGGTGGCCGCGGTTTCCCGAGCCGCCAGGCCGGAGGAGAACAGCAGCAGTCCGCATACCGCCGCTGCCGCGGCGGCCACAGCCAGGATGGGCCCCTTGCGGAGCCTGGCGGTAACAATAAACACAGTGCAGCGCCCCTTTCCAACGTGCAGGTGATTCAGCCTATGCGGCGGAGGGGCGTGATATGACGGAAGAGAGGGACAGAATGGAGCGACTGGACAAGATACTGGCCAACACGGGGCGCTGGTCCCGCAAGGAGGCAAGGGAGCTGGTGCGGGCGGGCCGGGTCACGGTAGACGGGGCAGTGGTTCGGGCTCCCGAGGGGAAATTTGATCCCGCTGCCCACTTCCAGGTGGACGGCCAGATCATTTCCGGGGAGCGGCTGGTGTATATCATGCTCCACAAACCCGCTGGCCTGGTGTCGGCCACTGAGGACCCCCACCAGCCCACGGTGCTCACCCTGCTGCCGGAGTACCTGCGGCGGGTGGGGCTCTTTCCCGCCGGACGGTTGGACAAGGATACCGAGGGCCTACTGCTGCTCACCAACGACGGGCCTCTGGCCCACCGGCTGCTCTCCCCCCGCCGCCATGTGGACAAGACCTACTTTGTCCGGGTGGAGGGGATCCTGGACGGGGCGGACGCGGCCGCCTTTGCCGCAGGCATGACCCTGGGGGACGGCCTGGTGTGCATGCCTGCCGGGCTGGAGCGTTTGGAACATCCGGATGAGGCCATCGTTACCCTGCGGGAAGGCAAGTACCATCAGATCAAACGGATGCTGGCTGCCCGGGGCAAGCCGGTGGTCTACCTCAAGCGGCTGACCATGGGAAGCCTCTCTCTGGACCCTGGGCTGGAACCGGGAATGTGGCGCTATCTCACCCCGGAAGAGCTGAAGGAACTGGCTTCCGGCGAGGCTGAGGACTGACTCCGCGCAGCGCTTTGGGAGACTTTTAGTCAATTTCACCAAAAAACTTTCAAAATGCTATTGAAAAGAGCAAAAAAAACCGGTATAATAAATGCTGTTGAATCTGATGCTTTTCCAATATCTGTTTTACAGGCAAAAGAGATAAGTTCGACCGGCCTGAGAGCGGAACGGGAAGGGGCGGTCCGGGTCTGAGGAAAGGAGCCACCCCCTGTCTGGGCCCTGCGGGTATCTACAATAAGGAGGCTGACACCATGTCCAGCAGAATTTTTCAAAGCGTTGTCTTGCAGATGAAAGACAGCACCGAACGGGCCATTGGCGTGATCGATTCTGAGGGCACGGTGGTGGCCTGTAATGAGCTCAGCTGCATTGGCGAGCATTGGCCCAATGCGGTGGAGGCGGTGAACCGGGGCGAGGGGGATACCGTCCGCTTTGAGGGACGCATCTTCAAGGCCCTGGTGGGCTGGGGCTCTCAGTTTGATTACGCCGTCTTTGCCAAGGGCGAGGACATGGAGGCCCATATGGTGTGTTCCATGGCGGCGGTGGCTCTCAACGGCGCCAAGACCTATTATGAGGAGAAGCACGACAAGGCCACCTTCGTCAAGAACATCATATCGGACAACATCCTGCTGGGCGACATCTACGTCCGGGCCAAGGAGCTCCACTTCGTCTCCGAGGCCCCCCGGGCGGTGTTCCTCATCCGGCAGGTGGAGACCACCGACCCCGCCCTCATCGACGTGGTCCACGCCCTTTTCCCGGATAAACAGGTGGACTTTGTTCTCTCCATCAGCGAGACCGACGTGGCCCTCATCAAGCAGCTCAGCGAGGGAGCGGAGACCCGGGACCTGTACAAGATTGCCAAGCAGATCGAGGACAAGATCACCGAGGAGCTCCACATCCGGGTGGTCATCGGCATCGGCACCATCGTGGGCCACATCCGGGAGCTGGCCCGGGCCTACAAGGAGGCCGGCATCGCCATCGACGTGGGCCGGGTGTTCGACACCGAGAAGAGCATCATCAACTACGAGAATCTGGGCATCGGACGGCTGATCTATCAGCTGCCCACCACCCTGTGCGAGATGTTCCTCCAGGAGGTCTTTAAGAAAAATCCCATTGACGCCCTGGATCAGGAGACTCTGTTTACCATCAACAAATTCTTCGAGAACAACCTGAACGTGTCCGAGACCGCCCGAAAGCTTTTTGTCCACCGGAACACCCTGGTGTACCGGCTGGAGAAGATCAAGAAGCTCACCGGCCTGGACCTGCGGGAATTTGACGATGCCATTACCTTCAAGGTGGCTCTGATGGTGAAAAAATACCTCATCTCCCGGGGGATCGACAACTGAACATAGAACGCGAGCCGCAGAGGACGCCCGGAAAGACGTCTTCTGCGGCGCGTGAGCTTGTTTGGAATTTTACACAAAGAGGTACATAGCGTGATTCGTCTGATCGACATTGAAAAGTCCTATGACAACGGGACCAAGGCCCTGAAAGGGGTCAACATGCGGATAGACGACGGAGAGTTCGTCTTCCTGGTGGGGCCGTCCGGCTCGGGCAAATCCACCATCCTCAAGCTGATCACCGCCGAGATCGCCCCCAGCGGCGGTCGGCTCATGGTCAACGGCTACAATCTCAACAACATCACCCCCCGGCAGGTGCCCTATATGCGCCGCACCCTGGGGGTGGTATTCCAGGACTTCCGCCTGATCGAAAAAAAGACGGTGGAGGACAACCTGATTTTTGCCATGCAGGCGGTGGGGGCCTCCTCCAAGGAGATCAAGAAACGGGTGGCCTACGTGCTGGATCTGGTGGGCCTGCTGGAGAAGAGCCATCAGCGCCCCGACCAGCTCTCCGGCGGCGAGCAGCAGCGGGTGGCCATCGCCCGGGCTTTGGTGAACAATCCCCAGATGATCATTGCCGACGAGCCGACCGGCAACCTGGACCCCATGCGCTCCCTGGAGATCATGATGCTGCTGGAGCGCATCAATGAGTTGGGCACCACAGTGCTGGTGGTCACCCACGAGCGGGAGTTGGTCAACCGCTTCTCCAAGCGGGTGGTGGCAATTGAGAACGGCAGAATCATCAGCGACGAGACAGGCGGGTATTACAACAATGAGACAACGATATAATTTTGGCTATCTGATCGGCGAGGGCTTCCGCAGCATTTTCACCCACGGCTTCATGTCCTTTGCGGCGGTGTGTATGATCGTCTGCTGCCTGCTGATCATGGGTTCTTTTTCTCTGGTGGCAGTAAACGCCGCTTATAACTTCAGCGATTTGGAGAATGAAAACCAGTTTTCCGCTTTCATTGACGAGTCTGTGCCTCAGGAGGAGGCCCGTGCCCTCCAGGACGACATTGAGGCGGTGCCCAATGTGGCCCGGGCGGAGTTTGTCACCAAGGAGGAGGCCCAGGCCGACTTCGAGAAGGACTATGAAGGTAACCCTCTCTTTGAGGATCTGCCCTCCGACGTGTACCGGGACCGGTTCCATATCTATCTGGAGGATATCAGCAAGCTGGAGGAGACCGAGACGGCGGTCAAGCAGGTGGCCGGAGTAGCCTACACCAAGTCCGCCCCTGAAATCGCCGAGGGCTTCAATGTCATCCGCAACATCGCCAGCGCCGTGGCTCTGATTCTGGTGGGCATCCTGCTGCTGGTGAGCCTGTTTATCATTTCCAATACCATCAAGCTGGCCTTCTTTAACCGGAGAGACGAGATCGCCATCATGAAGATGTGTGGCGCCACAAACGGATTTGTCCGCTGGCCCTTTGTCATCGAGGGTATGATCCTGGGTCTGGTGGGGAGCATCGTGGCCTTCTTCCTCCAGTGGGGGATCTACGCCCTGGTGGGCCGGGCGGTCAGCGGCTCAGACACCATTGAGCTGCTGAAGGTCATGGACTTCCAGCCAATGGCCCTGATGGTCCTGGGATATTTCCTGCTCATCGGTCTGGTGATCGGTGTGCTGGGCTCCCTGTTGGCCATCCGCAAGTTCCTGCAGGTGTAAGAGGCCCTGCACCATTCTAGAAAAGGAGATGCAATGAATCCGAAAACTGCCATACGACGGCTGCTGTGCGGCGCCCTGGCCGCCGTCCTGCTGGTCCCGGCGGCGCTCCAGATGGGAACGGCGGTGACCCAGAGTGAGATCGACGCATTAAAAGCCGACCAGGCCGCCAGCCAGGCCAAGCAGGAAGAACTAAAGGCCCAGCTGGCCGAGGCCCAGAAGGATCAGGCCGCCGCCCAGGAGCAGCGGCAGATCCTGACCCAGCAGTTGGCCGCTATCAACGACGAGATCGCCACCATTGACGCTCAGATCTCTTACTACGACGGCGAGATCGCCCAAAAGGAAGTTGAGCGGAAGGCGGCCGAGGCTCGGGAGGCGGAGCAATACCAGTTTTTCTGCCAGCGGGTGCGGGCCATGGAGGAGCAGGGGACCGTGTCCTACTGGTCCATCCTCTTCAATGCGGAGAGTTTTTCCGACCTGATGGACCGGATGGCCGACGTGGATTCGGTGATGGCCCGGGACAATCAGATCATGGATGAGCTCACGGCCACCCGGAAGGAGTTGGAGCGGCTTCAGGCCGATCTGGAGGCTGCCCGGGCAGAGGAGCAGGCCGCCCGGGACCAGCAGGCCGCCAAACAGGCTGAGCAGCAGGCCAAGGTGGCCGAAGCACAGGCCCTGGTGGCGAAGATCAACGCCGATGTAAACGAGGTCAACCGCCAGCTGGACGCGGAGGACCAGGCCGCCGCTGAGATCCAGGCGGAGATCGAACGGAAGGAAGCTGCCCTGGAGGAGCAGCGGCGGCAGGAGGAGTTGAAACGGCAAGAGGAGCTGCAACAGCAGCAACAACAGCAGCAACAACAGCAACAGCAGCAGCCCCAGAAGCCGCAGCAGACCCCAGGGTCGGAAACCAGCACGCCGCCGGCCACCGGTTCGGGCTACAGCTGGCCTCTGCCGGGCAACTGTATGACCCTGACCTCCGCCTTCGGCTACCGGATCCACCCCATTACCGGCGTGGCACACAGCCATACCGGTATTGATATTGGCGCTGCCGGGGGGACCACTATTACCGCCGCCAAGGGAGGTACGGTGATCACCTCGGCCTACCACTGGTCCTACGGCAACTATGTGGTCATCAGCCATGGCGGAGGGGATTCCACTCTTTATGCCCATATGAGCCGCCGGGCGGTAAGCCAGGGGCAGACGGTGTCCCAGGGCCAGACCATCGGATATGTAGGCAATACCGGCAGCTCCAAAGGCTACCACCTTCACCTGGAGGTGCGGCAGGGAGGGCAACGGGTGGACCCGGAGAAATGTTTCCCCGGACTGTATGATTCCTTTATCCGAGCCTATAATTGGTAACACAGCAGACGTACACCTTAAGGTACCTGTAGGGGAGGCAGAACGTGGCAAATCATTGTAAGGGGAACTATTTTGACCGGAAACGGAAGGGGCCGACGGGCCGTCGCGCCATCATGGGCATGCTGGCGGGGACCATGGCCCTTCTGATGCTGTTGCCTGTATTTGGTATGATCGTACAGAACGTGGGGGCGGTGACTCAGAGCGAGATCGACGCGCTGAAAGAGGAGCAGGCCGCCAGCCAGGCCAAGCAGGAGGAGCTGAAGGCTCAGCTGGCCGAGGTGAAGGAGGATCAGACCGCCGCCCAGGAGCAGCGGTATATCCTCACCCAGCAGCTGGAGGCCATCAACGACGAGATCGAAAACATTGACGCTCAGATTGCCTGGTATGACGGGGAGATCGCCCAGAAAGAAGAGGAGCGAAAGGAGGCCGAGGCCCGGGAGGCGGAGCAGTATGAGCTCTTCTGCCAGCGGGTGCGGGCCATGGAGGAACAGGGGACCGTGTCCTATTGGTCCATCCTGTTCAATGCCAAGAGCTTTTCCGAATTGATGGATCGGATTGCCGACGTGGATGCGGTGATGGCTCGGGACAATCAGATCATGGAGGAGCTCATCGCCACCCGGGAGGAGTTGGAGCGGCTTCAGGCCGATCTGGAAACCGCCCGTGCGGAGGAGCAGGAGGCCCGGGACCAGCAGGCCGCCAAACAGGCCGAACAGCAGGCAAAGGTTGCCGAAGCCCAGGACCTGCTGGACCAGATCAACGCCGATGTGGACGAGGTCAACCGTCAATTGGACGCGGAGGATGAAGCCGCCGCCGAGATTCAGGCGGAGATCGAGCAGAAGCAGGCCGCCCTGGCCGAGCAGATCCGGCAGGAGGAACTGAAACGCCAGGAGGAGGAGCGCAAGCGCCAGGAGGAGCTGGAGCAGCAGCAACAGCAGGCCCAGCAGACCCAGCAGCCCCAGACCACCCAGGAGCCCCAGCAGACAACCCAGCAGCCGGATACCAGCACCCCGTCGGTAACCAGCTCAGGCTACAGCTGGCCCCTGCCCAGCGGCTGTAGGACCCTCACCTCCGCCTTTGGCTACCGCATCCACCCCATCACCGGTGTAGCCCAGAGCCATACCGGCATTGACGTCAGCGCCACCGGAGGAACTACCATCACCGCCGCCAAGGCGGGCGTGGTGATCACTTCGGCCTACCACTGGTCCTATGGCAACTATGTGGTCATCAGCCATGGCAATGGTGACTCCACCCTGTATGCTCACATGAGCCGCCGGGCTGTGAGCGAAGGGGAGACGGTGGCTCAGGGCCAGACCATCGGATATGTGGGCAGCACCGGCAGCTCCACCGGCAATCACCTGCATCTGGAAATCCGGGAGGGAGGCCAGCGGGTGGATCCGGAAAAGTGCTTCCCGGAGCTGTACAATTCCTTTATCCGGGCATATAATTGGTAAAACCCCAGATGTACATGAAAAGGAGATAAAACGTGGCATATCGTGGCAAGAAAGGAAATTCCACCTCAAGAAGTAAGGGGAAGAAGATAGATAGCCGTCGGATCTTCGTGGGCGTGCTGGCCGGGGCCATGGCCTTGCTGCTGCTTCTGCCCATCTTCAGCATGATCGTGCAGAACGTGGGGGCGGTGACCCAGAGTGAGATTGACGCCCTGAAGGAAGAGCAGGCCGCCAGCCAGGCCCGGCAGGAGGAGCTGAAGGAGGAACTGGCCGAGGCGAAGGAGGATCAGGCTGCCGCCCAGGAGCAGCGGCAGATCCTTACCCAGCAGCTGGAAGCCATCAATGACGAGATCGATACCATCAACGCCCAGATCGCCTATTATGACGAAGAGATCGCACAGAAGGAGGAAGAGCGCAAGGAAGTGGAGGCCCAGGAGGCCGCACAGTACGAGCTCTTCTGCCAGCGGGTACGGGCTATGGAGGAAGAGGGTACCGTGTCCTATTGGTCCATCCTCTTTAATGCTGAAAGTTTTTCTGACTTGCTGGACCGGGTAGCCGACGTGGACGCGGTGATGGAGCGGGACAACCAAATCATGGAGGAGCTCATTGCCACCCGGGAAGAGCTGGAGCGGCTCCAGGCTGACCTGGAGACCGCCCGGGCGGAGGAGCAGGCCGCCAAGGAGCAGCAGGAGGCCAAGCAGGCTGAGCAGCAGGCCAAGGTGGCTGAGGCCCAGGCCCTGGTGGAGCAGATCAACGCCGACGTGGAGGAGGTCAACCGCCAACTGGACGCGGAAAGCGCCGCCGCCGCCGAGATCCAGGCGGAGATCACCCAGAAGCAGCAGCAGCTGGAGGAGGAGCGGAAGCAGAACAACGTCACCATCAGTTCCGAGACCGGGTATCTGTGGCCCCTGCCCGGCTGGTATAGCCTGTCCTCTCTGTTTGGCTACCGCATCCACCCCATCACCGGTGTAGCCCACAGCCATACCGGCATTGATATCCCCGCCAGCGGTGGTACGCCTATCCTGGCCTCCAAGAGCGGCCAGGTGGTCACCTCCGCCTATCACTACTCCTACGGCAATTATGTGGTCATTGACCATGGCAACGGCAACTCCACCCTGTATGCCCACATGAGCGCCCGGGCGGTGAGCGAGGGTGAAATGGTAACTCAGGGCCAGGTCATCGGCTATGTGGGCACTACCGGCAGCTCTACTGGAAACCACCTCCATTTTGAGGTGCGGGACAACTATACCCGGGTGGACCCGGAGGCTAAATTCCCCAACCTGAGCCTGACCCATCCATGGTAAGAACGATACATAGGGCGGAGGGAGAATTCCCTCCGCCCTGCTGCATATCATCTTATCCTCCGGAAAGGAAGGGACAAACATGACCAAAAAGAGATTTTCCTGGATCCATCTTATCATCCTGATCCCGCTGACCGCACTGCTGACAGGGGGGATCCTTGTTGCGGTGTTCTGGGGCCTCTTTGGCAACGCCGGGCTCTCCCTGCTGGAGGGGTTGTACCTGGTGAACAGCCGGTTTGTGGGGGAGTATGACCAGACCGAGATGGTGGACTCCGCCCTGGAGGGTATGGTAGAGGGTTTGGGCGACCGGTGGAGCTACTACCTGACGGCGGAGGAACTGGCCGCCCAGAACCAGCGCCGCACCAACCAGTATGTGGGTATTGGAGTAACAGTGGATTATACCGAAGAGGCCGGACTGAAGATCGTAACGGTGACCGAAGGGGGCCCGGCGGAAGCGGCGGGGCTCCAGGTAGGGGAGATCATTACCTCTGTGGATGGATTCTCCCTGGCGGGAGAGGCCAAATATGAGGGCGCTGAGCGTATCCAGGGGGAGGAGGGGACCGCTGTCACCCTGGAGGTCACTGGAGCCGACGGCCTTTCCCGCACCGTGGAGGTGGTGCGGGCCAGCCTGGACAACGACCCGGTGACCGCCAAAATGCTGGAAAACAATGTGGGCTATGTGGCTCTGGCCAATTTCTATGACCATAGCGCCGACCGGCTGGAGGAAGAGGTGACCCGGCTTCAGGAGGAGGGAGCCACCGCCCTGGTGTTCGATATGCGTAACAATGGCGGCGGCTATCTCACCCAGCTCACCGATATGCTGGACTTCCTGTTGCCTGAAGGGCCTATCTTCATCACCAGAGACAAGGCGGGGAATGAGGAGGTCACCTGGTCGGATGCTTCCTGCGTGGATCTCCCCATGGCGGTGCTGGTCAATGCCAATACCTATTCCGCTGCCGAATTTTTTGCCGCCGAGCTCCAGGAGTGGGGGGTGGCGCTTATTGTGGGCGAGCCTACCAGCGGTAAGGGCTACTCCCAGCAGACCTTTGCCCTCCCTCATGGAGGAGCCATGGCTATCTCCACCGGGGCCTACTTTACCGGAAACGGTACCTCCCTCATCGGTACCGGGCTGACCCTGGACGCGGAAGTCTATCTGACCGAGGAGGGCGACGCTCAGCTGGAAACCGCTCTGGAGCTGCTGACCCAGAAGCCGTGACCTGATAGCAGTCAGAAAAACAGTCTGTTGCACGATGTCGCAACAGACTGTTTATGTGCTCGTTTACAGAATCACTCTCAGCCGGAACCAGCCGTCGCTCTGGTTGAACTGACAGACAGCGCCATATTTTTGGCAGAAGGCGGCGATGGACTGGCTGCCCAAGCCGTGCCCCTCTCGCCGGGCTACCGGCAGGCCCCGGTCGTCAAAGGTGACCGGGCCGTTGCAGGGATTGGAGATCTCCAGCATGACGCTTGGGCTGCTCACTGCCCTGCACCGGATCACTCGCGTCTCCGGCGGAAGCTCCAGATTGGCGTGGATGGCGTTTTCCAGAGCGTTGGCCAGAACGATGGCCAGTTCCGCCTCCTCTGCGGGAAGGGCCTCCGGAAGGGACAGCCTGGCCTCCACCCGGATGCCCTGCTGCCTGGCCTGATCAAAGTAGGAGGCGCAGACTGCGCCCAGCACCGGAGACTTGCACCAACGCACCGGCTTTTGCTCATCCAGATGCCTTTGGGCGGCATTCAGAAAGGCCAGGGCGGTTTCCTGGTCTCCTTGGGCCACCAACTGGGTGACGGTTTGGAGCCGGTGGCGCAGGTCGTGGCGCTGGGTACGGACAGCATCCTCGGCAGACTTCACTGCCTCCATTCGGCTTTGCAGGGCGGACAAATGCAACGCAGACAGCTGGGCGCTGTGCCTGGCCTCGGCCTCCTTTCGGCTGGTGGAGAATAAATAGATCAGGATCCAATAGAAGCCAACCATTAAGAGGGAGATGGCGGGCTTGAGGATCGTGCTGGGCAAAGAAAAGCCCACATAACCTGGAATCAGGTAGAAGATAATCCCGTAATAGACGGCCATGACCAGACACATAAGCCACCAGCCCTGGCGAAGTTCCGGCAGGACACGAAGAAACAGAGGGCGCAGAAACCGGAGGAGAAACCAGATCACCCCCGCAGTGAGTACGGCATAGGCCAGGCCCAATGCCAAGATGCAATTGCCGGACAGGTAAAAAATCAGCCCCGCGCCATGCTGAATCAACACGCAAAACAGGAAAGAGGATAAAAACTGAAAAACCAGCCGCCATCCACGATGGCGGCTGAGTGCTAAGAGAAGCAGCAAGGACGGAAGATGAACCACCAGGGGATAGCTGCGAAAGACAGCATCCAGGCCAAAGATCCAGTACAGCCCGGCTACCGCCGCCATGATCAGAATCGTAGTGCTATAGAATACCAGAATGGTTTGCCGCCTGGGATAGCGGCTGTCCAGAAACAGCTGTACGATGGTCATGCCAATCCCGGTCATATACTCCAGCATCAGCAATTCTAGCATGAAGGGCTCTCCTCCAGCCAATATTGCCCCCAGGCCCGCTTGAAGTCGGCCGCAGACGTCCGGGGCAGGGTCACGGAGCTGCCGTCGTCCAGCTGGGCGGCCTGGCCCTGGACAGCGGTAACATGTTGAAAATTCAGTACAAAGCTGGCTCCGCACAGGGCAAAGCGAGGATCGGTCAACAGGGGGGCGACAGCTTCCCGGAAAGCGGTGCGGATGGTCCGGGAGTCCACGGTCCCGTCGGTACAGTGGTATCGTATGCTTCGACCGGTCCGCTCCACATAGCGGATGTTTGCCAGCAGCACCCGGCGGACGCCATCGGCGGTCTGTACCATTACCGCTTGATTCCGTCGCCGGTCCAGCTTGTCCACTGCCCGGTCCAGCACCTGGAAGAGCTTTTCCGGCTCAACGGGTTTGAGCAGATAGAAAAAAGCCCCCACCTCATAGCTTTCCACCGCATACTCATCGGAGGCGGACAGATAGATGATCTGACAGTCCTTCCCCAGGGCACGCAGGGCGAGGCCGGTCTGAATCCCGTTGCACCCGGGCATGAGAACGTCGAGCAGACACAGATCGAAGTTCTGGCCTGACCCCGCCAGCAGGGTCTCCCCGTCGGAGAAGACAGTAACCGTTCCATCCAAGCCCGGCCGGGCCAGCAGATAGGCGCGGAGCATCCTGGATATTTGTTCTAACTGCTCCTGATCGTCGTCGCATACCGCGATCCTCAGCATGTTGGTTGCCCTCCCATTCTATTGCCAGCGCAAAATTTGCACATAAATGCGCAAATTTTTCAAAAATCACCCAAAATTATAATAAATTTAATATAAGAATAACATATTGGCCTAAAATCGTCAAGCTGGCTTCACACTGTGGCCGCCTATGGAACAGAAAAGCTGTTTCTGCCTGCTGTGCGGCCTCTATTGGATGGAATTTTTCCTGTTGCCGCAATAAATGTTTTTGTTTATTTGTTTAAAAGTTCCTTTGCGTATTTGGACCAAACTGGTTATAATCAGATTACAACGTGTAGCTCTCATGCGTAATTCCGGTTGCGTGGGGGCTGCGCGTTTTTTACATGGAAAAAAGATCATATCTGGGAGGTTTTTTTTGGAACAGACCAATCAATTCCTGGGAACTGAACCGGTGGGAAAGCTGATGGGGCGGTATGTCGTACCCTGTGTGATTTCTCTGCTGGTGGGAGCTCTGTACAATATCGTGGACCAGATCTTTATTGCCAACGCCAGCTACCTGGGCTCTTATGGCAATGCGGCCAACACGGTAGTCTTTCCCCTGACAGTGGTAGCTCTGGCCATTGCGGTAATGGTGGGGGATGGCTGCTGCGCCTTTGTGAGCATTTGCCTGGGGCGGGAGGATTCCCAAACCGCACGGGCAAGCGTGGGGGGTGCGGTGGTCATGAGTCTGGGAAGCGGTTTGGCGTTGACAATAGTCTATCTGCTGTTTCAGACTCAAATTATTTCCCTGTTTGGAGGAACCGTAAATGAGGAAACTTTTCAGTGCGCTCGGGAGTATTTCTTTTATATTACTCTGGGTATCCCCTTTTACATGTTTGGCCAGGCCATGAATTCGGTGATTCGAGCCGACGGCAGCCCGAGGTTCGCCATGGCTTCTACCCTGGCAGGAGCGGCGGTAAACATCGTTCTGGACCCGGTGTTCATTTTTAACTTTCAGTGGGGGATGATGGGAGCGGCGGTAGCCACCGTGTTGGGACAGATACTGACAGCCGCTCTGGCGGTGTGGTACCTGGCGCTGCGGATGAAGACTATCCGACCCGCCGCTGGGGACTTTTGGTTCCGCCGTCGGGTGTGGGGGAAGACCCTGCTGCTGGGGATTACCAGCTTCCTCTCCCAGATTTCCTTGGTGGCAGCCATGGCGGCTATCAATAATATGCTTCGGGTCTATGGGGCGGCCGACCCCATTTTTGGGCAGGCTCAGTATGCCCAGATCCCCATGGCAGTAGTGGGTATCGTCATGAAATTTTTCCAGATTATTATCTCAGTGGTGGTGGGTATGGCCGCTGGGTGTATCCCAATCGTGGGGTTCAACATTGGCGCGGAGAAGCAGCAACGGGTAAAGACCCTGCTTACCATGCTGCTGTTGGCAGAGGCGACGGTAGGATTGGTGGGGTTCGTCCTGGCGGAAGGCTTTCCCCAGCAGTTAATCGCTATCTTTGGGGCGGCCAACGAGAGCGCCTGCTACACTGACTTTGCCGTCAGGGCTTTTCGTACCTATCTGTGCCTGATGGTACTGGCCTGTGTGAATAAGGCTTGCTTCATTTTCCTCCAGGCTATGGGAAGGGCGGCAGCCTCCCCCGCTCTGTCCATGGTGCGGGAGGTGGTATTCGGTGTGGGCTTTGCCCTACTGCTTCCCCTGTTTTTCGGGCTGGACGGGGTGCTCTACTCCATGCCGGTATTCTGATCTGCTTACCTTTTTGGTGGCGTTGTTTCTCATTCGGCGTACCTACGCCGCCTTGAGGGGGCCGGAGACAGGTGGCCAGATATGCACAACGGAATAAATATAAAAAACGGGGCGCTGTTCTGTTCAGAACAGCGCCTCGTTTTTTGCGGTTCGGTTACAGTTCATCGTTAAGCTGGCGGGTCAGAGTCTCGTATTCCAGATCGATACTCCGAAAGTAGGATTGCACAAAGTCCCGGAATCGCTTGCCTTGGGCGTTCAGTGGCTTGCGGATGTTGTAGGCGATGCCAAAGTAGGCCACTGGGGCTCCATCGGTATAAGGGCGGCATACCAATCCCTCATCCTTACCGGTCAGCACCAGCTCCCGATACTTGATGGCCGGGACGATGGAGATGCACCGGTTGAGCTCCACCAGGGAGAGCAGCAGATCCAGATGGCGCACATCGTAGTCGATGATGGGAGTGTTACCCATCTTGCCCTCGGCGGCGTAAAAGGTATTTTTGTTGACCCGGGAACCGTCGATGGCAAGATGCTCTCCAGCCAACTCATCCCGGCTGAGGCTGGTTCGTTGGGACAGCGGGTTGGCCTTGTTGAGCAGGAGCATGAACTGACACTCGTACAGCCGCTCAAAGGCCAGGTTTTCTCCGGAGGGCTCCAGCACCGTAAAGGCCAGATCCACTTCCTGCCGTTCCAGCATGTCGGTAATGGTAGGCAGGTCGGCCCGCTGGTGGTTGAGGATGATATCCGGGTTTTCCAGCAGGAACTGCTGAAGGAGGATGGTGTCGTCCACCATGCAGGCAATGGACAGAGGCTCACACCGGCCCACGTTGAGGCCACGTACCTCCTGGATGCCCTTGTCCAGGGTGGCCAGGGCCTGCTCCACATGGTGCAGGAAGCACTCGCCGCTCTGGTTCAGGATGATCTTGCCCCGGCGGCGCTCAAAGAGGGGGACGCCCACCTCCTCCTCCAGACGGGAGAGGGAGGTGCTCAGGTTGGGTTGGGAGACAAACATGGTTTCCGCCGCCTTTGACATGTTCCCCAACTGCGCCACGGCGGTAAAGTATCGAAGCTGTGAAAGTTCCATGCCAAGTATCCTCCGGGTAAGTATATGAGTTGTTTATACTGCTGTAAATATTATATATTTTTCTAATTTACTTGTAAAGGTTATACTGATAATCGCTTCAGGGCGTTCCGGAACATGGGGCAGAACTTCAAATGCGGGCGCGGGCGGTACCCCCGGCCCAAAGGACTGTGTGCAAAAGGAATGTGAAAGTATGGAACAAAACAAGCGAGGTTTCGGAGCCTGGGGTTGGTTTCTGCTGATCTTCGGCTTCCTGATCTTCTTCAGCAACGGCGGTTTCTTCGCCGACGGCACCAATGTCATTGCCCCCGCCGTGGCCGCCAGACTGAACGTGGATCAGAGCGTGATCTTGGGCATGAACTCCGTTGCCGGTATCATCGGCGTGATCATTGCCCTGATCGCGGGTCAGGTCAACCAGCGCATCGGTCCCAGTAAGGTGGCGGCCGGCTGCCTGATCCTGGCGGGTCTGGGCCATATCGCCACCGGCAACGCTGTGAGCGTGCCGATGTACTTAATTGCCATGTGCTGCGTGGGCGGCGGCCTGAGTGCCGGTTCCTTTGTGGGTATTGGCACCCTGGTGGCCATGTGGTTTCCAAAGAAGCAGGGCCAGGCCATGAGCGTGGTGGCCATGGGCTCCAACTTCGGCACCATGGTTTTCGTCCCGCTGCTGACCGTACTGGTGGGCAGCCTCGGCATCGCCACCAGCTCCATCATCTGTGGCGCTGTGGCTGTTGTCGTCGGCATCATCGGCACGGTGCTGCTGCGCAACACCCCAACCGAACGGGGCCTCTATCCAGACAACGTGACCGAGGCTGAGTTCAAGGCCAACTACTCCACCAAGCCCCCCGAGGCCTCTGACGGAGGCTGGACCGTGGGTAAGCTGCTGCGTACCAAGGAGACTTGGCTGTGCGTGTTCTCTACCGGCCTGCTGATGCTGGTGCAGATGGGTCTGATGACCCAGCTGGTGGGCCGCAACATGGAGGTGGGCATGAGCCAGGCCCTGGCCACCGGCGTGATGAGCGCCATCGCCGTCATCGGTGTCATCGGCTCTGTGATTTTTGGCCGCATCGTGTTCAAGCTAGGCGTCAAGAAGGCTGGCGTGCTGACTGGCGGGCTGTATGTAGTGGCCCTGCTGCTTAACATCAGCGGCGTCATGCCTCTGGTGTGGGTATCCCTGGTGATCATCGGATTCCTGGGCGCTGCCGCCCCCAACCTGATGAATTCCATCCCCGGTTCCGTGTTTGGCCGGGTGGGCTATGCCAAGGTCAACAGCGTGGTTTTCCCCATCACAAGCATCATCTATATGTGCAACTTCGCTGTCAATGGCATCGTGCAGAACATATTCCACAGCATCAGCGCCGCGTACGTTGTCTTCGCCGTGCTGTCCTTTATTTCCATCCTGCTGATCCTGGCCCTGCAGGACCATAAATACGATCAGGACTATATGGCCGCGCACAAGCGGTAAGCGGCCGTAAGAAAGACAAGGAGGTAACCCTATGAGCAAGAACTCTACCGTGGCACTGGCCCATGGCAAGGATGCCCAGGAAAACGTCACCCGGGTCTTTGACATGCTGGGCGGCGTGACCAAAATGATCGAGCCCAACTCCACTGTGGTGCTCAAGCCCAACGCCGGTCATGCGGCTCCCCCGGAGTACGCCGTATGCACCAGCCCCGACACTGTCCGCGCGGTCATCCGTGAGGTCAAGAAGGCCAACCCCAAGCGCATCATCATCGCTGAGGCCGCCGCTGTGGGCTGCGACACCATCGAGTGCTACGAGGCCTGCGGCATCGCTGACGTGGCCCGGGAAGAGGGCGTGGAGCTGGTCGATATCAAGCGGGACAAAGACCTGATCAATGTGGCTGTCCGCGGCTACCGCTCCAACATCAGCCACGTAAAGCTGCCCCGGCTGCTCATCGAGGCCGAGCACATCATCAACCTGCCCATCCTGAAGGCCCATGCCAGCATGGTGTTCTCCGGTGCTCTGAAGAACATCAAAGGCGTGGTGCAGGACCAGGTCCACGTGCAGATGCATCAGCAGAACCTGACCATGGCTATGATGGACGTGTGGTGGGCCTGCCGGGCCGACATCAACATTATGGACGTGATGCATGCTGCCAGCGGCTACTCCCCCCACACCCCCGTGCCCATCGAGGTGGATTGTGTCATGGGTTCCTATGATCCCGTGGCCCTGGACCGCATTGCCTGCGAGCTGGTAGGCATCGATCCCGACGGCGTGGATTACTTCCGGGTAGCCCAGGAGGCCGGCCTGGGCACCACCGACCGGGACAAGATCGAGGTCATTGGCGACGATCTGGCCGCCTGCTCCACCAAGATGTGGGTGCCCTATCTGGAGGACATCCGCAGCCGCTGGCCGGAGTACGAGGTCCACTGTGAGGGCGCCTGCTCCAGCTGTCAGGCTCTGCTCACCCTGAATATGGAGACCCTGAAGGCCATCGGCGTGTATGACGATAATAAGGATCTGGTCATCGTGGCCGGCGGCAAGAACACCCTGTCCCCCGACACCCCCGACGAGAAGATTATGCTCCACGGCAACTGTGCCCGCAAGCACCTGAAGGATCACCCCAACGCCTTCTTCCTGCAGGGGTGCCCCCCCGGAGAGGGCTCCCTGTACATGTCCGTCCTCCGCAAGGAGGCCATGACCGGCAAGCCCGAGCAGATGGGCTGGATCCGGGAGCGGATGGAGATCGACGCCCCCGCCTGGCGTTCCTACGTGGAGAAAGAGGCTGAGAAGTTCTATGGAAGCAAACAGTAATCAGGGCTACGTGTCCCTGGCCAACGGTCCGGAGCTGATGAAGCTGCTGGAGGACGTATTCACTGACGAGTTCATGCGGCAGCACACCCGCTTTGACGACTTCGACGGGTTCCGGTTCTCCAGCGCGGTGATGGTCAACTGGAAGGCCAACACCATTGTCTACGCCCCTCTGCTGCTCAACAGCTTTGTCAAGGAGAGCACCAACTTTTCCGACTGGGACGAGATGGTGCGCACGGCGGTAGACCTCCGTTATCATCGGAGCTGAGTGCTCCACTCCCTGAATCAAACCCTTCAACCCAATTCCCTCATCCCATAGGCATTCGCCGGGGTGTATCCCTCAACACCCCGGCGAATGCCGGACCTATCGGTCAAAGGCCGAGGAGGTCCAGAGAACAGAGTCACCTTCCCCCCTGAAAGCCCCGGCTTTCCCGGGGGTATGGCTCTATTCTCCCATACGAGTCAGCCTGCCGGCGGGGCGAGCCGCCGGGTCACACAGTGAAAGGAGAGATCCAACCATGAGACCGGAAGAGATCAAGCGGGTCGCCTGTGTGGGCGGCGGCGTCATCGGTTCCAGCTGGGCCATTCAGTTTGCCATGAAGGGTCTGGATGTGACCTTGTACGATATCAATGAGGAGCAGCTGGCCAAGAGCAAGGCCCAGATGCACAAGAGCCTGGACGCCCTGGAACAGTTCAAGGCTATCACTCCGGAGCGCCGGGCGGAGATCGCCGGACAGGTAAAGTTGACTATCTCCATGGAGGAGGCTGTATCCGGTGTCCAGTTCATCCAGGAGAGCGGTCCCGAGCGGTTGGAGATCAAGCAGTCTATCCTGGCTCAGGTGGAGGAGTACGCCTCCTCTGACGCCATTTATGCCAGCTCCACCTCCGGCCTGCTGGTCAGCGATATTGCCGCTCAGGCCGATCATCCGGAGCGGTGTGTTGGGGCCCACCCCTACAATCCCCCCCATCTGATTCCCCTGGTGGAGCTGACCTCCGGAGACAAGACTGATCCGGAGCTCCTCCAGACCGCCTACGATTTTTATCAGTCCATCGGCAAGGAGGCGGTGCTTCTGCGGAAGGAGTGCCCGGGCTTTATCGCCAACCGGCTCCAGCTGGCCCTCTACCGGGAGGTACAGGACCTGGTCATGCGGGGGGTGTGCTCCGTGGAGGACGTAGACAAGGCGCTGGTGTATGGTCCCGGCCTGCGGTGGGCTATCTTCGGGCACAACATGATCATGCAGATGGGCAATCCCGGCGGCCTTACCGGCATGGTGCAGATGCTGGGCAATTCCGGCGACCGCTGGCTGGCCGACATGGCCTCCTGGACCCACCAGCCCGACAACTGGGCGGAAGTGGCTCAGCCCGGGGTAGATAAGGAGATGGCCAACTTCCCCGACTACGTAGGCCACACCAATGAGGAGTGCGCCAAGTACCGGGATCAGATGCTCATCGAACTGCTCAAGCTCCACCGGAAGCTGTAAGGGAGGGACCGGATGGATCTCTCTGCTGTACATACTTCCTTTACCCGGCGGCGCTGGGTGTGTCTTATCGCCGCCATGGTCATTTGTGTGTGTGCCGGCTTCGGCTACGCCTGGAGTGTGCTCCAGAACCCCATTATCACCCGCTTTGGCTGGGCTGACTCCGGCGTGGCCTTAGCCTACACCATCACGGTGCTGTGCTCCACCATGGCGCCGCTGATCTTCGGAGGGGTGATCCGCCGGCTGTCCACCCGACTTGGGGTGGTGGTGGGAGCGGTGCTCTTCGGGGTGGGCCTCTTCCTCACCGGGCTGATGACCCAACTCTGGCAGCTCTACCTGTTTTACGGCGTGATCGCCGGCCTGGGGGTGGGCTTTATCTACCCCAGCATGATGGCCTATGTGGTGCGGCTCTTCCCCGACCGGTCGGGCATGGCCTCCGGCCTGGGCACCGCCGCCTACGGCTCCGGGGCCATCCTGTGGGCCCCCACCGCCGCCGCCCTCATGGAGGGGGTAGGCATGACCCGGGCCTTTCAGGTGCTGGGCGTTCTGTTTGCGGCGGTGATCCTGGTGGGCTCCCTCCTGCTGGCCGATCCTCCCGAGGGATTCCAGACCGCTATGGCCCCCAGCCCAAACGGCACCCAGGGGGGGATCTCTGACCTCCGCCGGGGGCAGATGGTGAGGACAGGCACCTTCTGGATCATGGTGATCGTTTTTACCTGTGGCCTGGTGGCTGGGGTCATCGTTATCAGTCAGGCATCACCCATTCTCCAGCAATCTCTGGGCTACTCCTCTGCTACCGCGGCAATTTTCGTCAGCGTGTTTTCCGCCTGTAACATGGCGGGTCGATTCCTGTGGGGGAGCTTGTCGGACAAGCTGGGACTGGTAAACACCGCCGGCGCGGTCTTTCTGCTGTGCATACTGTCCATGGGCCTGCTGGCCGTGGTGGGTGCTGAGGTGCCGGTGCTGATACTCATGGGGGTGGCCGCCTCATGCTACGGAGGGCTGGCCTCCATCCTCACCCCACTTACCGCCAAAACCTTCGGGCCCCGGTACATTACTGAAAACTACGGAGTGATGTACGTGGTGTTCGGCCTGGCCAGTCTCATCGGACCTAGCCTGGCCACTACCTTCAAGTCTATGGCAGGCGGCAGCTATACCGGCGCCTACCTCACCGCCGCAGTGCTGGCGGTGGTAGGGCTGATCCTCTCCCGCTTTTTGAAACCTGTAACCTCCAAAGGAGAATGACATGGAACTGAGTAAAGTACGTACCATCGAGCAGATCGTGGCCAGCTTCAAGGACGGCCAGATCATTGCCATCGGCGGCCAGACCAACCATTATATGCCCGAGCGGCTGATCCAGTGCGTGCTGGACAGCGGTGCCAGGCATCTGACCGTGTATTCCATCGACTCCAGCGATCCCAATATGGGGGTCAGCCGACTTATCGAGGCGGGGGCGGTGGACAAGATGATCACTACCCACGTGGGCACCAACCCGCTTACCAATGTCCGCATCCAGAATGGCTCCTTGAAGGCGGAACTCATCCCTATGGGTACCTTCATCGAGCGCATTCGCTGCGGTGGCATGGGCCTAGGAGGCGTGCTTACCAAGACCGGCCTGGGTACCGTGGTGGAGGAGGGCAAGCAGATCATTGAGGTAGACGGTCAGCAGTATCTGCTGGAAACTGCCCTCCATGCCGACGTGGCTCTTACCCGCTGCCGCAAGGCTGATCCCCTGGGCAATTTGGCCTACCGGGGGAGCAGCGGACACGCCTCCCACCCGGTCATCGCCACCTGTGCCGACCTGTCCATCGTGGAGTGCGATCACTTCTGCGACCTGGGAGAGATCGGCCCAGACGAGGTCAAGGTGCCCGGTATGTTCGTGGATATGATCCTGGTGTAAGGAGGAGGCAAGCAGATGGACAACAGAAACTTTATCGCAAAGCGGGCTGCCGCCTACTTCCAGCCCGGCGATGTGGTCAACCTGGGCATCGGTATCCCCAGCCTGTGCGGCAGCTACGCCGTGGACGGGGTGTTCTTCCAGAGTGAGAACGGCTTTATCGGCATCGGTCCTACTGTGAAGGAGGGGCTGATGAAGACCGAACGCTTTGTCAACGCCGGCGGCATCCCCTTTATCCCTGTGCCTGGCGCAAGCGCCTTTGACGTAGCTATGTCCTTCGGGGTGATTCGGTCCGGCCGGCTGGCTGCCACCGTGCTGGGCGGCCTTCAGGTGTCCGCCAAGGGCGATTTGGCCAACTGGGCCTCTCCAGGCCGGGCCTTTGGCATGGGAGGCGCCATGGACCTGTGTAACGGCGCCCGGAAGGTGATCGTGGCTATGGATCTGGTAACTAAGAACGGTGCGCCCAAGGTGGTCAACCAGTGTACCATGCCCCTCACCGCCATCCACTGTGTGGACCACATTGTCACCGACCGCTGCGTCATCGACGTGACTCCGGAGGGGCTGCTGCTCTCCGAGATCCGCAAGGGTCACACTGTGGAGGAGATCCAGGCGGCGGTGGAACCCACCCTTCTGGTGGCTCCCAATCTCATTGAAATGGAGGAAGACTGACATGGCAAGACCTCTGAGCAAAACTGTGGTAGTGGCTTATGGCCGCTCCGCTGTGGCAAAATCCGGAAAGAAAGGCGCTCTGCGGGAACTTCACCCCATCGATATGGGTGGACTGGTGCTGAAGGGGGTAATGGAGAAGATCCCCCAACTGGATCCCGCCATGGTGGAGGACGTGATTCTGGGCTGCGCCATTCCCGAGGCCAAGCAGGGCCTCAACCCCGCCCGTCTGGTGGCCGCCCGTGCCGGCCTGCCCTACACCGCCTGCGGCCTCACTGTGGATCGGTTCTGCGCCTCCTCTCTTCAGGCTGTGGCCCTGGCCGCCTGGCAGATTGAGGCCGGCCAGGCTGACTGCATTGTGGCCGGTGGCATCGAGTCCATGACTGCCCTGCCCATGACCCTGGATCGGAGCGGTGACCGGGACCCCTGGCTGGTGGAGCACGATCCTGCTCAGTACATCTCCAACGGCGAGACCGCTGAGAACGTGGCCGAGAAGTACAATGTCACCCGGGAGGAGATGGACGCTCTGGCCCTGGCCAGCCATCAGAAGGCAGCCCACGCCCAGGACGCCGGTTACTTTGACGAGCAGATCATCCCCTTGCCCGGGGTGGACGCCGAGGGCAATCCCATTGTTTTTGACAAGGACCAGGGTATCCGTCGGGACACCACCCTGGAGAAGATGGCATCCATGAAGCCCTGCTTCAAAGTGAATGGCCGGGTCACCGCCGCCACCTCCTCCCAGACCAGTGACGGCGCCGCCTTCCTGGTGCTCATGAGCCGGGACAAGGCCGCCCAGCTGGGCATTCAGCCCCTGGCCTCCTTCCTGGGCTTCTGTGTGGGCGGTCTGGACCCCGCTTACATGGGACTGGGCCCCATCTACGCCGTGCCCAAGGTGCTGGAGTACACCGGCCTCACCGCTGATGATATGGACGTCATTGAGCTCAACGAGGCCTTTGCCGCCCAGGTGAGCCCTTGTATCAAGGAGCTGGGGCTGAACCCTGAAAAGGTTAACCCCAACGGCGGTGCCATGGCCCTGGGCCACCCCCTGGGGGCCACCGGTGCAGTGCTCTCCTGCAAGGCCATCTCTGAGCTGCGGCGCACCGGCGGCAAGTACGCTATGGTGACTATGTGCATCGCCGGCGGCATGGGCGCCGCCGGGATCTTCCAGGCGGAATAATATAACAACCTTACTTGAATATAACAAATTATCATTGGAGGTAACTGATATGGGTAAGCCTTTGGCTGATTACGTGAAACTCCCCCAGCTGGATGAGTACAAGGAGTGGTTCAAGGATTTTGCCGACCTGTACCGGGAGGACGGCATTCTCCAGGTTACCTGGAAAACCAACGATGGTCCTATGCACCACAGCGGCATGTCCCACCGGGCCATCAGCCAGCTGGTGCGCATCCTTTCCCTGGACAACCAAAACGAGATCATCATCTTTACCCACATCGGCGACAGCTGGATGACCGAGTCCGATCCCAACGGCTGGGATACCTACTCCAAGCTGCCCACCGAGCGGTTCCAGCATCAGTATTTTGACGACACCAATCTCATCAAGAACATGGTATTTGACCTGGACGTACCCACCATCGGCGTGCTGCCCGGCCCCGGCTTTCACTGGGACTCCGCCATGCTCAGCGACGTGACCATCTGCTCCGACGATACCTGGATTGAGGTCCCCCACGCCCACGGCGGTCTGGTGCCCGGCGACGGCATGGGCTTGATGGCCCAGCACTACTTCGGCACCAAGCGGGGCAACTACTATATGATGACCGCCCGCCAGTGGACCGCTCAGCAGATGCTGGACTGGGGCATGGTCAGCGAGGTGGTGCCCAAGGACCAGGTCATGGCCCGGGCCTGGGAGATTGCCCGGATGTGGAAAACCATGCCCTATGAGAACCGTACCATCATGTCCAACCTGGCCAAGCGGCCCCTGAAAAAGCTGCTGGTGGACGATCTGAAGCTGCACACCGTGTCCGAGCAGTACGGCTCCCTGCTGCGCATCGCCGCCGGCGATATGGGCGACCGCAACGCTGCCCAGCAGGACGAGAAGTACATCAGCCAGACCAACGACTGGCGCTATTGCCACGACTGGATGCAGCAGCCTCCCACCCGGGAGAGTTGGGCCGGGTTCCGCACCAAGCCCATCGAGTGGTTCAAGGAAGTGGAGGCCGGCCGCGAGGTTAATCCCTTTGATCCCAGCCGTCCCGTTAAGCCATACCGCCCCGACGAGAAATAAGGACCGGTTTGCCGAAAGAATAGATACAGGAGGTTACGATCATGGGAAAGCCTATGGCTGATTACGTAAAGCTGCCCGAGTTTGACGAATACAAAGAGTGGTTCAAGGATTTTGCTGATCTGAAGCGGGAGGACGGCATTGTGCAGGTCACCTGGAAGACCAACAACGGCCCCATGCACCACAGTGGTATGTCCCACCGGGCCATGAGCCAGCTCACCCGCTGGCTGAGCCTGGACTATAAGAACGAGATCATCATCTACACCCATATCGGCGACAACTGGATGATCGAGTCCGATGCCAACGGCTGGGAAACCTACTCCAAGCTGCCCACCGAGCGGTTCCAGCACCAGTATTTTGACGACACCAACCTGATCAAGAACATGATCTTTGACCTGGACGTGCCCACCATCGGCGCCATCCCCGGCTCTGGCTTCCACTGGGATTCCGCCATGCTGTGCGACATCACTCTCTGCTCCGAAGATACCAAGATGGAGGTGCCCCACGCCCAGGGCGGCCTGGTACCCGGCGACGGCATGGGCCTGATGTGCCAGCACTACTTCGGCACCAAGCGGGGCAACTACTACATGATGACCTCCCGCCAGTTTACCGCCCAGCAGATGCTGGAGTGGGGCATGGTCAACGAGGTCCTGCCCAAGGGCAAGGTGCTGGAGCGTGCCTGGGAGATCGCCCGGATGTGGAAGACCATGCCCTATGAGAACCGTACCATCATGTCCAACCTGGCCAAGCGCCCCCTGAAGAAGCTGCTGATGGAGGACCTGAAGCTGCACACTGTCAGCGAGCAGTACGGTTCCCTGCTGCGCATCGCTGCCGGGGAGCTGGGTGATGAGAACTCCGCCCAGCAGGACGAGAAGTACATCAGCCGTGTCAACGACTGGCGCTATGCTACCTGCGATATGGAGGAGCCCCAGACGGCCGAGTCCTGGCGCACCATGCCCAAAAAGGCTACCGAGTGGTGGCAGAAGGTCAAGGCTGGCGAGATTGAGAATCCCTATGTGTTTGAACACAGCAACGAGCCTGAGGACTACGAATTTTGATTGACAGCGGGAGGCGGGGGCGCTGCCTCCGCCTCCCGCTGTCCTCTCCCTGCCCAAGAGCAGGATATTACACTGTTAAGGAGCTGAACAGCTATGGCAAAGACCATCATTACCGCTGCCCTCACCGGCGCCGTTACTCCCGCGGGCTACAAGATCCCTGAGACCCCTCAGCAGATTGCCGACGAGGCCTATGATGCCTGGAAGTTGGGCGCTGCCGTGGTCCATCTGCACATGCGGGCCGACGACGGCCTGGGCGCCATGGACAAGGAGAAGTTCCGTGAGACTATCCGCCTGATCCGCAGCCATAAGGACTGTGATGTCATCATCAACTGCACCTCCTCCGGCGCCTCTCCCCAGCACCCCGCCACCGACGAGGAGCGCATGGCCCACCACAAGGAGTTGGCCGGTATCGAGATGGGCTCCTACGACGCGGGCTCTTTCAACTGGATGCCCGGCGGCGTATTCCTCAACACTCCCCAGTTCCTCCAGCAGCTGGGCGACGTGTATATGGAGAAGGGCACCAAGCCGGAGATCGAGATCTTTGACGCCGGTATGCTGGGCGTTGCCGACTACTTTGTGAAGAAGGGCCACCTGCCCACACCCTGCCACTATCAGTTCTGCCTGGGCGTGCTGGGCGGCATGCCCGCCACTGTGGAGAACCTGCTCTACCTGGTCAATCACATCCCCGCCGGTTCCACCTGGTCCGCCTTTGGCGTGGGCAAGGGCCATCTGCCCATTATGTTCGCGGCGCTGGCCCTGGGCGGCCACATCCGTGTAGGCATGGAGGACAACGTGGTCTTCGGCGTGGACGAGAACGGCAAGAAGATCATGGCCACCAACCACATGCTGGTGGAGCGGGCTGTGGCCGCTGTCAAGGCCTTCGGCAACACCCCCGCCACCCCCGCCCAGGCCCGTGAGATGTTAGGTATCCCCGCCTTTGACGGCCAGAAGGTGCGCTCCGCCCTGGGGATCGACTGACCATGTACATCCAGAGCGTATTGGGTCCGGTGGACACGGCGGAGCTGGGGCAGGTGCTGATGCATGAGCACATCAGCTGCGCCGACTGGTCTATGCGGATGAACTTTGGCCCCCGATTCTATGAAGAGGACAAGGTGCTGGAGATGGCCCAGGGGATGCTGGGCAAGGCGGCGGCTATGGGAGTGCGCACCGTGGTGGACGGCACTCCGGTGAATCTTGGCCGGGACATCCATCTGATCCGGGAGACCGCCCGTCGCACCGGTCTGAACCTCATCGCTTCCACCGGCTTCTACTACCAGGAGGAGCCCTGGCTGGCCTTCCGGGAGGAGGAGCAGATCTATGACCTGCTGATGGGGGACTGTACCGACGGCATCCAGGGTACCGACAGCAAGCCGGGCATCCTGAAAGCCGGGGTGGGCCGGGCAGGCATCACGCCCCTCCTCCAGAAGATCCTTCACGCCACCGGCCGGGTGGGAGCCAGGACCGGTCTGCCCGTATTCTGCCACCACGACCCCTCCATTTGCAACGGCGGGGAGATCCTGGATCTGTTTGCCAGCTGTGGCATGTCTCCCAACCGGGTCATCCTGGGCCATAGCGGCGATACCACTGACCTGGGCTATCTCACCGCCATGCTGGAGCGGGGCTGCTGGCTGGGCATGGACCGCTTTGGTTTCTGCGACCGGGACCTGGGGTTGGAGCCCCGGGTGGACACCATCGCGGCGCTGTGCGAGAGAGGGTGGGGGCATCGCCTTCTCCTCAGCCATGATCTGGCGGCCTATCTGGCTTTCTGGGACAGCTGGGAGACCACCAAGAACTGCGACTACCTCAACCTGGAAGAGGACTTCACCTTCATCCACCGGCGGGTGCTCCCCGCCCTGAAGGAGCGGGGCCTGGAGCCCGCCGCGGTGGACAGTATGCTCACCGCCAACCCCAGAGCGTTTTTTGAAGGGAACTGAATACGCCTCCTTGTCAACAGGGGGCCTGCCGCGCAGTTTGCGCGGCAGGCCCCCTGTTTTGATTCTTGACCATTACAGATCCCGGGTGGCCACAAAGGCCGCGCCGGTACCGCATACGTCGGCCACCACCACGTCTCCGGTGCGGACGGGAGCGGTGAGGGTCACCTTGTTCAGACAGTCCATTGCCTGAAATACCAGTTCCTTGGGAATGGGGCGGTCGGTCTTCACCGGGCAGCGGGGATGGAGGCCGCCCACGCAGCGGACGGTGGAGGTGACCACCCGGGTGGGATGGGTCAGCTCCTGCTTTCCGTATTCCGCCCCTCTGGGGCAGCGGTTGCCGGTAACGGCGCAGTCATGGTCCTCGTCCACCCGCAGGGTACAGCCCTGGGGACAGACGATGCAGATCAGTTCCTTCACTGGGATCCCACCTCCTGAACGGAAAGGGTGATGCTGTCCCCGGCCTGGGCCAGCAGGGCGGGGGAGAGGGTGATATGCTCCATTTCCCCCGGGGCCAGGCGGGAGCGGGAAACGTCAGCCAGCAGCCGGTCTCCGGACCGGACCAGGATCCGGCTCTGTCCCAGCACCCGGTCCACCCGGAAAAAGAGACCGCAGCCCTCCGCCGCCCGGTCCGGCCGGATGCGCTGGGGGACGGTATAGCTCACCCCCGCCCCGGCGGCCACCTCCACCACAGGACCCTCCCCCCGGAGCGGATCGCGCACATGGTCGGCTGCCGCCGCCCCTGCCTTCCGGCTCTCGGCGGTGACGAAATCCACCAGATCGTGGACGTGGGCCACGTTGCCGCAGGCAAAGACCCCGGGCAGGGAGGTCTCCATATTCTCAAACACCACCGCCCCGTTGGTACGGGGATCGATCCGGATGCCTACCTGGCGGGTGAGCTCGTTTTCCGGGATGAGGCCCACCGAGAGCAGCAGGGTATCGCAGTCAAAGACCAGTTCGGTGCCCGGGATGGGCCGGCGGTCCTGATCCACCTGGGCGACCACCACCTGCTCCACCCGGTCCCGGCCCCGGATATCGGTGACCGTGTGGGAGAGGTAGAGGGGGATATCATAGTCCTGGAGGCACTGGACCAGGTTCCGGGTCAGGCCGCCGGAGTAGGGCAGCACCTCCACGCAGGCCAGCACCCTGGCGCCCTCCAGGGTCATCCGCCGGGCCATGATGAGACCGATGTCCCCGCTGCCCAGGATGACCACCCGCCTGCCCGGCAGCCAGCCCTCCATATTCACGTAACGCTGGGCCGCTCCGGCGGTGAACACCCCGGCGGGCCGGGTGCCGGGGAGGGCGATGGCGCCCCGGGTGCGCTCCCGGCAGCCCATGGCCAGGATGACGGCCCGGGCCTCCTCCACCCGGTAGCCGGTCTCCTTTCCCACCATGTGGACCTGCCGCTGGGGGGTGATCTCCAGCACCGTGGTGTCCAGCCGGACCTCCACCCCGGTGCTCTCCAGCATACGGATGAACCGTCCGGCGTACTCCGGGCCGGTGAGCTCCTCACGGAAATAGTGCAGGCCGAAGCCGTTGTGGATGCACTGATTCAAGATGCCCCCCAGCTCCCTGTCCCGCTCCACAACGAGGATGCGGCGCAGACCGTGCTCCCAGGCGGCGCAGGCGGCGGCCAGCCCCGCCGGGCCGCCGCCGATGACGATGAGCTCATACATGGCTTGCCCCTCCCTTGGTCTCCCGGGCCAGCAGCCAGCTGCCCGCCCGCTCCTGGACGATCTGCCCGGGGGACAGGTCCAGCTCCCGGGCCAGCAGCTCCACCACCCGGGGACCGCAGAAGCCTCCCTGGCACCGGCCCATGCCGGCCCCTACCCGGCGCTTGACGCCGTCCACCGACCGGGGCGGAATGGGTCCCCGGAGGGCGGCCAGGATATCCCCCTCGGTGACCGTTTCGCACCGGCAGATCACCCGGCCGTAGGCGGGCTCCCTGGCCACCAGCTCCGCCTTTTCGGCGGGGGAGAGGGTATGGAACCGGAGCCTGGTCCGGCGGCAGAGGAAGTCCGGCTTTTCCGTCAGGGAAAGGCCGTCGGCCTCCAGCAGCCCGGCGGCGTACTCGGCGATGGCGGGGGCGGCGGTAAGGCCGGGGGAGCAGATGCCCGCCAGGTCCAGGAACCGGGGCGCGGCCCAGCCGATGACAAAGTCGCCGGTATCGGCGGCAGCCCGCACCCCGGCAAAGTTGCGGATGGACTGGGAAAAGCGGATGGAGGGCACCGACTTCAGGGCGGTGTCCCGGACGAAGGCCAGCCCGTCGGCGGTGGTGGACAGGTCCTCTCCCGCCACCGGCACCGCGTTGGGGCCTGCAATCAGGTTGCCGTGGACGGTGGGAGCCACCAGCACCCCCTTGCCGGCGGGGCCGGGGCACTGGAAGATCACCCGCCCCACCCGGTTTCCTTCGCTTTTGTCCAGCAGGTAGTACTGCCCCTGAGAGGGATGGATGGTGAAGGTCTTGGGGGCGGCCATCTGGTGGACGGCCTGGGCGGATACCCCTGCGACGTTGAGCACGTAGCGGCTGGTGAGATCCCCCCGATCGGTGTGGATCAGCCAGCCCCCGGGCAGGGGCTCCAGGCCGGTGACGGCGGTCTCCAGGCGGAGCTCCGCGCCGTTGGCCACCGCAGTCTCCGCCAGGGCCAGACAGTACTCCCAGGGGGAGCAGATGGCGGCGGTGGGAGCCCACAGGGCGGCGGTGACCTGGGGGGACAGGTTGGGCTCTATGGCCCGGGCCTCCGCTCCGGAGAGCAGGGCCAGTTCCGGCACTCCGTTGGCCCGCCCCCGGTCATACAGGGCGCGCAGGGTGGCCTGATCCTCCGGGGAGAAGGCCAGCACCAGGGAGCCGCAGGGCCGGTAGGGCACATCCAGCCCGGCGCACAGCTCCCTGGCCAGCTGGGCGCCCCGCAGGTTGAGCTTTGCCATCAGGGTGCCGGGACGGGGATCATAGCCGGCGTGGAGGATGGCGGAATTGGCCTTGGTGGTGCCGGCGGCCACGTCGTTTTCCCGCTCCGCGATGGCGATCTTCAGCTGATAGCGGGAGAGGTGGAAGGCGGCCGCGGCGCCGGTGATGCCGCAGCCGATGATAAACACGTCGTACATAGGCGACCTCCTGGGTGAGGAATGGGGAAAGCACCGGAAAAAGAACGCAAGGCGACCATAGGTCGCCTTGCGCAGACAGGATCCGGATGGTGCGGCGGGAAGGGTCACAGCTGGGTCTGAACGGCGAACCGCATCAGGATCACGGCTACCTCGGCCCGGCTGGCCTGGCCCTGGGGACGGATGGCTCCGGCGCTGTCCCCCTGGATAAAGCCGAAGTCCACCGCCCAGGCCATGGCGTCGGCGGCCCAGGAACTGACGGAAGCGCCGTCGGGATAGGATTCCAGTCCCGCGGAGGGGGCGGGGGAACCGGCCCGCCGCCACAGCATGACAGCCAGCTGTTCCCGGGTGATGGGATCGTTGGCACCGAAGGTGCCGTTGTCATAGCCGTTGATGATCCCCTGGGTGGAGGCCCAGGCCACGGCGTCGCTGTACCAGCTGCCCTGGGCCACATCGGAGAAGGAGGTCTGGGCGCTCACCTTGGGGCTGCCCGCCAGCCGCCAGAGGGTGGTGGCGATCATGGCCCGGGAGGTGGTGAGATCGGGGGAGAAGGCGGTGTCGCTGGTGCCCTCCATCAGGCCCCGCCGGTACACATAGGCCGCCCCGTCCTCATACCAGGCACCCTCCGGCACGTCGGCGAAGGAGAGGGTGTGATCCCGGTCGTCGATGGCGATGGCGTACTGGCCGCCGTGGGTCACGGGGAGGGCCACCGAGCCGTCGGCGGCGATGCGCACGGCCTGCTCAAAGACCAGGGCGCCGGCGGTCTGGTCATAGGCGTACACATTGGCCCAGCAGTTGCCGTACTGCGCCCCCATGGGGATGCTGAGGGTCAGGGGGAACCCATAGGAGCCGGAGTGGGCCAGGGTGATCTGTACGGCGGACCGGGCTCCGGTGACAGTGGCCATCAGCTGGGCGGGAATGGTGTCGGTGCCGAATTTCACCCCCATGTCCAGGCTGGGGAAGGAGGCGCCGGCGGTGAGGTCGCTGCCCCGGATGGTCCAGCTCAGGTTGTCGCTGAGGGCCAGGACCAGATTGACCTCCCGGGTGGACAGGGTGGTCAGCACGGAGCCGGGCAGCTGGGTGATCAGATACAGGTTGGCGGTGACTGTGTTGCCCAGGGTGCCGTTGAGCAGATGCTGCTCAATGATGGTCCAGTTGAGCTGGGTGGAGCCGGAGCCGCCGGAGGGGTAGGAGTCGTTGGTGTAGAGCTTGCTGACGATCACCGGGCAGGCGGCGGTCTTGCCTCCCACGGAGGCGGTGATGATGGCGGTGCCCGCCGACCGGGCGGTGACCTGGCCGGTGCTGTTCACTGAGGCCACAATGGCGTTGCTGCTGGTCCAGGTGACGGCGGAGCCGTCCCCGCCGGAGGCCAGGGACAGCAGGCTGGTATCCCCCACGTGGAGGGTGAGAACAGAGCGGTTCAAAGTCAGCGCGGTGGCCCAGCGGGAAAAGATGCTCTGGGACTGGGCTTCCACCGCAGTCAGGTCATAGGATGGAACGGTTCCGCTTTCCGCCCCGGCAGCGCCGGGCAGCAGCCCCAGGCTCAGGGCCATGGCAAGACATATGCTGAAAAGCCGTTTCTTCATGGCTATCCTCCTTCTGAATGTCCCGGCCCGGGGTCTGCCGGGGGTCTCCTTTTTGTTCTTGCTGCAATTCAAGTATAGCGAATTGTGGGGCGGATGGCAAGTTTTTTCCTGAAAACGGCCGGTGGGCATCAACCCTTCAGAAGATACGCCGGCCGGCCAGCTCGTCCTTCTGGATGTTGGTGTTGACCACCTCGAAGTGATTGAAGGTGGCACGGATGGCCTCCAGCTCGTCGTGCCTGGCAAGGGCCTCGGCCAGCCGGATGTGGGCCTGGTGGAGGGCATGGGCCTGTTCCTGGTCTGCCATGATCCGTTGGTAGACCGTGGTGATAAAGTCGTTCACCGTGGCCAGCATGGCCCCGAACACCGCCTGGATCAGCTTGTTTCCCGAGGCGTTGCACATCAGGTCGTGGAATTCCTGATCGTACTGACCCCCTTTCAGCGGATCAGGCTCCTCCTTCATTTTCACTGCCAAGTCCATCAGGCGGTTTGCCTGGCCGGGCAGGATGCGTCCTGCGGCCAGCCGGGCGGTTTCGCTTTCCAGACCCCGGCGGAGCTGGCTGACCTGGAGATAGTTGGTCTCTCCCAACAGCAGCATCATGCGAAAGCTGGCGCTGAGATTCTGCTCCAGGTCGCAGGTGAGGTAGTTGCCCGCCCCGTGGACGCTGGAGACAAAGCCCATCAGGCTCATGGTACGCAGGGCCTCCCGAACCGAGTTACGGCCTACGCCCAGCAGCTCCGCCAGCTCCCTCTCCGGCGGCAGCCGCTCCCCTCGCTTCAGGTTGCCCTTCCAGATTTCACTCTGGATGTAGTTGACTACTTTTTCATAGGTTCGTTCTGATCGATCATTCATGAATACTCTCCTTGCCGAGATGTCCATTTGTAACCAAGCCATTATTGTAGCACAAAAAAATTTCTCTTACAACTGAAAGCCGGGGGAGAACAGGCGCGGCGGCGCAGACGGGGTTGGATCAGGCCCCGTCTGCGCCGCCGCAGTTGGAATATGGAGGGAGACAATTCCACTGAATAAACCGGGCAAGCGGTTTATTCACAAAGGTAATTATTTGACGCCCATCCAGCCCGAGATGACCATCCGCTGCACCTCGCTGGTGCCCTCGTAGATCTCGGTGATCTTGGCGTCGCGCATCATGCGCTCAAAGGGATATTCGCGGGTGTAGCCGTAGCCGCCCACCAGCTGCACGCAGCGGCGGGTCACGTCGCTGGCGGTCTCGGAGGCGAACAGCTTGCCCATGGCGGCCAGGTGGCTGTAGGGCTCGCCGTCCTGCTTGGCCTGGGCGGCGCGGTAGATCAGCAGCCGGGCGGCGTCCACCTTGGTCTGCATGTCGGCCAGCTGGAACTGGGTGTTCTGGAACTGGCTGATGCGCTTCCCAAACTGGATGCGCTCCTGAGTGTACTTCACAGTCTGGTCGATGCACCCCTGGGCGATGCCCAGAGCCTGGGCGCCGATGCCGATGCGGCCGCCGTCCAGGGTCATCATGGCAATCTTGAAGCCCTTGCCGACCTCGCCCAGCAGGTTCTCCTTGGGGATCTTGCAGTTGTCGAAAATCAGCTCGCAGGTGGAAGAACCCCGGATGCCCATCTTCTTCTCATGAGCGCCCACAGAGAAGCCAGGGGTGCCCTTCTCCACGATGAAGGCGGAAATGCCCTTGGTGCCCAGGGACTTGTCGGTCATGGCGAAGATGACAAACACGGAGGCATAGCCGGCGTTGGTGATGAAGATCTTGGAGCCGTTGATGAGCCAGTGGTCGCCCTTGTCCTCGGCAGTGGTCTTCTGCATGGCGGCGTCGGTGCCGGCGCCGGGCTCGGTGAGGCCGAAGGCGCCCAGCTGCTCGCCGGAGCACAGGCCGGGCAGGTACTTCTGCTTCTGCTCCTCGGTGCCGAAGTGCTCGATGGGCCAGCAGCACAGGGAGGAGTGGGCGGACACCATGACGGAGGTGGTGGCGCAGTGCTTGGCCAGCTCCTCACAGCAGGCGATGTAGGCCAGGTAGCTCAGGCCGGCGCCGCCGTACTCCTCGGGGTAGGCGATGCCCATCATGCCCATGTCGGCCAGCTTGTGCCAGGTCTCCTCGGGGAAGCGCTCCTGCTCGTCGATCTCGGCGGCCAGGGGAGCCACCTCCTTGACGGCAAAGTCATGGAGCATGTCAATGATTTCCTGCTCTTCTTCGTTGAACTTAAAATTCATAATGCAGCACTCCTTATTACTGAGGGCAGCGGGCGGTCCGGAAACCGGCGGAAGGGTGAAGGGGAGGGGCGAGGGGACGCCCCGGCCGGGTGGGCGCCGGCGGCAGCCGCCGCTGTCCGATGGGTGGTGGAGGGAGCTTAGCCCTTCAGCTTCTTGATCTCAGCGGTGAGGGCGGGGACCACCTCAAAGAGGTTGCCAACGATGCCGTAGTCGGCCACCCCGAAGATGGGGGCGTCGGCGTCCTTGTTGATGGCCACGATCACATCGGAGGAGCTCATGCCGGCCAGGTGCTGGATGGCGCCGGAGATGCCGCAGGCGATGTACAGCTTGGGGCCCACGGTCTTGCCGGTCTGGCCCACCTGGTGGGAGTGGGAGATCCAGCCGGCGTCCACGGCGGCGCGGGAGGCGCCCACGGTGGCGCCCAGGGCCTCGGCCAGCTCACGGATGGGGGCAAAGCCCTCGGCGCTGCCCACGCCGCGGCCGCCGGAGACGATGATGTCGGCGCCCTCCAGGTCCACCAGCTCCCCGGCGGTCTCCTTGATGACCTCCAGGATCTCGGTGCGGATGTTCTCAGCGGGGAAGGAGTAGTCTACCTTCACGGTCTCGGCCTTGGCTTCGCCGGCGGCGGGCTTCTTGAACACGCCGGGGCGGACGGTGCCCAGCTGGGGCCGGTGATCGGTGCACAGGATGGTGGCCATCAGGTTGCCGCCGAAGGCGGGACGGGTCCAGGCCACGCAGCCGGTCTCCTCGTCGATGGCCAGGCCGGTGCAGTCGGCAGTCAGGCCGGTCTGCAGGCGGCTGGACAGCCGGGGCCCCATGTCCCGGCCGTTGGGGGTGGCCCCGATGAGCATGGTGGTGGGGCCGTAGGTGTCGATCAGGTGATAGAGGGCGGCCACATAGGCGTCGGTGGAGTACTGGGCGAACTCGGGGCCGTCGATGTACAGCACCTGGTCGGCGCCGTGGGTGGCGGCGTCCTCCACAGCGGCGGCCACGCCGCTGCCGATGACCACGGCCACCAGCTTGCCGCCCTGCTTGTCGGCCAGCTCCCGGCCGGGATTCAGCAGCTCGATGCCCACGTTCTTGGCGGAGCCGTCCTCTTTGGTCTCAACAAATACCCACAGGTCTTTGGTCTTCGCTTCCATATTGCACGCCTCCCTTAAATCACGTGGGACTCGCTCAGCAGCGTGAACAGCTTCTGGGCGGACTCCTCGCCGGTCTCTTCCTTGATGATGACGCCGGCCTCCTTGCGGGGCGGCACAAAGGTCTTTTTCACCTTGGTGGGGGAGCCCTTCAGACCGGCCCGGGCGGGGTCGATGCTGGTGAGCTCGGCGGAAGTCAGCTTCTCAATGGTGGCCTTCCGGGCGGCCATCTTCCGCTTGATGGTGGGGAAGCGGGGGTCAAAGGAGGGCTTGGTGTAGGTGATGAGGCAGGGGGTCTTGACGCCCACCACATAGTTGCCGTCCTCGCCCTCCTTCAGGATGCGGAGGGCGCCCGCCTCGGCGGTGGCCTCCAGGGCGTAGGTCACCTGGGGATAGTCCAGGTACTCGGCCAGCTCGGGGCCCACCTGGGCGGTGTCGCCGTCGATGGCCTGCTTGCCGCAGAAGATGGCGTCAAACTTGGCCCCCTCCAGCTCCTCCACCTTGGTGATGGCGTTGTAGAGGATGTAGCTGGTGGCCAGGGTGTCAGAGCCGCCGAAGATGCGGTCGGTGACCAGATAGGCCTTGTCGGCGGCGATGGCCAGGGCCTCCCGCAGGGCGGCCTCCGCCTGAGAGGGGCCCATGGAGAGCACCACAATTTTGGTGTCGGGGTCCTTGTCCTTGATCCGGGCGGCGGCCTCCAGGGCATAGCCGTCAAAAGGATTGATGATGCTGGGGACGCCGTCCCGGACCAGGGTATTGGTAACGGGATCAATCTTGATCTCCGTGGTATCGGGGACCTGCTTGATGCATACCAGAATATTCATAGCAAAGCTCCTTTCTCAGCGCTTACAGGGTGCAGCAGACCTTGCCGGGGTTGAGGATCATCTTGGGGTCAAAGACCTTCTTGATGCCCTGCATGAGGGCCATGTTCACCGGACCCACCGCCTCGGCCAGGAACTTCACCTTGCCCAGGCCGATGCCGTGCTCGCCGGAGATCTGGCCGCCAAACTCCATGGCCTTCTGATAGATGGAGCTGAGGAACTTGTCCACCTGGGCCCGGAACTCGTCCTCGGCCATATCGTTGGAGCAGGTGTAGATGTGCAGGTTGCCGTCGCCGGCGTGGCCGAAATACTTGACCTCAAAGTCGTAGTCGCCCTTGATCTCGTTGACATAGGCCACGTAGGGGGCGATCTTGTTCACGGGCACCACCACGTCGCACTCGTCCAGCAGCTTGGTCTGCTCTTCGATGCCCTCCAGGAAGGAGGAACGGGCGGCCCAGGCGTCCTTCAGCTTGGGCGGGGTGTCGGCCACCAGCACGTCCAGGGCGCCTTCTTCCACCAGCATCTCGGCGGCGCTCTCCACGATGGGATCCAGCTCGTCCATGGAGTCCCCATCGAAGGTGAGCAGCAGGTAGGCGCCGGCCTCCACGCCGTCGATCTTGCGGGGGAAGACCTGCTTGCCCAGGTACTCCTCGGAGGAGATGAGAATCTCCTTCTCAAAGAACTCCAGGGCCTGGGGCTTGAAGTGGTTCATGAACACCTTGGGCACGGTAGAGATGCAAGCGTCCAGATCCTCGAAGGGAGCGATGAGGCTGACAGTGGCCTTGGGGGCGGGAATGAGCTTCAGGGTGAGCTCGGTGATGATACCCAGGGTGCCCTCGGAGCCGATCATCAGGTTGGTCAGGCTGTAGCCGGAGCTGGTCTTGGACACGGTGCTGCCGAAATGGGTGATCTCGCCAGTGGGGAGGACCACGGTCATGGCCCGCACATAGTCACGGGTGGCGCCGTACTTTACGGCCCGCATGCCGCCGGCGTTGGTGGCCACGTTGCCGCCCAGGGTAGCCATCTTCTCGCCGGGATCGGGGGGATACAGGCAGTCGTGGGTCAAGGCGTCGTCAGCCAGCTGCTGAAGCAGCACGCCGGGCTGGACGGTAACGGCGAAGTTCTCCAGGTCGTAGCCCAGAATTTTGTTCATCCGCATGGTGCATAGCACCACGCCGCCGCAGATGGGGGTGCAGCCGCCTACCAGGCCGGTGCCGGCGCCACGGGTGGTGACGGGGATGTTGTTTTCGTAGCAGATCTTGACGATGCCGGCCACCTCCTCGGTGGTGAGCACGTCGATGGAGACCTCGGGCATTTTCACGCCGTAGATGGGCATCTCATCCCGGGCGTAATCGGGATTGACGTCGTCGCCCACCACCACGCGGCCGGGAACGATCTGCTCCAGCTGGGCGATGATCTCAGGGGTGACCGGATTGTACGTAGCCATACTGTAGAACCTCCTCCAATATTCGCATCAGGTTTGTTGATTTGTATGGATCCTGAAACGGGGCTTACTCCCGTACCATAACGGAAATGCCGTTGGGGATGACCACCAGGTGGGCGTCCTCCCCCTTGTCCGCCCGGGCCATGGCCAGGGCGGCGTCCACATCGGGGGCCCATTCCATCTTCATGTCCAGGATGGTCTGGCGCTGCTCGGGGACGGTGACGTAGATTACCCGGTGCTTGCACAGCACCCGGGCCAGGATCTGGAACTCCCACTGGTCGGGTTTGGTGTGCTCCTGGGGGGTAGCCAGGATCTCTTGGGTCAGGGCCTGGGGGGAGGAGGCGTCCCGCAGGGCGTGATAGAAGCTGTCCCCGCCGGCCCCGTCCATGCAGGAGCTGACCATGATGAGCACCCCGCCCTCCGCCGCGGCGCTCTCGGCGGCGGTGAGGCCCTTGACGCTCTGGTAGATGTTCTGATCCAGGGGGTAGCCGCCGTTGCTGGAGATGACGATATCGCCCCGGCGCTCCGGCTTGACCTGGCAGTAGCCCAGCAGGAAGTCACAGCCCTTGCGGTGAGCGGTCTCCGGGTCGCCGGCAAAGGCGGCCACTACCTTTTTGTCCTCGTCGATGATGACGTTTACGATGTAAGCCAGCTTGGCCATTTTGGCCGCCGCCAGCATGTCGGCGTGGAGGGGATTGCCGTCCAGCACGCCGGTGCGGGCATAAGGAGAGGCGATGAATTTGGAGCAGTGGTTGCCCAGTACGGTGACCTGGTCGCACACGCCGGGGAGCACGCTCTTGCGCCCGCCAGAGAAGCCGGCGAAGAAGTGGGGCTCAATGAAGCCCTCGGCTACCAGCAGGTCGGTGTCCACCGCCAGCCGGTCGATGACGCAGTCGGCGCCGGAGGGGAGCACCCCGATCTTCACATTGGCGGCGGCATCCCGGCTGTCGTGGATGACGATGGCCTCGTTGGCCACAATGTCCTCCCCCAGCTTACCGATGAGCTCCTCCTTGGTGGTGGGGCGGTGGAAGCCGGTGGCCACCAGCAGGGTGATCTGGATGTCGGGGCTGCCCTTCCGCAGCTCAGCCAGCATGTGGGGCAGGATATGCTTGCTGGGGACGGGGCGGGTGTGGTCGCTGATGATGATGGTGCAGGTCTTTTTCCCGGCGGCCAGCTCGGCCAGTGGCTTGGAGCCGATGGGGGCGGCCATAGCCGCCAGTACCAGGCCGTCCTCGGTGTCGGCGGCGGTGAGCTCCCCGATGTGGGAGGTGAGGACCTCCGCCTGAGACAGGTCGGCGTGAAGGGTCATACCGGCTTTGCCAAAGGGAATGGTAAGTGCCATCTGGATTACCTCCTTGGTCTGTGGTGGTGTGCATCGGATTGGTGTGACCACTTTTTACTGACAACACTTTATCACACTTTCGGAAAATTGCAATCCCCAGTTTGCATTTTCTCACAAATGCCCAAAAAACAAGAGGGCGTTTTGACGTATTGACGATTTTAATCTGTGTAGTAGAAAAAAGATAGACATTTCTCACAGAAAATCCTATAATGACAGTAACCAATAGCAGGGGGAGCCCGAGTGTGCTGCCCCCTGATCTGCGCTGGCAGGAGGGGGGCGGACCGGCAAGAGCATCTTTTTTTATTGAAAGTGGTAGCACCAAAAAACGAGAGCGCCGAATATTCCGGCGCGAGACGAAGGAGGTCCCGTTTCCATGGAATTGCTCATGTCCGTACTTACCCTGCTGCCCATCCTGTGGCTGGTCATTGCCCTGGCGGTGTTGAAAATGCCGGGACACCGGGCCTGCCTCATTGCCCTGGTCATTGCTGCCGTCCTGGCCCTGACTCTGTGGCAGATGCCGGCGATAGACTGCGCCACCTCGGCGCTGGAGGGCTTTGCCGCTGCCCTGTGGCCCATCATTCTGGTCATCATCGCGGCCATCTTTACCTACAACCTGTCCCTGCGCACCGGCGCAATGGACGTAATCAAGCGGCTGCTGTCCAACGTATCCGGGGATAAGCGGGTGATCATCCTGCTCATCGGCTGGTGCTTTGGTGGCTTCCTGGAAGGCATGGCGGGCTTCGGTACCGCTGTGGCTATCCCCGCCGGTATGCTGGCCGGCATGGGCATGGACCCGGTGCTCTCCTGCCTGGTGTGCATGTTGGCAAACGCTTTCCCCACCGCCTTCGGGTCCGTAGGCATCCCCACCACCACCCTGGTGAACGTCACCGGCCTGGAGGCCATCCCACTGTCCTTTACCACCGTGGTGGAGATGACTCCCTTCATGATCCTGATGCCCTTCCTGATGGTCATTGCCGGCGGCGGCGGGATCCGTGCCCTGAAAGGGGTGGTAGGCATCACCCTGGCAGCGGGACTGTCCTTCGTGATCCCTGAGCTGCTGGTCTCCCGGTTCCTGGGCCCCGAGCTCACCGTGGTGGTGGGCAGCGTGGTGTCCCTGGCCTGCACCCTTTTCCTGGCTGGGCTGCGCAAAGGCAAAGCGGTGCCCAAGGAGTATGACATGACCGGCGGCGCGGTGCAGAAAGCTAAGCCGGGAGAGATGTCCCCTATGGTGGCCTTCCTGCCCTTCGTGCTCATCTTTGTGCTCCTCCTGCTCACTTCCAAACTGGTGCCGCCGGTGAACAGCTTCCTGGCTCAGTTTGCCTCCTCGGTGAAGATCAGCACCTCCGCCAACGCCGGCCTCACTTCCTTTAGTTGGGTAAATACCCCTGGCGTGGTCATTTTTGTGGCAGCCATCATTGGCGGCATTGTGCAGAAGGCCGGCGGCAAGCTGATGTGGCAGACCTTCCTGGCCACCCTAAAGCAGATGAGCCGCACCATCGTCACCATCATGGCGGTGCTGGCGGTGGCCAAGATCATGACCTACTCCGGTATGATTTCTGATATGGCCGGTCTGTTTGTCTCCCTCACCGGAGTGTTCTATCCCTTCGTCTCCCCCATCATCGCTGCCATCGGGGCTTTTGTCACCGGCAGCGGTACCAACACGGAGGTGTTGCTGGGCCGGCTTCAGTCGGAGGCGGCAACCGCCATCGGGGCCTCTCCTTACTGGCTGGCAGCAGCCAACTCGGTGGGTGCTGGCATCGGCAAAATTCTATCCCCCCAATGCATCGCCACCGCCGTGGCGGCGGTGGATCTGGTGGGCCAGGACAGCAAGGTGCTCTCCGCCGTGCTGAAATGGGCCCTGCTCATGTTGGTGCTGGCCTGTATTGTCGTAGGCTGCTTCCAGTGGCTGGCTCCCTATGTCATTTAAACACAGACACAAAATGCCCGCCGCGGTTGTCCGCGGCGGGCATTTTATGTTTAGGTCAGGATTTGGTCAGCCTCAGCGTGTTTGCCAAGACGGCGGAGCATAGTCTTTTTCACCGCCCGGAAGATGTTCTCATAGCCAGTGCACCGGCATAGATGGCCCGACATGAGTTTGCGGATCTCATCGTCGGTATACTCCCGGCCGGACTCCAGGATCTCGGCGGCGCTCATGATAAAGCCGGGGGTGCAGAAGCCGCACTGGACCGCCGCCTCGTCGATGAAGGCCTGCTGGATGTCCGAGATCTCGCCATTGGGACCGGCCAGTCCCTCCAGGGTAAGGATCTCCTTGCCGTCGGCCCAGATGGCCAGATAGATACAGGAGTTGAAACACTCCCCGTTGATGAGTACGTTGCAGGCACCGCACTCCCCCACCTCGCAGCCCTTCTTTACGCTGGTGAGGCGGTAGTCGTCCCGCAGCATATCGGTGAGGGAGGCCCGCACGTCGATCATCTTTTCCACCTGCTTGCCGTTGATGGTGCAGCGCACCAGCTTGTACTGCTTACTCATGGACCGCACCTCCTGCCAGTTGGATGGATTGGGTCAGGGCCCGCTGGGCCATGGTCACGGCGATGTGCTGGCGGAAATCTTTGGCGGCCCGCCAGCTGTCCCGGGGGTGGATATCCTCCAGCACGGCTTTGGCCACTTCTTCTACCGCTTGGATGGAGGTGGGTTTGCCCTTGGCCAAGGCCTCGGCGGTGGGGGCCCGCATGGGTACCGGTCCTGCCACACCGTAGGCAATGCGCACGTCCTCCATGGTACCCTTGTCTGCCGACAGCTTCACATTCACAGAGCAACCGGTGGTGGCAATATCCATAGCCTCTCGCATAGCGTATTTGATGTAGTGGCCCTGGTAGCCCTCATAGGCCGCCCTGGGGATGAGGATGCCGGTCTGGAGCTCCCCGGGACGCAGGTCCACCTGGCCGGCTTTGATGTAGAAGTCCTGGATGGGGAGCTGCCGCACACCCCCCGGGCCGGTGAGCTCGATGATGGCGTCCCAGGCGAAGAGGGTAGAGGCCGAGTCGGCGGAGGTGACGCCGTTGCAGGTGTTGCCGCCAATGGTGCCGATGTTGCGGATCTGGGGGCCGCCCACCTGGTCCACCGCCTGGCCCAGCACGTTGATGTGGGTCTGGATGATGGGGTCTCTGGTGATGTGGGAGAAGCTGGTGAGGGAGCCGATGCGGATGGTACCGTCGGCCTCGAAGGACACCCCTCTCAGCTCATCCAGGCCGTAGATGCTCACCAGCTCCACGCCGGCCTGCTTGCCCTCCCGGATCTGCACCAGCACGTCGCTGCCGCCGGCAATGATCTGGGCCTGGGGGTGCTCCATCAGCAGCTGGACGGCGTGTGCTACGCTCTCCGCCTCGTAAATGGCTTTGATGTCATACATGGCCGGGAGCCTCCTTTCAAATCAAACCCGCTTGTTTGAAATAGCGGAACAGGTTGTGGGGATTCAGGGGGGCCTCCTCCACAAAGACGCCGGTAGCCTGATAGACGGCGTTGCGGATGGCGGGGGCTACCGAGCAGGTGGGGGGTTCCCCCAGGGCCTTGGTGCCGAAGGCGCTGGTGGGCTCCGGATTTTCCACAAAGAAGGCCCGCAGCCGAGGGTGGTCCATAAAGGTGGACAGCTTGTAGTCCAGTAGGTTGTCGTTTAGGGCCCTGCCGGTCTTGGGGTCGAAGAGCAGCTTCTCCGACAGGCCGAAGCCGATGCCCATGCTCATGCCGCCGTGGACCTGGGCCTCCGCCAGGGCGGGGTTGATGATGGTGCCCGCGTCGTGGACGTTCACCAGGTCCAGCAGCTTCACCTTGCACATGGGAATATCCACCTCCACCTCGGCAAAGGTACAGCCGAAGGAGTAGGCGTTGGACTTGATCTGGGCGGTGCTCTCGGCGGTGAGGTGCTGGCTGTGGGTGAGGGAGTAGAGAGCCTCGGTGGCCAGATCTCCCAAGCTCATGAGTACCCGGCTGTCGGTGGACCGGACGATCTGCCCGTCCACGATATCCAGGTTGTAGGGGGGCATCCGGGTGAGTTCCTGGGCGTAGTTCAAAATGCGCTCCTTCAGCAGGGCACCGGTCTGGCGGATGGAGAAGCCGGCGGTGTAGGTCTGCCTGGAGGCGTAAGCCCCGGTGCCGAAGGGGGTGACGTCGGTATCCTGGCAGGAGACGATGTGGATCTTGTCCATGGGCACTCCCACCACGTCGGCGGCCATCTGGGCAAAGGCGGTGTCGGCTCCCTGGCCGATCTCGGTCTCACCCACCTGGACCTGGAGGGAGCCGTCCTGGTTGAGTACCATCCGGCAGGAGGAGGTTTCCAGGGAGATGGGCCACACGGCGGTGTTGTACCAGAACACCGCCATGCCGATGCCCCGGCGCACGTCGCCGGTCTGGTTCTGGTATTCCTGATACTTGCGGGCGTAGTCGGTGACCTCCATGCCCTTGTCCATGCACTGGTTAAAGGTGTCGGCGTACAGCTCATTTTTGGAGAAGGGGTCGGTAAAGCCCACTGGCATCAGGTTCTTCCGCCGGAATGCGATGGGGTCCATGCCCAGCCGGGCGGCCACCTCCTCAGTGTGGCATTCCACCGCCCACATGGCCTGGGGAATGCCGTAGCCCCGCATGGCGCCCGCCACCGACTTGTTAGTGAACACGGTGTAGGCGTCCACCTCCACATTGTCGCAGGGGTAGAGCTGGGGAAAGGCCCCCGCCCCCTTGGCGCAGATGCTGTGGCCGTGGGAGGCGTAGGCCCCCTGGTCGGAGAAGGCCTCCAGCTTTCGGGCGGCGTAGGTGCCGTCAGGCCGTACCCAGGAGATGATATGGCTGCGGATGGCGTGGCGCACTCGGGTGGATACGAAGGTCTCCTCCCGGGGCACATCCAGCTTCACCAGGTGGCCTCCCACCTGGGTGCATAGCCAGGCGCACAGAGGCTCGTAGAGCACGTCCTGCTTATTGCCAAAGCCGCCGCCGATGTAGGGCTTGACGATCTGAATTTTGCCCCACTCCATCCCTAGGGCCTGGCCCACCACACGGCGGACGATGTGGGGGATTTGGGTGGAGGAGACGATCTTAATACGGTCGCCTGTCATCTCGGCAAAGCAGATGAAGTTTTCCAGGTGACAGTGCTGAACGGTGGGGGTGGAATACCAGCCCTCCACCTTGATGAGGCCGGGCTCTTTGATAGCCTCCTCATAATTGCCCTTGCGGATGGTGGTATGCTTGAGAATGTTGTTGGGGTAGTTGTCGTGGAGCTGGGGGGCGCCATCCTTCATGGCCTCCATTACATCCAGTACGAAGGGCAGTTCCTCATATTCCACCCGGATGGCCCGGAGGGCCTGGGCGGCGGCCACCTCGTCCTCGGCCACCACGGCGGCAATGTCGTCCCCGTAGAATCGGACCCGGTCGGTGAGCAGCAGCCGGTCGGCCACGTCCTGGTGGCTCTCATCGGTGGACCAGGGATGGCCGGCGGTGGGGAAGTAGTGCTTTTCTTTCAGATCAAAGCAGGTGAACACTCCCACCACGCCGGGAATGGCCAGGGCGGCGGAGGCGTCGATAGACTTCACCCGGCCGTGGGCGATGGTGGCGTGGACCACCCGGGCTACATAGGCACCCTTGTCGCACAGGTCGTCGGTATACCGGGTGCGCCCGATGACCTTGTCATAGGCGTCCACACGGGTGGCTCTTTTTCCTACATACATGGCGCGTTCCTCCTTAGCCGTTGATATGGTGTTCGATGTGGTCTTTCATCCGGAGGTAGCCCTCTCGGGGAAGGACGATCTTGCCACGCTGGAGCCAAATGAGCCCCAGCTCCTCCAGCTTCTGAATGCTGCGGTTAAGAGTTTTGATGGAAAAGCCGATCTCTTCCGCCAGCTGGGGTCTGGTCTGCCGCAGCTCCAGCAGGCGGGGAGGGGGCATATGCTGCTCGTATTTTCGGATCAGATGGACCATCAGCCGGTCCTTACCTTCCATAAAGAGGTATTTCCTGGCCTCGGCGGTCTGGGTGATGAGCCGGCGCATGTTTTCCTGGGCACGGAGGAACAGGGCGTCTACATCCATCCGCATCCACTCCATATAGACATCCGCCGGGATGGAGAGCACCCGGCACCGTGTGGAGGTGATGATGCTGATACGGTACTGAGTCAGTCCGGCAAAGCATTCGATCTCTCCAAAAAAGTCACCAGGACCAAAGTCCTTGAAAGGATAGGGCCGCTCGTGCATGGGCCACTCCACTCCGGTAACCTTGCCGGAGAGGATGATAAAGATATGGGTGCAGTCGGTCCCTGCCTTGATAAAGGTCTGACCGGCCTCGATCTCCAGCAGGGTCATGTAGTATTTGACTTCCTCGGTACAGTTTTGGAACAACAGCTCCAGCTCGCGGCGCTTCTGCAGCGGGAGTGCGCTGAATATATCCACAGGACCGCACCTCCTTATTCTCTATTATATCTGGAATGCCTCGCAAAAGAAAAGGCCATATGTCCTTTTTCTCTATTTTTTTCTTAGGAATCTGCTGCGCCTGGGCCGTCTATGCAAAAACGGCCGCCCGAGGGCGGCCGTTTCGCGGATCTTATAGCTCCAGGGTGGCGGCAACCTGCCGCAGGGTCTCCGCCGAGCGGCGCAGCTGTTCCTGTTCCTCCTGGTCCAGCACGATGGGCACATGGGTCTCCACCCCGTCCAGTCCCACGATGGCGGGCATGCTCAGGGCGATACCGTCGATGCCATATTCCCCGTGCATCATGGTGGACACGGGCAGGATGGATTTTTCGTTGCGTACGATGACCTCGCAGATCCGTTTTACCGACATGGCGATGCCATAGTAGGTAGCGTGTTTTTTGGAGATGATCTCATAGGCGCTGGTTTTGACCTTTTCGGCAATTTCTCTGGTGGAGGCGGCGTGGTCATAGTGTCCCCGCATCTCGCAGAAATCGTTGAGGGGGATGCCGGAGACGTTGGAGCTGCTCCACACGGCGATTTCGCTGTCCCCGTGCTCGCCGATGATAAAGGCGTGGACGCTGCGGCTGTCCACGTGGAGGTGCTGACCCAGCTGATACTTGAGCCGGGCGGTGTCCAGCACGGTGCCCGAGCCGATGACCCGGTGCTCCGGCAGGCCGCTGAGCTTTAAAGCAGCGTAGGTCAGGATGTCCACCGGGTTAGACACAATGAGGAGGATACCCTGGAAATCCCGCTTGGCAATCTCCGGGATGATCCCCTTGAAAATGGCTACGTTCTTATGGACCAGATCCAGCCGGGTCTCCTCCGGCTTCTGGTTAGCCCCGGCGGTAACGATAATCACCGCCGCGTCGGCAATGTCGTCGTAGGTGCCGGCGTAGATGTTCATGGCCCCGGCAAAGGGGATGCCGTGGGCAATGTCCTTGGCCTCGCCGTCAGCCTTTTCGAAATTCACGTCGAGGAGCACCAGCTCGGAAAACAGGTGGCTCTGCATGAGGGCAAAAGCGGTGGCGGAGCCTACAAAGCCGCAGCCGATGATGGCGGCCTTCCGGGGATTGAGGTTGGGATGCGTCATATCTGTCTCCTTTTCTCATACAAAGCGGTCCGGTGATACGGCCGCCGGGTGGTTTTGGTATGGCCTCATCATACCAAATCTTGCTTGGAAGTTCTGTTGTTTTTGCAACGGAATCTCAGTTTTCCCCGGCGTCCCCGCATTATCCCTGCTTGAGGGTCATAGAGGGAGAATTTTGACCTGAAAGGGGTCCAGCGCCTGGCCCAGGGCGTGGACGGAGACGTCATTGTGGTTGAGAAGGATGCGTACCCGGCAGTCCCCTTCGCCGCGGAGCATCGACTCCACCCCCTGAGGCAGGTCCAGCCGCTCCATATCTGCCCGAGCCATGGCCTCGGTGAGCACCTGTTCCAGGACGGTTTGGTCTGGGGCGGTGCCCAAATAGTAGGCGATTCCCTGGCCGTAGGGGTTTCGGGTGATGGCGGCGTACTGGCGGTAGAAGGGATCGTCATACCGCCACAGCACCTGAGCACCCTGGGGCACGATCATGTCCCGGAAGACGCCGGCAGAGCCGCCACCAGTTTCCCCGACAATGGGGATGCAGTCAGATTCCTGAAGACTCTCGCTCTCCTCCACGTACAGTCCCAGCAGATCTCCCAGATCCACGGGAATGGTCTTGCCGAAGACCAGGTTGTTGTCCCGATCTTTCACCGCTGTGCGGTAGGTCACCACCGCCACCCCGCCGGCGGCCACAAAGGCTTTCAGACGGGCGGCAAAATCAGGGTCAGTCACGATCATGTTGGGCGCCAGCACCAGCTTGTACCGGGAAAAGTCCCGGCTGGCGGGGATCACATCCACGCTCTGGCCCGCCTGGAAGAACACTGCGTGGAGCCGCTTCATCTCAGCCTGGCAGTTCAGCAGGATGCTCTGCCGCTGGATACGGAAGGAGGCCAGGGCGTCGTAATCGTACAGGATGGCGGCCTCACTGCGGACAGGTGTGGAAAGCGCTTCCTCATAGGGGCGGACCTCCCGGAAGAAGCTCTGCGCCTCCAAGAACCGGCGGCGTGGGATATTGTCGGCGTCCAGAAGGCCGTAGCAAAACTGCTCGGCTCCCTTGGTTGCACCCCGGTAGCGGAAGTACATCAGCCCATCGCAGCCGTGGGCCATGGCCTGCCAGCTCCACAGCTTGGCCTGATTGGGACGGGGAAGAAAGCCGGTGATGTCGTGGCCCTGGGCTCCCATAATGGCCTCGGTGATCCAGAAATTTTCACCCTTCAGGCCGCGAATGTAGTCCAGTCCAAAGGCGATCTCACTGGGAGGCAGGGGTTCCTTTTGACCACCCCACACCGGATAATTGTTGTAGGCCACGCGGTCCAGGCAGGCGGCCAGGTCGGCGTAGCTCACGTGCTTGCTCAGGCCGCCGCCGGGGAAGTCGTGGATCACCACCGCCCCGGGAATGATCTCTCGGAGCAGATCAGCCTGGAAGGCGGCGAAGGAGCGGAGGTTTTCACTGCAAAACCGCTCCCAGTCCAGCCGCAGGGCGGGATTGTGGGTGGTGATGGTGGGGGATGGGAGTGGGATATCCTCAAAGCGGTCGTACTCCTGGCTCCAGAAGACGGTGCCGTAGGTCTGGTTAAGGGCCTGAATGTCCCCGTTGAACTTTTCTTTCAGGAAGTTATGAAAGGCCGCCCGGCACCGGGGACACCAGCACTGGTCGCTGCCCTCGTGGCCCAGCTCGTTGTCAATCTGCCAGGCCGCGATGGCGGGCTCATTCTTGTAATGCTCTGCCAGATGGGTAATGATCTGGGCACAGTGCGCCCGGTAGGGGACGCTGCTGTAGCAAGAAACATGGCGGCCGCCGAAGGCACGGGGAGTACCGTCCTCAAACTGAGAGAGGATATCGGGGTGTTTACGAATGAGCCAGGCGGGAGGCGTAGCGGTGGGAGTACCCAGGATGACCTGGAGGCCCTTCTTTCTGGCCATGGCGATGACGCCGTCGAAATAGGAGAAGTCGTACTGATTCTCCACTGGCTCCATCCGACACCAGGCGAACTCACCGATGCGGATCACATTGCATCCCAACTCAAGAATACGGTCCATATCGGCCTCCAGCATATGAGAGGGCCATTGCTCGGGATAATAATCAACACCTAACAGCATGGTTTGCGCTCCGTTCTTCAGGATTCTCCCTGGGTGTGGCGGTTGGTGTGGGAGGGTGAGAAAACTATACTAGAATTTCGGGCGGATGGCAAGGATAGAACGTCCGTGCTCCAACCTTTACATAGCAAAAGGCCGACCCAGACAGGTCGGCCTTTTGCCAGATGGATGAAGAAGAGAACAATGGGCTTTGTCTGAATGGCTCAGAGCTCCACCGCAATATTGAACGCGTCATGATTTGCGGTGGTAACAGTGCCGGGCTTGACGCAGTCGCCAGCAAGATAGGTTTCGCCTGGAAGAACATCCTTGAACTGATCCAGCATCTCCTGATCCGCCTTGAAGCCGGTGGACAGAATGACGGTATCGGCCTCCAGCAGGGTGCTCCGCCAATTTTTATCCTCGATAGATACGCCCTGCGGGGTGATCTCTTTCAGACAAACGCTGCCCAGCATATTGCATCGGTAATCCTCCAGCTTAAAGGCGAGGCCCCGGGGATAATTGGGGGTAATGCTGTCAAAGGGCAGCATATCGATCATGGTGACCTGGTGGCCGTCCATCAGCAGCTGGAGAGCTGTTTCAGCGCCTGAGGTGCCGCCGCCGACCACCACTACCTTATTGCCTACCTGGACCGCACCGGTATCCACATCACCCACCCAGACCACGTGGGGCAGATCAACGCCGGGAACCTTGGGCATGATGGGCTTGGCGCCTACCGCCGGGATCAGGGCATCCGGATTTTCCGCTTTTACCAACTCGGGGGTGGCTTCGGTGTTGAGCTTTATGGTCAGGCCAGGGGTGTTCATGGCCTTTTCAACCTGCCAATTGAAGTACTTGCGTAGGTCGAATTTAATGCTCAGCCCGGTGGCGTAACGGAGCGTGCCTCCCAGTTGGGCGGATTTTTCAAACAACACGACCTCATGCCCACGCTGGGCGGCTACGATGCCGGCCTCCATACCGGCGGGACCGCCGCCCACGATGACCACTTTCTTTTTGGAACGGGCGGCGGGGATGGGATCGTAAAAGAGTTCCCGGCCGATGACCGGATTCACGGTGCAGCGGATGGTAAACATATCCCGGCAGCGGTTGTTGCAGAACTGACAGCGGATACATGGAGTGGTGCGTTCGGTATGGCCCAGCTGAGCGTTTTTCACCATATAGGGATCGGCGATCAGAGAGCGGCCGATGGCCACGACGTCCGCCTTGCCGCTGGCGATGATATCCTCGGCGTCCTCCATGGTTTTAATGGAGCCCACGGTGACCACCGGAATATGCAGGACCTTTTTGAAGTCCTCGGCAAAGTGGACCAGGTAATTGTGGGGCCAGTACTGGGGTTGAATGGTCTCTGCCGCCGCTCTCCAGTCCTGGTGCATCCCTGCGGAGATGTGGATGAGGTCGATCTTATCCTGGATCATCTGGGCGAATTCCAGGGACTCTTCCTCGGCGAGACCGCCCTTGACCAGCTCGTCGGCGCAGTGGCGGTATTCAATGATGAAATCGGGGCCCACGGCTTTGCGCACCGCGTCCAGAAGATCGATGGCGTACCGGGCCCGGTTTTCCAAACTGCCGCCGTACCGGTCGGTGCGGTGGTTGGTAAAGGGGGAGAGGAACTGGCCGATCAGGTGGCCCTGAGCGCCGTGGATCATGACCATTTCCAGTCCAGCCCGCTTGCACCGCAGTACGGCGCTGACGAAATCCTCAATGGTCTGGTCGATCATGTCCTGATCCATGGTGCGGATGTGGGTGAACTTTCCGCCGTTCTTTTTGACTGCCAGGACCTCCATCTCTCCGTGAATGGGACTGGGGGCCCAGGTATCCCGATTGAGCAGAGAGTGCCGCCCGGTGTGATTGAGCTCCAGAGAGAGCTTGGCGCCATAGCGGGTGACCTCCTCGTTCAGGTCGGCCAGTCCCTTGATGACGTGATCGTTGCCCAGATCCAACTCAAACAGATGGCCCTTAGCCTCGCGGTAGTTGACCGGGGATTCTCCCAGCGTAATGATGCCGGCGCCGCCTCGGGCGATATGGCGGTAATAAGCGATCATCTCGTTGGTAACCATGCCGTCCATTGTGCCCAGGGTATTGCACGAAGGGGCGAATTCAATGCGGTTTTTAAAGGTGACCTTTCCTACCTTCAGGGGGGACAGAACATGCTCATAGTTTCCCATTTTCATACTGCTCCTTTCATGATTCCAACTATGGCGCAAAGGGGGGAAACGCAAGTGGAACAGAAATGAAGGCTGAATATGGGAATGGGGTATGGGGAAGTTTCAATAGAGGCGGCGCGTCATGGGCGGGACGGGCCGCCGGTATGACCTGACTGGGGGATCAGGTGCTTTCTCTGACAATCAGCTCCGGGGTGACCTTAATCAGGTGGGAAGGAGTGGAGCCATTTTCCAGCTGCTTGACCGTGCTGATCATGGCCTCCACCGTGGAGGTGAGATTGGCGTTTGTGGTGGTCAGCGTGGGGGTGCAGCACTGAGAGGAAATGCTGTTGTTGAAGCCGATGACCGCGATATCCTCCGGAATGCGATAGCCTTTCCGCTGGAAGTATTTCATACCACCAATGGCGGTGATATCGCCCCCGAAAATGACGGCGGAAAAGGGCCTGCCGGTATTCAGGAGCATCTCCGCGGCCTGCTGACCACCGTCCAGGCCGCGGGGAGATTCGACGATCAGCTGCTCATCCAGCATGGCGCTGTCCCGGAGCAGGAGGTTGTTTTTGAACGCCCTCAGTTTGTTCTGGCCGCTGAAGGAGGAGGCGTCCTTTACATAGGCGATGTGCTGATGTCCCTTACGCATCAAATGATCAATGCACAGCTTAATGGCATATTCCTCATCGTTAATCACGGAATAGACGTTATCCGCCACAATCACGCAGTTGCTGATGATGTAGTTGACGTTGGTGTGCGCTGATAAGGCGGAAGTTTCCTGGAAAACATCTCGAAATACGGATCCTACGCAGAAAATAATAGTACAGCCCAGGCTGATCAGCATTTCGATGTGTTTCAGCTTGCTGGCTACGCTGGGGCCGGTGCTGCAAAAAACCGGGGCGTAGCCGATTTCAGGAAGGAAATGAGAAAGCCGGTCGATCTCTCTGGCGTAATGGGGAGAAAGGATATCCGTGGTGACGATACCTACAAGGGAGGGCTTTGTCCCCCGATTGGCGACGGAGGAGGGCAGCTCATAATTCAACTCCTTGATTACGCTGAGTACTCTATTTCGGGTCTCTGAGGAGACCCGGTTTTTATTGTTGATCACACGAGAGACAGTGGCAGCAGATACGCCGGCTGCATCGGCGATGTCATAGATGGTCTTTGATTTCATAGGCGCTCTCTCCCAAACAAAATAATTCAAAATTCACAGAAAACCATCTCCGCTCTCAGCGGAGCTTGGCGCTGATGCATAAGTTCCGTGATGCGTAAGGGAATGATTGACAGAGAAAGCGTGGGCTGTATGGTTGACCCTATTATAACATGCTTGTGGAATGGATGCAAGCAAAACGAAAGTTGATTGCAATATTTCAAATAAGTTTCACAGGAAGTCGGAGTGCATAATAAAGTTTCATAAAATTTAATTCGTCAAAATAAACATATAAACAATATTAAGTTTGTCATAAACTGATAAACTTGTATTTCTACTTGAAAAAATAGCGCCACGGTATATACTTTGACTAACAAAGTGGGGAAATAAGTGGTAAATAACAAGTGCAATAAAATGAAATAAAAAGACTGAAGAGTAAGTGGTAACACAAAAAGTAACTTTTTGGAAAGGAGGAGAAAGCGGTGTGGGTGGTGAATGGTACCTATGTGATCCTGCCGGGGCAGCGGGAACACTTTACCAGTGCTGCCGCGGAGCACAGGATCGTGGAACAGATCCGAAGCGAACAAGGCAACGTAAGCTAGGCGACCTCGCCCACATAAGTAGAGCCGTCCTCCATGGTGACGGTGACCTTGGCGGGATACCGGTCGGGATAGACTGCCTCAAACTCCGGATTGATCTCCCAGGTTACCAGATCGCAAAGATGGTTGATCCGCTCGTCTTTGATGGCCTCCTCCGTAAAGCTTTCGGGAATTACCCGCCCTTTCACCAGTCCGCAGGCGATTTCGTAGAACAGGGAGAACTGCGCGTTGACGGTGTTCTGAGGATGACGCTTCATATCTACTGGCTGACACAGCTTGGTGTCGGTGAAACGGTTGCACTCGGCGTGGATTGCCTTGACCTTTGTCCAGTCGAATCCAGGCTGGTTGTGGATATCGATGGCACAGTCGCAGAAATTATTGGTAAAGCGGCAGCAGGAGTGGAGTTTGATGGAGTTGTCGGCCATTTCCCACTTCTTGCCGAAATTCTCAACCAGCTTGCTGCCGTCCTGGATGCCGTCGGGGAGGACGGGGTCGTAGCCGACAGAGCCGCCCTTGTAGGAGAAGCAGTTGAGCCAGCCGTCCTTGTCCTCGTAAACGGCTGCGGGAGCGAAATAGCCCGCCTTGCCCATCTCGGCTGCCAGTACACCGTTCATGGCGGACTGACCGGCATGGAACCGCTTGGTCCAGGAGCCGTTGGAGTTAAAGGCGCCCAGACCGCCGGCGGCAGAGCCGGCCACGCCCAAGACGTCCACTGTCTGCTGGACATCCAGCCCCATGACCTTTGCTGCGCCTGCCGCCGCGCCCATAACGCCGCAGGTGCCGGTCAAATGCCAGCCGGCGTAATAGGAGGTGCCAAGGAAGGCCTCGCCGGAGCGGATGGTCACGTCGGAGCCGATGATGTACGCCAGGAGGACCTCGGCCCCGGATTTACCGTACTTTTCGGCCAGTGCCAGAACCGCAGGCAGTACAGCGACGGAAGCGTGCTGGGTACCTTCCCGGTGGTCGTCGTCATAGTCCTGGCTGTGGCCGGTGGTGCCGTTGATCAGGGCGGCCATCATGGTGTTGGTCTTTTCGCCGGTGCCGAAAATAGTGCAGTCGCCGTCGGGGGCGATGTGCTTTACCGCTTCACGAATGACCTTGGCGTTGATGATCTGACTGCCGGAGAGAATGCAGCCCAGACAGTCCAGCATGAAGACCTTTGCGTTGTCAAGGGTGCGCTGATCGATGTCGGAAAGGCTCAGCTTGGTGCTGATCTCCGCGATCTGCTGGGAGTAGGTTTTGTTTTCCGTTGCGGTATCACCTCAAATTAAAAATATTTATCTTCTGATATGTGGTGGAAGCGTCCTTGTGAGGAAGCTGCCCTCCTTAATACTGTTTATTGCTCGGTCAGTTCGCCCAAAACGCCCGGATAAAAACCGGTCTGATAGGATTCCTTCAATGATTTCAGGTCTTGCGCCACGTGGGGTGCCTCCAGATGGGCCTTCCATGCGGCCTCGCTGGTCCACCGCTCTACGAAAAAGACCTGATCCGCATCCTCCAGGGGATAGTAGTAGTCATAGCCTATATTGCCGTCTTCTTTCAGGATTTTATCCAAGATTCCCTGGGCGATGACCTGCTCCACGAACGCATCGCGTTTGCCGGGCTTTATGACATAGGTGCCGCTTACAATCCACATGACGATTCCCTCCTCTTAATTTGTGTAGAAGTGAAGGGGTGAAACTTGATTGCAAATTTTACTCCCAATTTGTTTCATTGAGTTTTACAACAAACTAAGACGGTGTTTCACCCGCTTGATAGGTAAATTATATACCTGCTCAAAAATACTTTCAAGAAGAAAAAAGAAATTTGTACATAAACTCCAAATAGATAGAAAGAGGGACAATAGTGCATAAAGGCAAAATAGCGCATATATTTGGAAATTATAGATAAAACAACTTGCGAAATTTAAACAACAACTTACAAATTATTTTACTTGTGCTTATTGTGTTTTGGTGGGGATGTGTGATATAATTGTGAAAAAATTCTGGCACTTTCATGGGAGCTATCTATAAATCAGGGAGGGGCTGATGTCATGGAAGACAAGAAAACGGCGGTACGGGAAGAGCTGAAGCATTATGGCAATCATGTGGTACAGTATGCGCCTGATTATTCCATCTGCGCGGGCTGCGTTTCCTGTTCCATCATGTGCGGACTGCTCCATGAGGGATTTACCGGTCCGGGCAACAGCAGGATCAAGGTGGAGATCGACCGGCGGCACATGCTCCACCGTGTGCTGACCTGCTATCACTGCAAGGATCATCCCTGCTATGACGCCTGTCCGAAAAAAGGGGCGGCGATGAAGATTGACGACAAGCTTGGTGTGGTCTACATTGACGAGGCGTACTGTATTGGGTGCGGATTGTGTGCCAAACACTGTAAATTTACGCCATCACGTATTACTATGATAAAGGATAAAGTCCGCAAGGAGTGGAAGGCGGCCAAGTGTGACCTATGCCGCGGACGGGAAGAGGGCCCTGCCTGCGTGCAATATTGCCCTGTGCGGTGCCTGGGCCTGAGCGACAATTCGCAGTATGTGGACGAGCAGCTGGTGCCCGGAGTGAAGGGGGAGGAGTGCTGACATGCCGAATTTCAAGGTAAAGGACATACTGGACAATCCCGAAAACAAAATGGGTCTGTATGGCTTCTGCGGAAAGATCCTCCGCATCAACCTGACGGAGCGGCGGGTCAGTACGGAGAGCATCTATCCTTATGTGCCGGAGTACATCGGCGGGCGGATGATCATCAACCGCATTTTCTGGGACGAGGTGCCCATGGGGACAGGACCCTTTGACGAGGAAAACAAGTTTATCTACATGACCGGTCCCACTACGGGAACAGGTATTCCCGCCGGAGGCAGGAGCGCCGCCTGTTCTATTGGCTGCGCCAACAATCCGGAGATGTTTACCTGGGGCAATATCGGCGGATATTTTGCCACGGAGCTGAAATACGCGGGCTATGATGGTTTTATCCTGGAAGGGCGGGCCGACCAGCCAACCTATGTAAAGATCGAGGATGATAAGGTGGAGTTTTTGCCCGCCGGCGAGCTGTGGGGGCTGAGGGTGCATCCCACGCAGGATAAACTGGAGCAGCTCCACGGACGGGAGTTCCGCAGTCTGGTAAGCCGGATACTTCCGACCCTTATCTGGAGCAGCTGAATCAGTCCATTCCTCCGGATGTGCTCAACTACTGGGGGCCTGACTATGACCGGGCCACTATTGTCAACGACATGTGCAACGACTATGGCATTGACAAGTGGGAGATCCTGATCTGGCTGCAATCCTGGCTGTCCATGTGCAAAAAGGAGCACCTGCTGGACGGAAACGACCTGGGCACCGGGATGGAAGTGGACGTGGACAATGTGGAGTTCATGAAGCGGTTCATCACCAATCTGGTCTACCGCAAGGGATACTATGGCGACCTTTTCGCGGAGGGCATGTCCAGGGCTATCCGGACAATGGGGTATGAGACCTTCAGCGAGACCATTTATCACGGACGATATTCCATGGCGCTGGGCGGCAAGCGCATTGATCTGCCGGTCAGCCTGGAGGCGGCGTGGGGACAATCGGTGCACTGGCAGGGGAGAGGATTCCAGGGCGCCATTGATAAGCCTACCTGGCTGGCCATGAATCTGATCAATATGACCTCCAGCCGGGACGCGCAGACAGTGGAGCATTTCCATTGCGAATTCAAATACCATGCCGAGGCGGTCAAGGATCCCTACCACTGCCGCCATATCATTGACGCGATCATCCACACGCAATATTTTTCTGAGATCAAGGATTCCATTATGAGTTGTGAGTGGCAAAGCCCTGATTTTCGCTGGCCTACCATGGAGTGTGAAATGTATCAGGCCGCTACCGGCTATCAACTGACGGTGGAGGAGTTGGAACGGGCTGCCTATCGCTCCAAGCTCCTGTTCCGGGCCATCCTGATCCGGGACAGCCACCGCAGCCGAAAGCAGGAGATGGAGGCCATCTGGCGAACCATCAGTATTCCTGATTCCTATAATGAGACCGCCGATTGGACGCTGTGGAATGAGATGGTGGATGCCTATTATGAGGCCAGGGGCTGGGATTTGGAAACCGGCTGGCCCTATCGGGAGACCTATGAGAAATATGGCCTGAAAGATGTGGCGGACACCATGGAAAAGCTGGGCCTGCTGCCGGTTCGTCCTGAGAAGCGGTGGAGGGACTATGGCCAGCCTCCATATGTAAAATTTGTAGAGAACAGAAGGTTGGAACCGGACTTCATATCCGCATCGTCATCCGAACCAGGATGAATAAAGAAAAAGTATTATAAGCAACGAAAAACGGCTGCCTCTGGCAGCCATTTTTTGCGAAATATTTTTTGTGGAGATGGCAGCCGCTTTGCACGGCTGGCGTTACAGCCTGAGAACCGGGGCCTGTGGGTACTCGTTGCACAGCAACCGATAGGGAGGCTCGTCCTCCTCTATGGCCGGGAAGCGGCCCATGGGGGGATTGAACCGGTTGTCGGTGTTGTCGTTGTTGCACTGACTCACTTCCCCCAGCAGCACAGGGCCGGTACCAGGTTCCACGGAAAAATCATGGTACAGGCGCTGTGGAATGTAAATGCTCTCCCCAGGCGTGAGGCGGATCTGAGTACCTGCCGGTACAGTGCGGGTAAGTCCATCGGTGTGGACGGTCACATCGGTGTGTCGGTCCATCTCCTCATCGGGCAGAGAGCCGTACACCCGGATGAGTACATTACCTCCCCCACGGTTGATGATGTCCTCGGTCTTGAACCAGTGAAAATGATTGGGGGCGTACTGCCCTTCCTTCAGATAGAGTAGCTTCTCGGCATACACCTTGGGGTATTTGTCCGCTTTGGCCCGGTTGCCGTTGCGTATGGTGACCAGGGAAAAGCCCAGCTTGTCAAAGTTACCCATACCGTAGTCGGTGATGTCCCAGCCCAGCATACACTCTCGCACTTCGTCGTACTCTTGGCCAAGATGCCGCCATTCCTCCGGCGTGATATGGCAGAAGGGAGGCAGGTGGCAGCAGTGTTTCCGGCACATGGCCTCCATTTCTCTCAGCGCCCGGTTGATTTCAGATCGTTTCATTTGCACTCCTTCCTGGCGGCCCGTGGGGTCTTCTTAGCGGAACCGCTCATGCTGGCCGGCTTGGCCCTGTATTTTATATCTGCATGAGTCGCTCGTTGCCTGTGTTCCCGCTCTCATGGTACGCCAGACGGGCGGAACCGTAAATCCCGGACAGGCCTCGCCTCCCGCCTTAACAGGTCAGGTCCATCCAGTGCTTCATCTCCTCAATAAACAGTGGAATGGCCGGGTTTGGATCGTCCGCCCGCCAGGCGGCCACGATATCCAGGCCCACCTTGCAGTCCACCACCGGCAGGCATTGGATGGATGGGGTGCCGTCCAGCCGGCTCTGCCGCAGAATAGACATGGGAGCCAGCGCAATCCCTTCCCCGGTGAGGATCAGAGGAGCCAGCAGCTCCGCGCTGGAAACCACCTGCACATGCTTCAGGGGGAAACCGCTGTTGGTAAAAAAGGCATAGATGATATCGTCGCTGAGAGCCGACAGATTCACCCCCGGCAGCAGGATCCGGCTGCGGGTGAGATCCCGCATATGTAGGCAGTCCCTGTGGCTTAGGGGGTGGCCGGCGGGGAGGACCGCCATGACCATATCCGGGCTGATAGCCTCATAGGTCACGTTACTTTTTCCCTTCACGTCGTAGGCAAGGGTAAATACCACATCGCAGCTTTTCCGGCTGCTCAGCAGGGATTCTTTCACCGAGGCGTATTCCCGAATAAAGACGGTAATGTTGGGGTGTTTCACCGTCATGCTGCGCAGGCATTGCATCAGTGCCGGGGACAGGGCGGAATCCAGATGGTGATAGCTGATACGCAGAGAGGCGGAACAGGAGTCCTTGCACTGCTCCATGGCGGTGGATAACTCATGCACCGCGCAGAGCACAGATTGGGCCTTATCGTAAAAGACCTGGCCCGCGCTTGTGAGGGAAACGCCCTTTTCCCGGTAAAACAGCTGCACACCCAGCTCCTCTTCCAGGGCCACAATGGCGCGGCTGATGGTGGGCTGAGCCCGAAACAGCTCGGCTGCCGCCTTGGAAAAACTGCCCCGCTCTACAATTTTCAGAAAGTATTCCATTTGCAGCAGCGTCATAGCGCCGCCCTCCTTTCCGGTGCGCCGTCGTCGGACGCATTTTTTGCGCAAATTCGACACAGACGTGATTTCATGGATTTTAACTTAATATAACATAGTTCAGCAATATAATGTTGCACAAATTGACCTATACATTTTTGTAATGACTATCCATGAAAACTAACTGTTTTACGGCGCGCCCGACATTGTTTTATAATTAACACACAGTGGATGTGGTTAATTTGCCCATATAATGTAAAAAAGGAGGGGTAAAATCAGGAAAAAATAACGGGCATCTCCCGCGCGGTCCATATTCGCACAAGGAGACGTCCATATTGGACAACGAGGAATCTGAGTAGGTTGGAGGTTTGAATATGAATCAGCAAACAGAGATAGCGGGCAAGCCGGCCGTGAATATCAATAAAATATCCTGGCTCTACTTCATCGCGCTCACCTGCCAAATGATCGGCAACTCCGTCATCAATTCCTTCGTATCCTTCTATGCCACAGAGCGGCTGCTGCTCAGTGCGGCGATGATGGCGGGCATCCTCACTGCCTCCCGGGTTTGCGACCTGGTCATCGGCACTTTGAGCGGTCTGGTGGTACAGAAGGTGTGTCCCCGGTTCGGCCAGTACCGCTCCTGGCTGCTCTATGGTCCGTTGATGGTGTCGATTGGCTCCACGCTCTGCTTCATTAACCTGGACGTGCCCATGGGCGTAAAGCTGTTCATGGTGTTCATCGGCTATATTGGCTACGGTACCGGCATGAGCTTTGTCCAGCTGGGACAGAACGGTCTGATCCCCAAGATCGCCGGCGCTGACGGTAGGGCCAGACAAAAGATCGCCTCCCGTATTACCCAGGGACAGAACGTGGCCCGGCTGCTATCCTCCGCCATGCTGGTGCCCATGGTGCTTTTCTTTGATTCTCTGGGCAAGGTGGACGGCTATACCATGGTGCAGATCATCTTCTCGGTCATCGCTCTGGTAGGTCAGGCATTTCTCTTCGTGGCCCTGCGGGAAGTGGACAAGTATGATCCCCACTTCAAGGCCGAGGGCATGGGCGGCAGTGTGAAAATCACCAAGATCCTAAGCACCGCCGTCACCAACAGTCAGTTGCTTATCCTGCTGCTGTCTGACGTGATCCGTTTTACCGCCATGCAGGTCATTTCCGCTCTGGGCGCTTACTATTTCACCTATGCCACCGATAATTACAGCATGCTGACGGTGTCTATGACGGTGCAGGGCTTTGCCTCCGCGGCAGCGGCGTTCCTCTGCCCTCCCTTCTCCCGAAAGATCGGTAAGAAGAACTCCGCCATTCTGGCCGGGCTGGGCTGTATGCTCCCCATGATCTACCTGGGCTTCTTCTCCGGCGGGTCCTGGCTGGTGTACATCATCTGCAACAGCATTGCCCAGTTTACCTTCGTCATCCTGGCATGCAACGGACCCACCCTTTATATTGACGCCGGTGAATACCAGCTGTATAAGACCGGCGTGGACAACCGTACCTTCGTGACCTCCATTTTTGGCATCGCCTCCAAGTTCTCCTGGATCTTCGTGGGCGGCCTCACCGCCGTGGTGCTCATTGGCTGCGGCTATGATGAGGTCAACAAGACGGTGGCGGACGTGGATATGATGATCAAGCTGGTGGGCGGCTTGCCCGCCGCCATGTTCCTGGTGTTCACCCTGCTGATGGCCTTCGGCTATCGCCTCAGCGAGGACCGGGTCAAGGTGGCCTATGAGGCCAACATTAAGACCATGCAGGCCCGGGCAGACGCCGCCGCGAAAAACGATAAAGGTTAATCCTTTCAATTTTTCAGAAACAGAGGTTGATTATGAATAAAACCATTATTACTGCGGCGCTTACCGGCGCCATTACACCGCCGGGCTACCAAATCCCGGAGACTCCTCAGGACATCGCTGAGACCGCATACCAGTGCTGGAAGCTGGGAGCGGCGGTGGTCCATCTGCACATGCGGGACGAAAACGGTATGGGCGTTATGGATCCGGAGCGGTTCCGGGAGACCATCCGGCTCATCCGTGCCCATGAGGACTGCGACGTCATTATCAACTGCACCTCCTCCGGCGATCACCGGGTGTCCGACGACAGCGATTACGGCAACGGCAGGCGGATGGAGCACCACCGCACGGTGGACGGCATCGAGATGGGAACCTTTGACGCGGGAAGCTTCAACTGGGGCGTGCCGGGCGGCATCTTCTGCAACAGCCAGAAGTTCCTCATGGATCTGGGGAAGCTATACCAGGAGCGGGGCATCAAGCCGGAGATCGAGATCTTTGATGCCGGCATGATGCGGGCGGTATCCGCCTATGTGAAAAACGGCACCTTGAAAGCGCCCCTCCACTTCCAGTTCTGCCTGGGGGTACTGGGCGGCATGGGAGCCACTCCCGCTGAGCTGCAATATCTCATCGACCAGTTGCCCCCGGGCTCCACCTGGTCGGCCTTTGGCATCGGCAAGGGGCATATGCCCATCCTTTTCTCCGCCCTGGCCAACGGCGGCCACATTCGGGTGGGCCTGGAGGACAATGTAGTCTACGGCGTGGACGAAAACGGCAACAAGATCATGGCGACCAACCAGATGCTGGTGGAACGGGCAGTCCGGGCGGTGCGGGCCTATGGCAATGAGGTGGCTACCTCCGCCGAAGCCCGGCAGATCCTGGGGCTCAAGCCGCTGGTCAGGTCATAACACACGGAAAGGAGTATCTTCATGAAAAATCTGTGGGACATTACGGGGAAAGTAGCGGTAGTCATCGGCGGCGGCGGCGGCATCGGCGGCGCGATTGCCAAGGGGTTTGCCTTTTCCGGGGCCAATGTGGTCATTACCGGCCGCACCCAGGCCACGCTGGAGGAGACCGCCGGGAAGATTTTTGAGGAGACCGGCAAGCGGGTCACCTGCATGACCGCTGACTCCACCAATGTGGAGAGCGTGGAGGTTCTGTGCAAGGCCGTGGTGGAACAGTTTGGCACGGTGGATATTCTGGTGAATTCCCAGGGCTTCAACAAGAAGTTCCCCGCTCAGGATGCCCTGGAGCATCTGGACGAGTGGGACGACATGTACGCTACCAATGTTAAGAGCATCATGATCTGCTGCAACGTGTTCGGCAAGGTAATGATCGAGAAAAAGTACGGCAAGATCATCAACATTACCTCCATCCGGGGAGCCCACGCGCTGAAGGGTCCCGGAAACATCGGCTATGGCTCCACCAAGGGTGCCGTGGATATGCTCACCAAGTATCTGGCCGGCGAGTGGGGACGCTACAACATCACAGTCAACGCCATCGGCCCCATTGCCACCTGGACGCCCATGATGCTCAAGATGGGTCCGCCTCCCGAGATCATCGAGAAGATCAACAACGAGTTCGCTGAAAAGGTACCCATGTGCCGCTGGGCGGAGTCGGATGACAACATCGGGCCCGCTCTCTTCCTGGCCTCCGACGCCTCCGGCTTCGTTACCGGCCAGATCATCTATCCTGACGGCGGGCTCCACTGCATCGGCGGCTGACGGAGGTGTCCTGGATGGGAAAGGGAAAACTGGCCTTTGTGGGCGTGGGCATGATTGGCGCCGGGCTGGCGGTCAATGCCATGCTCCAGGGCTTTGAGACGGCACTGTACGATATTCAGCCGGTGGAGCACAATATCTGGGCCGCGCTCCATGCCCTGGTGGACGCCGGGGTATGCACCCGGGCTCAGGCTGAGGAGGCCTTCAACCGGGGACACTACACCGACGACCTGGCCCAGGCGGTGGCCGGAGCTCAGTTCGTCCAGGAGTGCGTGGCGGAAAATCTGGAGCTGAAGCAGCAGATGTATCGGCAGATCCAGGAGATCACCGGGGACGGGGCGGTCATTGCCAGCTCCACCTCCATGCTGCTGCCCAGCAAGCTCCAGGAGGGGGCGCTCCATCCCGAGTGTATTCTGGTGGGCCACCCCTATAACCCCTCCTATCTGCTGCCTCTGGTGGAGGTGTGCGGTGGGGAGCGGACCAGCCAGGCCAATGTGGACAAGGCGGTGGAGCTCTATACCGCCATGGGCAAGATGCCCATCGTTTGCCGGAAGGAGGCCTTCGGGCTGATCGTCAACATGGTATCCTGGGCAGCCCTGGACGCGGCCAAAAAGGCCATCCTGGGGGGCGTATGCACTGTGGAAGAGATGGACAAGGCCCTGATGTTTGGTCCCGGCCTGCGCATGGCGGTGACCGGTCAGGTACTTACCATCAGCCTGGGTGTCAAGGGCGGTATGCGGGCCATGGGGGCCAAATACGGCCAGGCAAACCCGGAGGACCTGATCCTGGCCGACGGCCTGGATGAGGAACTGGCCCACAGGCCGAAGGCCCTTGGACAGGACCATGAGAGCGTGGCGGTGTTCCGGGACAGGGCTATTGCCCGTATCCTCCGGGATCAGGGTGTGCTGGAGCTGCATGGGGAGGATGACGCGCCATGAGAGAGGCTGTCATCGTGGCCTATGGCCGCACGCCGGTGTGCAAGGCCCGCAAAGGCTCCTTCGCTGGAGTGAATCCACTGGAATGGGGGACCCAGGCGCTGCTGGGGACCCTGGACAAGGTGCCCCAGCTGGATGTGAAAGAGATCGACGACCTGGTGGTGGGCACTGCCACCCCCGCCAACGAGCTGGGGGGCAATGTGGCCCGGCTGCTCATCAACCGGGCCGGTCTGCCCGAGTCCATCCCTGGCCAGACCATCAATCGGTTCTGCTCTTCCAGCCTTCAGGCCGTCGCTACCTGCGCCTGCGCCATTCTGGCCGGACAGGCCCAGGTCATGGTGGCGGGGGGCATTGAGTACATGTCCTCCGAGGGACCGCCCCAGTCTATGGAATATGCCAACCCCTGGCTGATGGAGCACTACCCAGGGGCCTATATGCCTATGGGGATCACCGCGGAAAATGTGGTCAGGCGATACGGGATCACCCGGGAGGAAATGGACCGCATGGCGGTGGAGAGCAACCGGAAAGCCTGGGCTGCCCAGCAGTCAGGTGGCCTCAACCAGGCCATCATCCCAATTACCATATCCACCCCGGAAGGGGAGCGGGTGGTGACCCTGGACGAAGGGATCCGCCCGGACACCAGCCTGGAGATCTGCGCCGGGCTCAAGACTGCCTTCCTGCCCCCGGAGGAGGGGGGGACCGTGACAGCGGCCACTTCCTCCCAGACCAGCGACGGCGCCTCCTTTGTGGTGCTGATGAGTGGAGAAAAGGCCGCCGCCCTGGGTGTGACGCCCATTGCCCGCTTTATTTCCTTTGCCGCGGCGGGGTGCCCGGCGGAGATCATGGGGGTGGGCCCCATCTATGCTGTGCCCAAGGCCCTGGAGCTGGCCGGGCTCACCATGGACCAGATGGATGTGATCGAACTCAACGAGGCATTTGCCTCCCAGGCCCTGGTGTGTATCCGCACCCTGGGTATGCCGGAGGAGAAGGTCAATCCTTGGGGCGGCGCCATGGCACTGGGCCATCCCATGGGGGCTACCGGCGGCTTCCTGCTGAGCAAAGCCCTGGACTATCTGCGGCTCAACGGCGGACGCTACGCCCTGGTGACCATGTGCGTGGGCGGCGGTATGGGAGCCGCGGGTGTCTTTGAACTGCTGGATACGCCCCGACAAGGAGGGAATACCCAATGACAAAGGAGATCAAAATTCTGGCTGAGGCCTCCGGACGCCATGTGCACCTGTGTCAGGCCGACCTGAAAGCTTTGTTCGGCCCGGAAGCCGAACTGGAGCCCAAACGATTGCTGGGTGACGGCGGCGGCGGCTATATCTCACAATACAAAGTAACGGTGGAAGGAGCGGACGGGAAATCCTGTCTGTGCACCGTGCTGGGACCGTTGCGGAAGGAGTCTCAGGTGGAGTTCTCCTTCACGGAGGCCAGAGCCATCGGCCTGGTGCCTCCCTTGGGGGATAGCGGGGTGCTGGGGGGTACCGCCCCGGTGCGGCTTACCGGTCCTGCCGGTACTGTGGCGCTGGAGCGAGGGCTCTTTGTGGCCCGCCGCCATGCCCATGTTTGTGTAAAGGACGCCCAGGAGCTGGGTATCCAGGATGGAGACCCCATTCGTGTCCGGGTGGCGGGGCCAAGAGCAATGGTATTTGACGAGGTGGTGGCCCATGTGCCCCCGCCCTTCGTTCCCATGACCCTGTCGGCTTTCCATGTGGATTATGACGAGTGGAATGCCGCGGCTCTTTTCCTGGAGCCCTATGTATACATGAGCAAACCATAAGAAACGGGGTGGAGACATGTGCGCGATCCAGCTGCACATCGACGGTGTGGCGGTGGAGGCGGAGCAGGGGCAGTCCATACTGGAGGCCAGCCTGGCGGCGGGCATCTATATTCCCCATCTCTGTTCTCATCCATGCCTGCCGGTGCAGAGCACCTGCAAGCTGTGCGTAGTTGAGGTGGCGGGCCGGGAAGGGCCTTTCACCGCCTGCAATACGCCGGTGGAGCAGGATATGGAAGTGACCACCAAAGGGGAGCGGCTGGACCGGATCCGGCGGATCGCCATTGAGCTGATGCTGGCGGGCCATCCCAAGGACTGCATGGGCTGCCGCTCCTACACCAACTGCGAGCTGCAATCCCTGATCCAATACCTGGGCGTGACCCACGGCCGGATGCACACCATTCACCGCTATACCAACCGCATCAACATTGAAAATCCCCTCATCGACCGAGAACTGGAACGCTGTGTCCAATGCGGGCGCTGCGTTCGAGTATGTGAGCAGGTTCGGGGGGTGGGGGTGCTGAAATACCGGAAGGCCCCGGAAGGGGAGTGCTACATCGGCACCCTGGACGACAAGCCCCTGATTGAGACGGATTGCCGGTTCTGCTCAGCGTGTGTGGAGATCTGCCCCACCGGGGCCCTTCAGGATCGCACAGGTATTTTTGATCCCGACCTGCCCCGCACTGAGCGGCTTATCCCCTGCCAGGCCGAGTGCCCCGCCCACATCGATATCCCCCGGTATGTGCGCCTGGTCAATGAGGGCAGGTATTCCGAGGCGGTGGGCGTCATCCGGGAGAAGGTGCCCTTCCCCCACGCCCTGGGCTATGTGTGTAACAATCGCTGTGAAAACAAGTGCAAGCGGGCCGGCCTGGATCTGGCGGTGTCCATCCGGGACCTGAAGCGGTACGCGGTGGAGCATGACCGGGAACAGAGCTGGAAGCCGGCCTATCTGGCCCGGAAAGCCTCTACCGGCAAGCGGGTGGCGGTGATCGGCGCCGGCCCCTGTGGTTTGACGGCGGCCTACTACCTCAACCGCCAGGGTCATGAGGTGACCGTGTACGAAAAGCAGCCCGTTCCCGGCGGGCACATGACCGGCGGTATGCCGGAGTACCGCATCCCCACCGCCGACGTGCTGGCGGAGATCGACCTGATCCGGGAAGCGGGCGTACGCCTGCTGTGCGGACAGGCGGTGGAAAACGCCGCCCAATTGAAGGAAGAATATGACGGAGTGCTCATTGCGGTGGGCACCAGCGAAGGGAAAAAGCTCCGCTCCCTGCCGGGATGGGATCTGCCCCGGGTGTACACGGCGGTGGAGCTGCTGCGGGCCAGCCGCCGGGGGGAGGCGCTGGAGCTGGGAGAGCATACGGCGGTCATCGGCGGGGGCAACGTGGCCTTCGACGTGGCTGGTACCTTGATTCGCATGGGCAAGCGGGTCCATGTGGTGTGTCTGGAGAAGGATGCCAGCCAGGCCTCGCCGGAGGAGCGGGACCTGGCCGTGGCCGAGGGGGCGGTGCTGTGGGACAGCTGCTCCAGCGAGGCCATCCTGGGCGGGCCGGAGGGCGTGACCGGCCTTCGGCTCCACCGGATCCGGGATTTCCGGTTTGATCCGGAGACCGGAGCGGTGGTGGAGGAGCCTGTGCCGAATTCCACCCAGATTCTCCCCTGTGACAGCGTGGTCTTTGCCGCCGGTCAGGTCACCGGCCTGACTGAGGCCTTCGGCGTGGCGCTGGACCGCCGGGGGTACCCCCTTTCCCCGAAGGAGGGCCAGGAGGGACGGTATCTGACCAGCGTGGAGGGGGTCTTTGCCGCCGGCGATGTGACCACCGGGACCCGGTTCGTCATCGACGCCATCGCCGCGGCCCGGGAGGCGGCGGCCCGGATGGACCGCTGGCTGGGCGGAGACGGAGACATCACGCTGGAGCTGGTGCCTCCCGAGCCTCCCCAGCCCCGCATCGGGATCGTGGAGGGCTTTGCCCGGCTGCCCCGGCAGGAGATGGAGCTGCGGCCCCCGGAGGAGCGCAGAGAGGATGCTCTGCCGCTGTCCCAGGGATTTACCTGCCAGCAGGCTAAATGTGAATCGGGCCGCTGTCTCCAGTGCGACCTGAGATTGCAGATCCAGCCGGAAAAGCTGTGGTCTGCCTATGGGGGAGGTTGACGCCATGGAACGAATTTGTCAGCTGGAGGTCTGCCCTCTGCCCACGGTGGAGGAGATCCGAGCGGAAGCCCCGGGCCAGTGCCCCGTCTGGCGGCTGCGGGAGCTGGTGGGCCAGGCCCACCGGGCCTCCTGCGGACTGGGGGTCATGTGCCGGGACGGGATCTATCAGGTCTATACCATTCTAAATCACATTGTACAGGGCAAGGGTTCCAGCGGGGACCTGCCCCTGCTGCGGGAGCTGTGTCAGGTCATGGAGCTGTGCAACGAGTGCGAGCTCTCCGCCTCTGTGGCCAGACTGGTGCTGGCATCCCTGGAGGCCCATCCGGCCGACTGGGCAGAGCATGTTGACACGCACAGCTGCAAGGAGCTGGTGTGTATGTACACCCTCTATGTGGCGCCCGACAGATGCACCGGCTGCGGCGCCTGCGCCGCGGCCTGTTCCCAGAAGGCCATCCAGGGAGGGGCGGGGCTGATCCATGTGCTCAACAGCCGGCTGTGCAGCCGCTGTGGGGCCTGTGTGGAAGCCTGCCCTGCCGGCAGCATCCGTCGGGCGGGCCATGTGCTCCCCCGCTGTCCCGAACAGCCTGTACCTGTGGGCTCCTTTGCCACCGGAGGGCTGCGCAAGCGCAGCCGGATTCCCCGGGGGTAGGGCCCATTCCATCCACCCACTGTCATGTAAAGGAGGAAACTGCTATGCCATACGGCGCACTTGGTACCGATCGGCTCAAGACTATCAATTATGAACGGATGCGGGCTTACCGTCTGGAGCGCACCAAGCGGCTCATGGAGGAGGAAGGACTGGACGTCCTGATCACCTGGGAGCCCTGGAACCTGCGGTACATTGCCTCGGCCTATGTGCCCATGTCCACCCGCTGGAGCAGCCAGCAGTTTGCCGTGCTCCCCCGAAACGGAGATCCCCATCTGTTCTCCTATACCTGCTACAACACCGAGGCCCTGCGGGAGGAGATGCCCTGGCTCAACGGTAAGGTATGGGCGGCCCCCGAGGGGGGCAAGCTGATCACTCGGTCCCACCAGCTGGAGCCCTTTATGAAGCGGGTCAACAGCATTATCGCCGACCACAGCCTCACCGGCGGCAGGGTGGGCCTGGATGCCTGCCCTAACTATTACCTGTATGAGGCGGCCTTCAAAAAGGACGGCTACACCGTTACCGACCCGGCCCTGATGATGTTCAAGGCCCGGATGATCAAGAATGAGGACGAACTGGCCTGCACCCGTTACGCCTGCTATGCCGCCGACGCGGCCTTCAGCGCCATCCAGCAGGCCATCCGCCCCGGCGTGAAGGAGTGCGAGCTCCAGGGCATCGGTATGCAGGCCCTCTATGAGCTGGGCGCCGACGAAACCATGGATTTCGTGGTGGCCAGCGGCCCCCGCACCTCGCCGCTGCACATCGACTTTACCGACCGCATCGTGCGCCCCGGGGACTATGTGGTCATCGACATCAACGGCAACTCCTTCAACGGCTATAAGTCCTGCTATTACCGCACCTTCATCTGCGGCAGCGCCACCGAGGAGCAGAAGGAGGGCTATGAGATCTGCCGCAAGATGATGTATGATGGCATGGCCCAGATGCGGGCGGGCAGCACCACCGACGACGTGCTGGACGCCTGGCCCAGCGACCCGGCCTACTGGGGCTATGACAGCGTCCGCTGGCTGGGCGGCCACGCCCTGGCCCACGGCATCGGCCTGTCGCTCCACGAGTACCCCATGTTTGGCGTGGGCGGCCCCAACGGCGGCCGGCCCCCCTGCGTCACCTTTGAGGAGGGTATGGTCATCGCCATCGAGACCTATTACGGCAACCGCCATAGCCCCAGGCCCTACGGCACCCGGTTGGAGGAGTGTGTGGCCATCACCAAGGACGGCTACGAGCTGTTCACCAAATATCCGGTGGGCCAGATCATCGAATGCCCGCTGTAAACCTTAGTGAATCGAAAGGGAGGTCATAGTATGCCATACGGACAGATCGGAACCGACCGGATGATCGGCATTGATTACGCGTCCATGCGGGAGTATCGTCTGGCCCGGGTCCGGGAGATGATGGACCGTGAGGGCTACGGGATATTCATTACCTGGGACGCCTGGAACATGCGCTACATCAACGGCGGCTACCCCACGGTCCCCTGCCGCTGGGCGGCCACCATGTTCAGCATCCTCTGCCGCAACGACGAGCCCCTGCTCAGCGCCACCACGGTGATGGATCCCTTCCGGTTGAAGGATTACTATCCCTGGATGCCTGCTGATCACGTCACCAAGGACATCGGCGGCGGCAAAATGTCCTTTACCCGGCCCATGTGGGAAAACTTTGTCCAGACCATTCTGGACATGATGGAGAAAAACGGCGTATCCGGTATGCCCATCGCTCTGGATGCCTGCCCCGCCCCCGAGTTGGTGCGGGACATGTTCCAGGAGCGGGGAGCCACGGTGGTGGTGCCGGTGGAGCAGCTGTATGAGCTGCGCTCCATCAAGAGCAAGGACGAGCTGGCCTGTATCAACATCAGCGCCGCCATTGCCGAGAGCGCCATGTACGATGTGCACAAGGCCCTGCGGCCCGGGGTGCCCGAGTACATGATGACGGCTCTGGGCATCAAGCGCCAATATTTCCACGACACCGACGAGGTGGTGCCTCCCGCCATCATCTCTGGTAAGCGGACCAATCCCATGCACTGCGACTATACCGACCAGCTTATCATGGCCGGGGAGACTGTGGCCGTCCACATGGACGCGGTGTGCTTCAACGGCTATAAGACCAGCCTGGGCCGTACCTTCGTAATCGGAAAGGCTACCCAGGCGCAGAAGGATGCCTACGCCGTGGCGCTCAAGCTCATGAAGGACGCCATGGCCGCCATCAAGGATGGGGCCAGCACCAGCGATATCGTGGCCGCCTGGCCCGATTCTCCCTCCTTCTGGGGCTACGACGATTGGGATGAGTGTCGTCGGTTTGCCCATGGCAACGGTATCGGCCTGATCTTTGAGGAGGGTCCCTTCTTCAGTTGCGCCGACCGGGACCGGGAGGGCCAGACCCTCAGAGAGGGCATGGTACTGGCTCTGGAGACCTGGTATGGCCCCAAAGGCGCCGACTTTGGCGCCAGCATCAAGGAAACTGTGCTGGTCACCAAGGAGGGCTGCAAGCCCATCACCTGTTATCCGGTGGATCAGATTATCGAGTGCCCGCTGCGGTAATCGGCCGAAGGGCACCGCGGAGGGCAGGACCTGTCCTTTGTTTGCCACAATTATCACCCGGAAGGAGCGGCTTATATGTTGCAGACACTCTCAAACGAAGGTGATTTCAAATCGGGATCCTCTCCCCAGCAATATCAATCAGGCTATCGCTATCTGATCATCGGCCTTCTGATGTACCTGATCGTGGGAGTGGTCAACACCTGGACCAACTTTGCCACCCCCATTGCGGAGGACCTGGGGTGGACGGCTGCCACCACCTCCACCAACTACACCATTGTGTCCCTGTGCATGGGCTTCGGCGCCATCCTGGGCGGCTATCTGGCCAAGCGCAAGCCGGTCCGCTTTGTGATGCTGCTGGCGGCTGTGATGTACGGCGCGGGTTACGTGGGCTCTTCCCTGACCCAGAGCGACACGCCCTTTGTCCTCTATCTCTGCTATGGCGTGTTCACCGCCGCCGGCTGCGGCATGACCATGAACGCCATGAACAATTGCGTGGTGCAGTGGTTCCCCAACAACGTGGGCACGGTATCCGGCGTCATGATGCTGGGTTCCGGCCTCAGCTCACTCTTCCTGGGCACCGCCACCTCCTATCTGGTGGCGGCGGTGGGTTGGCGGCAGGCCTTCCAGATCGCCGGGGTGGCCTCCTTCTGTGTGCTGGTGCTGTGCTCCTTCCTGATGCGTTTGCCGCGGGTTGGAGAGGTGCCGCCTAAGAAGGGCCCTGGCCGCAAGCTAGTGGGAGGGGACCGGGAGTATTCCCCCCTGCAAATGCTCCGCCGTCCCTCCTTCTATATGTTCTTTGTTTGGACCGGCCTGATGTTCGGCGTCACAGTAGCCCAGACCGGCTGCGCCCGCCAGGTGGCCGACTCTATCCAGACGCCTACCTTCCTGGCCACTTTGGGCATCGGTTTTATCATGCTGTTCAACGGCGTGGGGGCCATCATTGCCGGGCGGATCTATGACCGGCTGGGCCGGAAGATCATCATGGTGTGCCAGAATATCGGTTGGCTGGTGGGCATTTTCATCGCCTTCCTGGGTATCCGCTATGCCTCGCCTCTGCTGCTGGTGGGGGGCTGGATCGTGATGGGGCTCACCGGAGGGGGCGTGGGAGCCACCAACGCGGCCTTTGTGGCGGAGTTCTATGGAATGGAGAACTTTGCCATGAATTTGAGTATTGTAAACATGCGTTCTCTGCTGGCCTCCCTGTTCTCCAGCGCGTCGGGGGCCCTGTTCATGACGTATGGATCTTACATTCCTGTTTACTACATGATGATGGCGATGGCGGCCGGGGCCCTGGTCCTGGGGCTGTGCATCCGCAAGCCGTGAGACCGGCGGGCCTGTTCCCGCGCAGGACGTAAGAAAGGAGATTCATCCATGGCCAACGCGAACAATGAGGTAGTCATCGTAAAAGCCGACGACTGGCGCCAGCCCCCCGTGCCCATACCGGAGGAGCTCTATGCCCAGACCTATGAGGCCGACGTGGTCATCATCGGGGCCGGGCAGAGCGGCACCGCCGCCGCCCGTTCCGCCGCCGAGCACGGGGCCTCCGTCATCGTCATTGAATCCCAGGGGGAGGAAAAGCAGCGCATCCTGGGAGGGCAGATCGGCCATATCAATTCCGAGTTCGGCCGCTCCAGAGGAGTACAGCGCTATGACCCCATCGAGCTGGTGCGGGAGATTATGCGCCGCAACCAGTACCGCCCCAACGTGGAGCTCATCCATCAATACGCTTACAATTGCGGCGACACCTTCGACTGGTTTATTGAGCCGCTGTCTGAGGAGCAGAAGTCCTATATCCAGATCTTCTTCAATCCGCCGCCCAAGCACGCGCCCGAATCGGTGAACGGGGCCAAGTCCTTCTGCGGTACCGCCATCATGCCAGGGGGCGACGGCAGCGACGGCAAGACGGAGCACGGCTGCTCCATGCGGGAGACCGTTAAGCTCAACCAGGAGCTGGCCAAGTCTATGGGAGCCAGATTCTTCTTTGAAATGCCCGCAGACCAGCTGCTCAAGGAAAACGGCAGGGTGGTGGGCGTGGCCGCTCAGTCCACTGACGGTACCTATGTGAAATTCCTGGCCAAAAAGGGCGTCCTGCTGGCGGCCGGCGACTTCTCCGCCAACCCCCAGATGGTAAAGGATCTGATGCCCGAGGTGGACCGGGTATGCGGCGGCCAGCCTGTGCGGGGTATGGGCTGGGATGGCCGGGGCATCCGCATGGGCCTGTGGGCCGGCGGTCGGCTGGATCCGGGACCCATCGGCGCTGAGGGCGGTAACTATGTGCCCATCGGCGGTCCCTTCGGCGGCATGTTCTCGGTGGCTATGAACCGTACCGGCAAGCGATTCTGCGACGAGTGCAACGGCCGGGTGCTGGGCAAGCGCCAGCCGGGCAGTCATATCTATTTTGTGTGGGACGCCAACTGGCGGGAGCGGCTGGAGTACCAGGCCATTGAGCACGGCACCGCCGACGCCCGCTCTCCCCAAACCATGGAGCTGCTGTCCAAGATCGACGGCGCCCGGGGCAGCGGCAAGGAGGGCTATATGGTCAAGGTGCCCCATCCCCCCTATCTGCCTCTGATCTATTGCGGCGAGACCTATGAGGAGCTGGCGGAATACATGGGCTTTGAAGGGGAGGCCAGGGACAACTTTGTGGCCACCATGGAGCGGTACAACCAGTTTGCCTACCAGGGGAAGGACGACGACTTCGGCAAGGAGCCCGCCATGCTCAAGCCTCTGGATCATCCGCCCTACTACGGTTGCTCCATGGAAATCAAGCGGCCCCATATGGCGGTGACCAACGGCGGACTGTGGATCGACAGCGACCAGCGGGTGCTGGATGAGGAGCTGGAGCCTATCCCCGGCTTGTTTGCCACCGGCAACTGCTCCGGTTGCCGGTTCGGCGCGGAGTACTGGCCGGCGCTCCCCGGCCAGAGTATCGGCATGTGCCACACTTTGGGCCGCATCGTGGGCCGGTATATGGCCCAGCTGTAAAATCGAATGACCCGCCCGCTCCCCCTGGGGGCGGGCGTGGGAGGAGGAACTGCTTTGAGCTATCACATTCTCGCCATCAACCCGGGCTCCACCTCCACCAAGATCGGCTATTACGAGAACGATACCTGTGTGCTGGAGGAAAACACCCCCTTCCGCAAGGAGTTCGTCCCAGGTAAGGTCCACGTACTGGACGAATTTGACGCCCGGATGGAGACCATTCTGGCCTTCCTGGACAAGGTGGGGAAAAAGCCGGAGGATATGGATCTGTTCGTTTCCCGGGCGGGGGCCCCCTGTCCGGTGGAGTACGGAGCCTACCGCATCGACAAGGAGATGGTGAGCGCCATCTGCTTTGCCGACCGGCCCACCTATCACGCCTCTCTGCTGTCGGTGGTTATGGCTTTCTGCCTGGCCCGGCAGGCAGGCAAACAGGCCATCTTCTACGATGCCATCGACGCAGACCAGGCGCCCCCCATCGCCCACGTATCCGGTATCCCCGGGAAGCGCCGGGGAGTGGGCTGCCATAACCTGAACACCCGCATGGTGGGCCGGGAGGTGGCCCAGACCCTGGGCAAGGCCTATGAGGACTGCAAGTTCATTATCGCCCATCTGGGCGGGGGCATGTCCATCTCCGCCCACGACCACGGGATCATCACCGACGCCTGTACCAGCAGCGAGGGGCCCATGTCTCCTCAGCGGTGTGGCCGGGTGGACTTTGTTCAGCTGGTGCGCATGTGCTTCTCCGGGGAGTATACCCTGACGGATATGCAGCGGCTCACCGACAGCGGCGGCCTGCTGTCCTATCTGGGGGCCAAGGACATCCTGGAGGTGGAGGCCCGGATCGCCCAGGGGGACGAGAAGGCGGAATTCATGTACAAGGCTATGGCTTACCAGGTGTGTAAGGCCATCGGCGAGCATTTCGCGGTGCTGGAGGGAGAGGCGGACGCCATCATCCTCACCGGCGGCATCGCCAATTCCAAGCTGTTCACCGGCTGGATCGAGGAGCGGGTGGGCCGGATGGCCCCGGTGCGGGTGGTCCCCGGCGAGCGGGAGATGCTGGCCCTGGCTAGAGGAGGCGTCCGGGTACTCCGCGGGGAAGAGAAGATGAAGACCCTGTCCTTCCTGCCCGACGGCTGCGAGAGCCTGGAGGAGCTGAAGACGGCCTTCATGGCCCGACGGCCCGACCTGTTGGACAAGCCTGCGGTGCAGGCCATCCTGGCCCTTTCCTGACAGCGGGGCTGTCAGACCACCAAGTATTTAAGGAGGAGATCGGACATGCGTCAGATCGAGGCTGATATCATCATCGTTGGCGGCGGCGCGTCCGGCCAGGCTGCGGCGGTGCAGGCCGCAGAGGCGGGAGCCTCTGTCATTATTCTGGAGAAATCCACCACCACTGGCGGGGCGGCCAATATGGGCAACGGCTTTTTCGCCGTGGAGTCCCATCATCAGCTGGCGGCCATGGATACCCTCACTGTACAGCAGGCCTTTGAGGAGTTTATGGAGTATAGCCACTGGAAGGTCAACCCATTACTGGTGCGCCGGTTCATTGGCATGTCCGCCTCCACCATCGAATGGGTGGAGAAGATGGGCGTGCAGTTCGTGGGAGTGTACAAGTACTTCCACGATAGCCGACAGACCTGGCATATCATCAAGGTGCCTGGCTCTGACAAGCCCACCGAGCGGGCGGGGGCCATCTGCCAGAAGGCCCTTACCGAGCGGGCCCAGGCCCTGGGGGTGCAGTACGAGTTTGGCGTCACCGCCAAGGAGATCATGCTGGAGGACGGCAGAGCCATCGGCGTGCGGGGCGTGGACGCCGACGGGGAGGAGCTGGAGGCCTACGGCGACGCCGTCATCATCGGCTGTGGCTGCTTTGTCAACTGTCCGGAGATGGCCCAGCTCTGCTTCGGAGACGACGGTACCCAGGACGGCGTGGGCCTGGGCATCCCCGGCCTGACCGGCGATGGTATGCGCATGTGCTGGCAGGCCGGCGGCGGTAAGACCCACCTGTTCAAGCGGGGCGACTGCTTTGTGGTGGGCATCACCGACATCTTCAAGACCCTGGGGGAGACCATGCACCAGTACAACCTGATCGTGGACCTGAACGGCAAGCGGTTCATGAACGAAATGGTGCTCTCCAACGCCGACTACATCTATGAGATCGCCGCCGCCCGGAAGGGCCGGCAGTTCCTGATGATCATCAACGATGAGATCCTGGACTGCTATAAGGCCCACGGGCTGGAATATGTCACCGTCCAGCACAATATCAAGGACATCAGCGCCTGGGACAAGGAGCTGGATATGTACCAGCGCGGCGAGGTCATGGACAATCCCCTGGCCTTCATGCACAAGGACGACCCCCGGCCCAAGGGGCTGTATGTCTTTGACACCATCGAGCAGCTGTGTGCCGAGCTGGGGGTGAATCAGGCCAACCTGGAGGCTACTCTGGAGCGGTACAATTCCATGGCGGGCCAGTTCGACCTGGACTTCTTCAAGCCTGCCCGGTACATGAAGCCCATTCGGGGCGGCAAGTATTACGTGGCACGGTACACTCCCTGCGGCTGCGGGGCCCTGGGCGGCGTGATGACCGACGAAAACATGTCCGTCCTCACCCAGGAGGGGGAGGTCATCCCTGGCCTGTACTGTGTGGGTACCGACGCCAACAACCTGTACAGTGAGATCTATAACCACCGATATCCCGGCTGCCTGATGGGCTTTGCCCTGAATTCAGGCCGGATCGCCGGGATGGAATCGGTAAAGTACATTCAGAATCTGGATTTTGGCGACTGAGGCCGCCCGAACAAAAAGGAGCGTATGGATATGAGCTACAAGATCACTCGAAAAGAGGAAGCCCGGCCCTACGAGGCCCCCGGTCACTTCAAGGTCCTGCCCACCCACCTGCACATTCCCCCCGAGGTCAACGAGGGCAGAATGGTCATGGGCCTGTCCCATTTCCTGCCCGGCGGCGGCTGTGAGTTCGGCGCGCCCCCTCTGGAGACCATCTACTATGTGCTCTCCGGCGAGATGACCGTCAAGACGGAGGATGGGGAGTTTGTGCTCCATGAGGGCGACAGCCTCCACTCCGGCATCGGCACCGGCAAGAGCATCCTGAACACCGGCGTGGAGACCTGCAAGCTGCTGGTCTGCCTGCTGCCCAGCGCCGACGCCGCGCCTCCCGACCAGAAATAACGATCCCCCAAACACCGCCGGAGCCCGGGGACTGCCACCAGTATGGCAGTCCCCGGGCTCCGGCGGTCATGGTGTTTTTTGAAGCAGGCTTTGCCTGGGATGGCTCATTCACTGTGGGAGAGCTCCTCGTTGAGCAGGTGTTTCCGTAGTAGAAAAAGCTGACAGACGATCAAAAGGCATATGAGAAGGCTGACGGTCAGCATGCCCAGGGAAAAGAGGGTCAGGGAGCCGCTGGAGGTCCAGGGCAGGGGGAGAAGATAGAGCACCTGGAACACCGCATCCAGATTGCGGCAGACCCGCAGGCTGTCGGCCCGGATGTAGTGGTCCTCTGCCAACTGGATCAGGTCAGTGAGCAGCTGAAAGCTGAAATAGATGCCCACGCATGACAGCAGGATCTGGAGCAGGAAAAACCGATCCATGAGCTTCTGCCCGGTGAACAGCACGGCCAGCCAGTCCACCCCCTCCGCCGTCCCCAACAGGCCGCAGAAGGGCCGCAGCAGGTTCAGCTGGGGCAGCTCATCCTCCAACAGCCCGATGGCGGAGAAGAAGAGCAGGTAGGCTGCCCAGTTGGGCAGGACGTTCAGGGAGCCCAGGTTGAAATCAAAAACGAGAAATACATAGCCCCAGGCGATCTTGCCCAGGCCACGGCAGGTATCGCTCATGGTACTACCTCCTTCAGCAGGGCAGTACAGGTATATTCCCTGCCCTCGCAGGTAAATCGGACCGCCAGGGCCTCCGGCATGGCCCGGAGCCCCAGGTCCTCTCCCTCATAGGAGCCGGCGCTGGCCAGAATGTGATCGTCCTCCAGACTGCCCTGGCTCATCTCCACCCAATAGGATGCTTTGTCCAACACCGCCGCCGGGTCCTGGCCCTGCGTCATGGGGGCACACCGCAGCCGTTCCACCGCCGGGTCTGTCCGGAGGCCATAGCCGTCCCGCATCCCGCCGAAGGCGGCGTGGGGCTGGGCCGTGTGGTCCGGCATGGCGGAATGGGGCGTGAACAGTTGGGTGGCGTAGGGATATTGCTGGGACACCCACAGCCGGCACTGGACGTCGATCTCCAGGGTCACTCCGGCTGCCTCCGCCCGGTAGGTAACATAAGGTGTGTCCTGGCTGGGGCACAGCCAGAGATCCTCGCCGCTCCACACCTCCAGGGCGTTCAGGGGCTCCACCGTCCAGAAGGCCCCGTCGGGGCGCACTGCCACCTGCTGGGTCACCCCGCCCTCGGTACTGGTGCCCTCCAGGGGCAGGAAAAACAGGGCGCCGGTGTAGCCCCCATCTCCGTCTGGCAGCAGGTTCATCACCGACCACTGTGCCATCCGGGTGCCGCTGCTCATCCAAAAGTCCAGCTGATCAAATAAGCGGTCCAGTTCCATGCCGTTGTCGTTGGGGGATTGGGAGGCCGTCCCAAACAGCTCTGCCTGAGCCTCTGCCGGGGCCGCCATGTACAGGTAGAGAGGGCTGTTGCTGAGCACCCCCTTGGCGTAGGTGTCCAGAGCCCCGGCCACGGTGGTGGGCCGGTTGAGCCGGGCAGCCGCCAGGGGGATGGAACCGGATTCCCTGGGGTCGGGCACCTCCGCCGCCTGGCCGGACCCGGCCAGACAGGCGATGGCCAGCACCGCCGCCACGCAGCCCGACGCCAGGCCCATGCCCCGGGGATACCGCTTGAACCGGGCAATGGCCTGGATCCGGGCCTTGATGTGCTGCCCGCCGTTGGCCATGGAGGTGGTGCCGGGGGCCCGGGCGTATTTGTCGTCCGCCATGGACAGCAGGATCACGCCGTACTGACGGCGCTCCTCTCCCTCCAGCCGCTCCAGCACCCGCTGGTCACACAGGGACTCGCAGTCGTTTTGGGCCTGGTCCCAGCAGTACCACAGCAGGGGATTGCACCAGTGGAGGCACCGCAGGGCGCACATGGCCACCCCGGCCCACAGGTCGCCGTATTTCAGGTGGAGCAGCTCGTGGAGGATCACTTTGTCGTCCACCGTCCACTCCGGCAGCACCAGCACCGGGGACAGGGGGCCGCACACGAAGGCACTCTCCACCCCCGGCAGTACCACCACCCGCCTGGGGGCCTTCAGACCGTACCGGGCGGCCACCGTCGCCACCTGCTCCAGCGCCTGGGGGGAGGGGCTGCGCCCCCCTGCCACCCGCCAACCCAGGGCCAGGTAGGACAGGAAAAACCATAGCAGCGTCACCGCCACCCCGGCGGCATAGAGGAAAAAGAGCCAGTCGGTGACGCTGGCGGGAGGCACAAGCCGGACCAGAGGAATGGGGGCGGTGACTGCCGTGACTCCGTAGGGGTCGGTGAGGGCGGAGGCTAGGGGCAGCTCTATGCTGGCCTTGGCGGCCTCCAGGGTCACCCGGCCCAGGGGAAGGAGAGACCGGCCCAGCAGCCCTGCCGGCAGCAGGAGCCGCAGGGCCAGAATGGCCCATATCCCGTACTGCCACCGGGGGGAGAGCTTATCCAGAAAGAGCCGCTTGGCGATGAGCAGCACCGCCGCCGCCACCGAGGCAGTAAGGGTTTGGAGCAAAAAAGACCAGATGTTTTCCATAGGAGCACCTCCAACATGCGGGTGGGGATGGGCGGTCTTACACTTCCATATCGTCCAGCAGCCTGCGCAGCTCCTCCCGCTCCTGGGGGGTCAGCGTTTCCTCCTTCAAAAAGGCGGCCACCAGCTTGCCTGCCGAGCCCTGGTACACCCGCTCCAACAGGCCCCGCCGCTCCTGGGCGGCGCAGGCCTCCCGATCTACTGCCGCCAGGTAGCGGTGGGGCGCGGCATTCTTATCGATGCGTACCAGTCCCTTGGCCTCCATCCGGGTAAGGTAGGTGAGCACTGTGTTCCGGCTCCAGCCGGTGGCGGGGTGAAGAGCCTCCACCGCCTGGCCCAGGCTCAGGCCGTTCCCTCCCGTCCACAGGACCTCCAGGACCTTCCACTCTTTGTCGCTGAGCTTCACGGTCAAAACCTCCTACAACTGTCGTATTTATTTATTATACTACACGTGTAGGATGCCTTTGTCAAGTTAATAAAAAGCCATGCCGGACAACCCTGCTGAGGCTGTCCGGCATGGTTTTTGGTCAGGTGTTAAGGGAAGGAACGCCTACGGCCGGCCGGAAGCGCCGGTACACATAGAAGGAGAGAAGTACCGTCAGGGTGTCCGCCGTGACCTGGGACCACACCAGGCCGTACATGCCGAATATGGCGTTGAGCAGAAAGAGCATGGGGATGTTGAAGCCCAACCACCGGGTGACTCCCAGGAGCAGGGAGATCCGGCCCTTTCCGAAGGCCTGGAAGAGATAGACGGTAAAGAAACTGAGGAACATCAGGGGGGTGGCCAATACCCGAACCCGGAGAAACTGAGAAGCCAACTCCACTGTCAGGGGGTCGGAGATGAACAGATGGGCGAACTGGACGGCAAAAAGCTCATATAGGGCAATGCTGACGGCAGCGATCACCAGTCCCAGCCGGCGGGAAAGGCGGATGGCTTCATTCATGCGAGCCGCGTTTCCGGCAGAGTAGTTGTAAGCCACCAGAGGCAGCATACCTTGACAGATGCCAACTCCCACATTGAGAGGGAAACGCTCCACCTTCAGAACGATGCCAATGGCGGCCAGGGCCAGGTCGTGGTAGGAAACCATCAGCTTGTCCAGTACCACATAGTCCAGGTCAAAGAGAAAGGTGGCGATGGCGGAAGGAACGCCCACGCCGAATACGGCGATGACGCTGGCTTTGGCGGGAAGGCCGTGTTTGGGGAAAAAGGTGATCACCGAGCCCCGTCCCATCCGCAGCAGTACTGTCAGGAAGAAGAGAAAGGCCACGCAGTTGGACAGGCAGGTGGCCATGCCGGCTCCAAGCACCTCATAGCCGTCCGGCATAAGCACAAACATAAACAGGGGATCCAGAGCGATGTTGAGGACGCCGCCCAGAATGATGCCGGCACTGGCCTCCCGGGAGCGGCCGATGCTGCGGATCAGGTTGGCCAGCACATTGGACAGTACTGTGGGCACACCGCCGATGACGATGACACATAGGGCGTACTGCCTGGCGAAGGAAAAGGTGTTTTCTCCTGCTCCCAATAAGTATAGTATGGGATCCATAAAGCATCCGATCCCAGTGGCAAAGAGGGCGGAGATGGAGAGCCCCAGGTACAGGGAGAAGGTGCCCACCCGCCTGGCCTCTTCCGGTCTGGACTGGCCCAGCAGGCGGGAGATTAGAGAGCCCCCGCCGATTCCCGCCAGGCCCGCCAGACAGAGGGTGATGTTGAACACAGGAAGGATCAGGGAGGTAGAGGCCACCATATAGGGGTTGTTGGTCAGCCCCACGAAAAAGGTGTCTGCCATATTATAAATCAGCACGATCAGCTGGCTGACCACCGCGGGGAAGATCATCTTCCGCAGGGCGGCGGGGATGGGGAGACGTTCGAATACATCGGCTTGGGCGGGATTGGCTTGTCCTTGCATCGTGTGCCACCTGAGCTTTCCGGTTGCTGGATGTCACTACCTGCCGGGAGTGGCATGCGGCCTTGCCGTAATCTGTTACATTTAGAAGGAATACCTATCAGCGCCAAAAATTCAAAAAGAAGGACACCCCGGCGGATGCCCTTCTTCTTGGAGCTACTGGTGGGAATCGAACCCACAACCTTCTCATTACGAGCGCTGCCTGAAACACCCTTTTGGGGAGATATGGTAAAGAAATTAACTTGTTGACAAAATGTGTTTTTGTTGGCATGATGACATAAATTGCGTCAAAAATCACACTTATTGTACCGTCTTTGACATCGGATGTCAACAAAAAATGAAGGGTGGTCTGTTGACCACCCTTATGCTCACACTACCATCCTGTTGGCATTTTTTCGATTGAGTTCATCATAAAAACCCTCTGTTGCTTTCATAGCCATTTCATCGTTGACGTGGGTATAAATCTTCATAATAATATCTGGGGTGTTGTCACCCATTATTCTTTGGATGACTGAGATTGGCTGACCAGATAGGATCAAGCGAGTACACATCGTATGTCTGAATTTATAGAGATTGATTCCCATATCCTCAATATGATACTGCTTTCTGTATCTTTGAATCAGAGATTGATAGGATGATTCTGACCTGACATTACCTACCTTATCTGAAAAAATAAATTGACTGTTACGCTTGCCTGCACTCCTGCTCCTACTGACAAATTGCTTCCACTCCTGTAAGGCTTTTACGGCCAGATCAGACAGTCGGAGTGTCCTTACACTATACTCAGACTTAGGGGTGGAGATGATGTCCCTATGCTTTGCCTGTCGTTTCAAAGTAGTAATTTCTTCATACTGCACGGTTGCAGCCTGCTGAATTCGGATTGTCTTTTGGAGTGGGTCGAATGAATCCCATTCCAGAGCCCTCAATTCCCCAGGACGCATTCCAGTACACTCTAAAACTGCAAAAATGGTGTAAAGTTCCAGACTGTATTTTCTGCTGGTTTGAAACAGAACATCTATATCCTCGTCTGAGAAAGTAGGATATTTGTCTTTGGCGACAGGCTTTTTACTGGTAGGACACCTTAATCTTCTCATAATATCTACTGGTATATCGTTGTTATCAAGGGCTGTCTGAAAAATCAGTTTGGTTGTATTGAAACTGTGTCTTACGCCACTTTTAGCGTAAGCGTACCTGATTTTTTCAAAAGCCTTTTTGATATCCTGTTCTGTAATCTCTACCATCTTCTTGCTGCCTATGTATGGCAGCATCATCTTGCTTCCTCGTCTGTAATTTTCAATCGTGCGGGTTGTGGCTTTGCCAACACCAGAATTCAACAGTTCAATAGCGTATTCCTCAAAGGTCAGTTGGGTGTACTGGGAGAGGGCAAGGGATGCCATAGGTTGAGCAGGAACAAAAGGTGTGCTGACTACCTGAACCCCATTCAATTCCTGTAACCTCTTAGCAAGGTAGGCATCAGCCTCTTTCTGAGACTTGGAACTCTTGCTCTCTCTTTTCCTCTTGCCATCAGGGGTCTTCCCAAGGTCTATCTGCACCATAAACCTACCATCTTTTAGGGCTGAAATATACCCCTTATAAATCATACCTGCACCTGCTTTCTCTGGCTCAACGACTACATCATCTTTGGTCAACAGGCATGATACCTCCTGGGGTTCTGGATATCCACTGGGATGTTGCCCAGAATCAACAGTTGAATTTTGTCCCGCAAGGCTTTCTATGCTTTGCGTGGTAATGTAGGTATCGCCAGCTGCGGCGATACCTACCAGAACACCCGTATTAATCATTGACAGGACTGCTTTCTTGGGAACTCCCAACTTCTTTGCTGCTGAAGGTACACTTATCAATAAACTATTATTCATATATCAAATCTCCTTAACCAATTTTATAGAAACCACTTGTTTCTGCATTGATTAAGGAAAACTGTCATCGTTTTAGTGTGTTTTTCGTTTTTTGTGTTCTTTTTGAAGTGTATATGTCAAATTCATCAAATCATCTGCCAAATCTGCGACACTCCTGATAATTAACTTATCGCCTACATCCATACTCTCCAAAAGTTTGCAGAATTCACCCCTGTTATTATCCTGGTCAAAGACAAGCTGTTCATCTGTAAGCCCCATCTTCTGGATCAGTTGAAAAACTGGTTGATTGCTGTGCTTTTCTACACCATTCCCATTTTCCATCACATAGGCCCAAACCATAGGTACACCCCCTTCCTGTTATTAAGAGGGAATAGGGGAACTTCCCGTATTCCCTACACAATGAAAACTGTATCAAAATCCCTTGACATTTTGGATTTATGACCACAATCTAAGGGGTTTTGGTAATAAATAAAAATATTTGCTGATTTTTTGCATCTAATATTTTCAGCACCATAAAATATAGGTAAATAACACTTTAGATGCTCAAAAAATAAATATTTTTGCCTTTATTCCCTTGAGAATGCGGAAATAATTTAAATTCCCATATTCATCCCATTTTGGTTATAAATTGAATTATGACCAAAATCCCAATGGACTTTGACACTTTCCCGTAACCCATCAGGGAAAAGGGGAAGGACTACAATCCAAAGGATAACAGAACCATCCCCAATCCCATAAGGTTTTGACACACTCATTAAGTTCCTGAGCGTAGAAACTTAGTCTGCACTTTGAAACACTCAGTCATAAAATTTTCAAACTCTAAAAATTCAATCTTATCTTTACATATCTGACTGGGTGAGTAAATCAGCAGCGTGTCAAACCTTGCTTTTGCGTCAATTACCTTGACTTCCCTAAGAATATCTTTTGAACCACCAAAAGTTACAATACAATCAATAACCTCAATATTACTTTTCCAAGCCTGCATAGCGAGTTGACAGGCCTGATAAACTGCTGTCCTAATACCACTTTTATCACTCTTGACTTTCAAAGCGATTACCGCTTTTTCCATAAACACCACCTCTTTTTCTTAGTCCATCTTCCTGAACCACTACTCAATATAAAAATTACTGTCCCACATTTCCTATAACTGTGTCTTTCTTTTCCATTTATGCCCTTCATTTTTCTGAGAAAAGAACAAATAGTGGGTAGTGCTGCTGACAAAGATGAACCCCACGCCGGTACCGGCGTGGGGTTAGTGTTGAATATACATATTCAAATCCTCAACTCTGACTCCAGATCTCCTTGACCTTTTCCAAATCGTCTGCTGATACGGTAGAGCCAGCCATATTTTCAAACAGATAACTGACCTTTGCGATAAAATCAGGTTTCTTTATGGGCATCAGGTGATGTTCTATACACCATTCATTGTACCTATCATACATACTGCCTTTATCGTGAAACTGACACTCAGACCTGATATTTTGGATAAACCAACCTTTGGAATTGTTGAAATGAGCGTATTTCAGGGTTTCATAAGTCAGTCCTACACCCTCTCCACCAAGTAACTTCTTTTTGTCTTTGGCAAACTGCTGTGAGGTTTTCTCCTCCATATTAGCATATAGAACACCCATTTCATTTAGGCGCACACCAACAAAATACTCTATACCACTCTTTTTCTTTTCAAATGACCTACTTATTTCCTCATAGAATTTGTTACGGATAGTGGGCTTAAAGTTGTTGTCCCTACACCAATTTTTATAAGTAGAGAAAAGCAATGTGGTCTGTATTCTATCAGTTGAATTTTCACTTTTTTCCAGACAATCCTCAATAAATTGTTCTGTTATATCCATTTCCTTTCTGTACTCACCCTTATAAGCCTGCATACTATCGGTCTCAAAAATCTCTTTTTCCTCTAAGACCAAGGACAACCCCTGCAGCATCCAGTTGAAAATACCTGCTTTTTCTTGCTCCAACTTGCTTTTTAGGGTGGGGTCCTTTTGGGTAATGACCTGCTCAAACGGGAATAGGCGTAACCTACCCCAAGCTGCTGTATCCCTGGGTGGAATATATGGCCTAAAATTACTGTCAATGAAGATAGTGTGAAGGAACGGGGCATCCTCTCCCCGGTGCTGGTGCGGCCCATGCCGGACAACAGCTATCAAATGGTGTCCGGCCACCGGTGCAAGCTGGCTGCAGAGCTGGTGGGCCTGCCCACGGTTCCCTGCTTTGTCCGGGAGCTGACCGACGATGAAGCCATCATCGTCATGGTGGACAGCAACCTTCAGCGGGAGCAGGTCTTACCATCAGAAAAAGCGTTTGCCTACAAAATGAAGCTGGATGCCATGAAGCGACAGGGAGAATGCACAGATTTAACTTTTGGCCCAGTGGGCCAAAAGTCTGCTACTATCAATTCCAGAAACGATTTAGCCGCGGAAGCCCCCGATAGTTCCAGGCAAATCCACCGCTATATCCGCCTAATAAACCTGATTCCCCTAATTTTGAGCATGGTTGACAATACTGTGCTGAAAGAAACGGGCAAGCCGCAAATGGCCCTGCGCCCCGCCGTGGAGCTGTCCTATCTGCCAGAAAGTGAGCAGACCGCCTTGCTGGAGGTTATGGAGGGCGAGGACCGCACTCCGTCCCATGCCCAGGCCATCAAAATACGGAGCTTTTCAGAGCAAGGCAAGTTAAACCCGGATGTGATCCTGTCCATCATGCAGGAGGAAAAGCCAAATCAGGTGGAGCAATTCAAAATGGAGTATTATCATAAAAGTTGAGTCCCGGAACGCAAGGAAAGATGGTAAAATAGAGAAAGCTGAGGAGGGCTCAACATGGGAAAGAGGTACACTGCGGAGGAGCGAGCAGAGGCATTGAAGCTGGCGGACGAGATCGGCGGGGCGGCAGCGGCCCGGCGTCTTGGGATCCACAGAGCAACCCTTTTTCCCAGATTCAATGCGGCCATAAAAACTTCTGTCAATATTCAGCGTTCGTGCATTTTTTCTTGTGTGCATCCTTTTTGAATGCAGAGTTGGCGAATACGCTTCCCACTTTCAGTTATGTCATAGCTCATATGTATAGTCTCCAATCTCAGAATTTTGGAGGATCTGAGGTTGGAGATCGTGGCAAAAAGGCTGTGGGGTCTGCGCTGGCCAACCTGCACATGGTTACCAGCTTCAGACCTCTTAGGTGGAACTCTGAGGCTGGTGATCATGGGTATTTGGCGATATAGGGCTGCCACACTGTGGTGTCGTCCCAGCTGCACAATTTTTCGACATGAACCATCAAAACTCGACAAAAACAGAAATCCGATGTTTCACAGAAACATCGGATTTCAAGAAAGGAACAGACGTATAATGTTTTTTCGCAGAGCAACCTGCGTTTTGGATGCACGTATATCAGCAGCACCATATATTTTTTCTCTTTTCATTGCTATATTTTTCTTGTATTAATCATAGCATTGGATGCTGAGCTGCCGGCCAGACCACATGGTATTGATTTTCTGGTTAATCGGAAACTGCTGTGCTCGATAAAAGGGTGCCCTCCCGTATAAAGAGCATACGGGGGGCTAAGAGAGGAGAACAGGATTGGTCAATCAATTCAATCCTGCCGGCCCTTACATTGATTGGTGACACACAGCAGCAGGATCAATCCCAGCACATCCACCCCGATAAATACAGCATAGGGCAGTGTGTAATCACCATTGGAAATTGTGAGCAGAACAGCCATCAAGGCGAAAGCAGCCTTTTGCAGCAGAGAGGCAATGGGAGATACCAAACTGTTGGCAGCTTGAAAATCATGCCGGCCATACACGGAAATGACCAGAGAAGGCATCAGATTCAGCAGGCCGCCGATGCCAAAGCCCACAAAGAGAACGGCAATATAGATGAGGATCTCCACCTGTGCAAAAATCAGCAACAGTAGGGCGGCGATATAAGACAGGGAGTAGACACAAGAAGCGGGCTTGGTCCCCACCTTCTGGTCCAACCAACCCCAAAAATAGGAGCCGACCAGCCCAATCAACGCGGCTACGGTGAGCATGAGCATAGCCTTGCCTTGGGCCGCTTCAGCTCCCATAGCGGGAGCCCACACGCTGATCATCCGGGGCACAAACTGGGACACGATCCCTACAGTGACCATCCACAGGAGGCCAAAGCCGACGGCAATGAGCCACATATCCTTATCCCGCAGCAGACGTCCCACAGTGAAGCTGCTCTTGTAGGACTTCATCTCGTTGAGTTGAGCAGACAGCTGTTCGCCGCCTTCTTTGATGTTATCGGGATAGACTCCTACCTCCTCCGGATAATCCTTTACCCAGAAGAAGGTGATGATTCCCATCAGCATCACCACGATACCCACGCCCGCAGAAGTCATTGGCAGACCGATGGCACCGTACAGGGTGCTCAACAGGGCTACAAAGGTGGCTGTGGCCAAAGGCGCGCCCATGGTGGCCCAGCCCAGCGCAATGCCTTTCTTGCGGGGAAACCAGTTGCCCATCAGGGTGGCGGTAGAAATGAGTCCGAAAGCGTTGGCCACAAAGCACAGCGCAGTGAGTACGATCAAATATAAAACGGGGGTGCTGGCAAAACCAAAGATGATATACAGGATACCGGCGATAATCAATGATATGCCGGACATCAGGCGGACACCTGTTTTCATGCAGATGTGGCCAAATACCACACCGCCCAATACACCAATGACACCGGCAGGGGTGGCCAAACCCAGAAGCAGGTTTCGGTCCATTCCATACATACCCGCAAACACATCCGGGTAAAGGTTCATGCTGTCTACACAGAGTCCTGCGTAAATATAGTAGAGCAGGAGTGTGTAGATGATCATGCTCCAGCCCCATTTGCCGAAGCGGTTGTTGGTCAACTGCTTACTGTCCATAGTGAAGTTCCTCCCTTGTCAAGATATCCAGACGGTCCTTTCTAAATTGGCGCTACACTGCGTTATTACGATTGCTGATCCGCCGCAAGCACACTGAGCAGCGCAATGTTGTTGTAGAGAGTCACATCAGTATCGCTCCGGGAGCAATCCAAGATTGGAAGGCGGAACCCCTGATATAGAGGCCCGTACTGCTTCACGCCTTTCGCAAAGCGAAGCACCAGCTTCGAGCCGATATTGCAGGCTGCCGCATCTGGGAAAATGAGCACATTGGCCCTGCCGGCAACCTCGCTGGGGCGTTTCACCTTCTTTGCCCCGACGCGTTCGTCAATGGCGGCATCCGTCTGGAATTCTCCGTCGATCTTGAGATCCGGGCGCAGCTTTTGCGCCAAAGCCAGCGCATCGCGGATCTTCTTGACAGGTTCACTGGAACCGCCGCTGCCGTCGGTGGAGTAGGAGAGGAACGCGCACCGGGGTTCGACGCCCGTAATTGCGCGGAACGTCTCACAGGAAGCAATGGCGATGCTGGCGTGCTGCTCCACCGTAGGAGAAATGCAGACCGCGCCGTCGGACATACCGAAGCAGGTACCCTGCTGGCCGCCGAAGTCCTCCGCCTCCACGATCAGCATGCCGGACGCGGTGGGGACTCCGGGCTTCAGGCCGATGGTGCTGTTGGCCGCCATGATGAACTCATAGGTGGTGGCGTTCACCCCGGCCAGCGTGCCGTCCGCGTCGCCCACGGCCTCGATCACCAGAGCCAGGTACAGGGGGCTGGTGATCCGTTTGGCAATGAAGCTCTTGGGCATCACTTTCTCCGGCAGGGCGGCATAGCGATCCAGAAGGGCGCTGACAAAGGTCTCGTCCCCCGGGTCAGCAATGGGGATGCCGGCGATGTCCAGGCCCAGCTCGTCCGCCCGCGCCTGTACCTCGGCGGCGGGGCCCACCAGGAGGATATTGGCGATCCCGTCGTGATGGGCCTTTACAGCGGCCTTCATCATGTAGTCGTTGTCGTACTCAGGAATGGCTATGGTTTTTACATCGGCCTTCGCCTTTTCATAAATCGAATCAATAAAGCTCATGCTCAAAGCCTCTCTTTCACCTTGGCGACGAACTCGCCGATGGTATTCAGCAGGCTGGCCTCCTGGATCTCGATGGTGACCTGGAGCCTCTCCTCGATCTCAGAGATCATCACGATCATCTTCATGGACTCGTTGGAGAGGTCCTCACGGATGTCCGTGTCCAGAGAGATAGTCTCCTTGTCCACGCCGTAGGCCTCGGCCGCGCATTCGATAACGGTCTGGCCCACCGGGTCGTCCACGGGGGCGGCGGCGCGTTTCGCGGCGCTTTCCTTGGCCTGGGGTGCGTTCGGCGTCCCCGCGGGCTGAGGATCGACAGTGATGCCCTTCCGCTCCTTTACCGTGGCGACGAACTCGCCGACGGTGTTGAGCAGGCTGGCCTCCTGGATCTCGATGGTGACCTGAAGCCGCTCCTCAATCTCGGAGATCATCACGATCATCTTCATGGACTCGTTGGAGAGGTCCTCGCGGATGTCGGTGTCCAGGGTGATGGCCGCTTTGTCTACGCCGTAGGCCTCCGCCGCGCAGCTGATGACGGTCTGGGCGATCTCATCGTCCGCGCCGGCGGGTCCAGCTGGGACTGGGACCGCCGCGGGGGCGGACTCCTCGGCCTTCTTCGCGGGCTTCAACTCGGGGATCTTCTTGAACTCGCTCTCCCCGTCGATCTCCCACACCACGACCTTGACATCCTCGTCCTGGATGATCAGCGGCTTGACCGCCACGGGCTTTTCGCTGATCGCCTTGTCGAACTCCGCGTATTTGTCGTAATCCACATGCAGAAGGCTGGTGTTAAAGGGGTCGGCGCCGGGGATCTCCACTTCGACGGCGAAGTAGTCGCCGTGCTGATTGCGGAAATCAGGGTCGCCGAAAGCACCCTTGGTGGGCAGGGCCTGCTTGACCACGCCCCGCACATTGGTCAGATCCACCCACTCGGTGTCCAGACCGCCGCAGGCGTTGCAGCAGAGGAACGGGGGAAACTCGATGTGTCCGCACCGCAGGCATTTGCGGCCCAATATCGTGCCCTCTTCCAGTGCGTCATAAAAGGTCTTTACGATGGGCTTCAAATCATACTTTGTCATGACAGCGTTTCCTCCCATCTCACTTTTTCTCCAACATGATATTCAGCAGGTTCTGCGCGCCGCCGAAGCCGCGGAGCATGGTGCGCTTCACCTCGTGCTTCACCTGGGTGGCCCCGGCGTCGCCGCGCATCTGGTGCACGGCCTCGTAGAGATCGTGCAGACCGGAGGCGCCCGCCGCGTGGCCGTAATGGCAGCGCCCGCCGTTGGAGTTCACCGGGCGGTCCCCGTCAAAGGCGATACGGCCATCCCGGACATACTGCCAGCCCTCTCCCTTGGGCAGATACTCGCAGATCTCGGCGGCCAGCATCTGGGACTGGTTATAGAAATCGTTGGTCAGGAATAGATCCATATCCGCGCCGGTCAGGCCGGTCAGCTCTTTCATCTGGCGGTAGGCGTTCGTGGTGGCCTGCATCTCCAGCCTCGGGTTGCTGTTCTCCAGACAGGAGTGGCCCACGCCCAGCACCTCGATGGGATGGTCTGTGTACTGGTAAGCCTTCTCCGTCGGGCAGACGATTACGGCGGCAGCGCCGTCGCATCGCTGCTCAAAGTGAGCACCCCGCATATACTTGCCGATCAGTGGGTTGAACTTGGAGTGGAGGTACTCATAAGCGGAGTCCATGCCCGCCTCGGCGGCCAGCTCGTCGTAGGTTTTGCTGGTGATGGCGGACAGGGGATTCAGCGCGGCGGCCCGGCGGCTGTGAATGGACAGCGCCGTCATAAAGGCGTCCACGTCCTCGGGGCTGATATTGTTCTCTTTGACGTAATAGTCCAGCCAGGACTCGGAGTTGAAGGGAAGGGCGCCGCGGGTGAACAGGGTATAATCCCGGGGCAGGGTGGAGCACAGCGTCTCATGGAAGATGGCGTCGGTGCCGAAGCGGCGCTTGGTGAGCACGCGGGTGGGATAGGCGATGGAGTAGGGCATCTCGATGCAACCGCTCAGCACCATGTCATACTGCCCGGAGGCCACTAACTGCACCGCGGTCTCCAGAGCCACATAGCCCGTGGCGCAGGCTTCGCTGTGGTGGTAGGAACCCTTGGCCTTCATACCGATCCAGTTGGCGACGTGCATATTGGGGGTGGCGTAGTTGCTGGTCCAGCCGGGGCCGGCCTGACCGTGGATGTAGAACTCCACGTCGCTGCCGTCGATCCCGGCGTCCTTCATGGCGTCCCGGGCGGCGTAGCCAAAGAGTTCCGGTTCACACAGGCCGTCTACGGCGGGGTCGTCCAGGACGCGCACAAATGGAGTGGCGCCCACGCCGATGATGGATACGCTTCTGGAATAGGGCTTCAGTTTCGGGACGTTATCGTTGAAACTCATTTCGTTTCTAGCCTCCTGTCTGATAGAATTGATTGGTTGGAAGTTAATGGATCCATGCGGCAAGTCGGATCGCCGCATGGTTCCATTGAGTTTTCCGGCCTTGCCTGATTTACCGCATGATGTAGCTGGTGTGCAGCAGCTTGTGGGCCTTCTCGCTGCCGGGCTTTCCAAGGTAGTCCGCGTAGATCTTGTTCAGCTCCGGGTTCTCATGGGACTTGCGCAGGACGCTCTGGTCGTCGTTGAGATAGAGCGCGGCTGCCCGCACTGCGGGGACATCCTGCAGTGCCTGTACCACCGCCGGTTGGTGAGGCTGTCCGCCGCCGTTGACGCAGCCGCCGGGGCAGGCCATGATCTCCACGAACTGATAGTCCGCCTCACCGGTCTTGATACGGGTCAGCAGGGCGTTGGCGTTGGCCAGACCGGAGACCACAGCCACCTTGACCTGGGTGCCGTTGAGGTCGTAAGAGGCTTCCTTGATGCCGTTCATGCCGCGCACGTCGGTGAACTCCAGGTTCTCCAGAGGCTTCCCGGTGAGCTTTTCCACAGCGGTGCGCAGGGCGGCCTCCATCACGCCGCCGCTGGCGCCGAAGATCACACCCGCGCCGGTTCCCTCACCCAGAGGTTCATCAAATCGCTCCGAGGGGGAGATGGCCTCCAACTGGATCTCGGCGTCCTTGAGCATGGTGCCCAGCTCGTTGGTGGTGATCACATAGTCCACGTCCGGCACATCCGCGCCGCACTCGTCGGGGCGGGTGATCTCAAACTTTTTCGCCGTGCAGGGCATGACGCTGACGGTGACGATCTTCTCCTTGGGGATACCCATCTTTTCCGCGTACCAGGACTTGATGAGCGCGCCGAACATGGTGTGGGGAGACTTGCAGGAGGACAGGTTGTCCAGCATATCCGGGTAGAAGTGCTCCGCGTACTTGATCCAGCCGGGGCAACAGGAGGTCAGCATAGGCAGCACACCGCCGTTCTCAATCCGCTCGATCAGCTCGTTGGCCTCCTCGATGATGGTCAGATCGGCGCCCACCTTGGTATCGAACACCTTATCGAAGCCCAGCTTCCGTAGCGCACCGGCGATACGGCCCTCGGTGTCCACACCTAGGGGGAACTCGAAGGTCTCACCCAGAGCGGCCCGGACAGCGGGCGCCACCTGGACAACCACGAACTTTTCAGGATCGGCGATGGCCTCCTTCACCTGCTCCCACTGGGGCTTCTCAGTGAGGGCGCCCACTGGGCACACGGCCACACACTGGCCGCAGTTGACACAGCTGGCGGCGGCCAGGCCCTTGGGGGAGGCGGGGGCGATGGTCTTGTCCAGCCCCTCGCCGGTGGCGCAGATGGCGGACACCGCCTGAACCTTGGCGCAGACGTTGATACACCGTCCGCAGCGGATGCACTTGTTGTTGTCCCGCACCAGCACCACCGAGGAGAGGTCTAAGGGCTGGATGCTGCTCATGGGCAGCTCCGCCTCGTCTGTAAAACCGTACTCATGGAGCAGGTTTTGCAGCTCACACTGGGTGGAGCGCATACAATAGACGCAGGACTTGTTGTGGATCGCCAAGATCTTGGCCAGCGCCTCCCGCCGCGCCGCCATCACCGCGTCACTCCGGGTCTGGATCTCCATGCCCTCACGGATGCGGGTGGTGGAGGCGTTCATCAGCTTGCCGTCCACTTCCACCACGCAGACGCCGGAATCGTCCACATCGACGACGCCCTTCAGGTAATAAAGGGTGGGGATCGGCTGCTGTAAAAACTCCCGCTGGAATTTCAGTGTCTCAAAGGACGCGTCCAAGATTGTGATCCCACGCTTCATGGTATAGTCATAGCCGTTGATTTTGATATTGACTGTGTTCATTCCCGCACCCCTCCTTATTTGTAGTATTCTTCCACATGGCCTTCAGGGATCTGGTACCCCTCCGGGCGGATGGGATATCTCCACATGGGGATGTCCTCCGTGAACAGCTCCATCTCGCCGTCCTTGCCCTGACGGATATTGATCCACTTCAGCCAGTTTTCGTTATCCGTCTCGGGATAGTCCGTCCGGTAGTGGGGATACATGATGCCGCGGCTCTCCTTGCGCATATCCGCGGAGCGGAAGATCATTTCCAAGCACAGGATGGTGTCCGCCGCCTCCAAGCACTTGGAGAGCGTGTGGGGGTCGTCCGCCGTGAGCTGGGGGATCAGCTTTTTCATCTCCGCAATGTCCTGATAGACCTTATGGATCTCAGCCTCGCTTTTCAGGACACACTTGTTGACATCGAAGATATAGCGCTCGATCATATCATAGATCTCCTTCGGCTGCCGCCCGTTGGGACGGTTCAGCGGAGCGTAAATCTTTTCCTTCAGTGCGGCTACCTGCGCAAGGTCAAGTTCATCCCAGTCCGCGGCCGCCGCATAGGGAGCGATGCTGTCGCCGGCCATCATGCCGGTAGTGGCGGCGTTGCCCAAGCCGTCGCCCCGGGTCCAGCCGAAGTAAGCGTTGCCTTGGGTGGAGACCTTGCCGGGGGCCCACAGGCCCTCCACATCTGTCTTGATGTCGGTATCCACTTTGATTGGCTCCACTTGGATGACCGTTTTGATGGTGGCCTCCGGTTTCGTGCCCACATCGCCGATGTTTTTCGCCGTCTTGGTGAACACCAAATGCTCCCACGCCATCTTGTCGCGCAGCATACGCTGGGTGGACTCGTCCATGTCCGTGCCGCCGATCATCATACGGACCTCGTCAGGCTTCTCCAGATCCACCCACAGCGGCCCATTGCCCGCCGCAATCTCCTGCACCATGGCGTTGACCAAGGTGGGGGTCACCTCCCACTCGATGTGGCCGATATATTTCTGGGTCAGGTTCTCCCCGTGCTTGTTGCAGATCATGTTAAAACCGCCATAGATGGGCGTGTTGGTCTTTTTGAATACCACGTCCACTTGGGTGGAGAACTCCACGTTCCGCATCACCGCGCCGACGCGGTACATGGCGCCTACGCCGGTGCCGTATCCCATAAACTCCAAACCGATCTTCTTGAAATGGCAGCCCTGCGTGGCCATAGCTACCGCCTTCGCGTGGAAGATCTTGCATTCGCCGTGGTCCATATCAAAGCCGATGGCGCCGATGACCTTGCCAGTTTTGCTGGTCAGCAGTTCAAAAATGTTGACACGGCTCATCAAGCGGATACCCAGCTTCAGGGCAAAGGACCGGAGCTGAGCGTTGACGTTGATGGAGATGCCCGCCATATCCAGTGCGTCAGGGATAAACGGCAGCGGCGTGGCGTTGCCCTGCTCATCGCAGGAGAGCTGGACGCCGCAGTGCTTCATGTAGTCAATGTTGTCCCGATGAACCTCTAAGTACCGCTTGAGGAATTCCTGATCGTTCAAAAACGGGGTGTGGGCGTTCACCAGATAACCCAAGGCGTTCATCACGCCGTCCGGATGCTTTGAGGTGGCTCGGATCCCGTTGCCGGCTTTTGTGGATTGCCCGTTCCAGCCGATGACGCCCTTGTCGATCACCAGAATATCCAGCTCCGGGTTCTTTTCCTTGGCTCGGATGGCAGTGGTCAGGCCGGCCATGCTGCCGCCGACAACCAAGATATCCGCAGTAAACAGTTCACCGTAATCCTTCACATCTGCCATTACTGTTCCGCCTCCTTTTTCTTCATCAACTCCGCACTGTACTCCAGCGGATCGACCTGCAGCGTAGCGATTGCCTGAATGTCAATGACGTTGTTCAGGCAATCCATTTCACACTGATAGCACAGGACACATTCATCCGGGTACTTCGGATATGCGTGATGGTGCTCCTCGTCCCATTGCCACACGTTCTCCTGACACCTGCGGATGCACCGCCTGCACCCGCAGCAGCGGTCTGTATCCACCACATACCGCACGCTCTGCTGTTGACCTCTGTTTTCTACGACCATTCTTCCTTGCCCCTCCGTTCAAAATAGTTTTGTTTGTGTTTCTCCTTCGGTGTATTTTATCTACTGTAGACGATCCCTGCCGCCGGCAGGAACGTCACAGGATTCATATTGGATCACGGCGAGAAACGAATCCACTTGGTTAACGCTCCCGCGCACATACAGGCACTGTCCCTCTACGGCGTAGCCCAGCGCCACCGTCTGGCCTTCCATCAACTCGTTGATATACTGCATCCAGATGGAGCGCGGTTCATACTGCCCATGGTGACCGCCCGCCCAAAGCTCATCGGCCCATTGCAGATAACAAGTGTTGTTCATATGCCCATTCTCGTCGATTTCATAGGCACAGACTGTCCGTACAAATCGGTTGGGCAGTTCCTCGGGGAACGCCCTGCGCAGGCTGGGGACATCTGCCTCTCCGGATATCACCACCTCCGGCAGAACCGGGATTTCTGCCGCCGTCAGCTTCCGACTGGCTCGATCCATGGGCAGAAACAACACCGCGGCACTGACCAGCGTCTCGCCCGTATCGGCGAAAAACGCGTATTTCCGAACGTGCATGGAGCATTTTTTCCGGCCCGGCCAGATCCGCACCAAAAGGTTCTCATCCAAACGGGGCAGCCGCTTGATGTGAATGGAGGTCCACCCGACGACCAAGGCGATATTCTTTTTCTCCACCGTTTCCCTGTCCCAGCCGTACGCCTCCATCTGCCGTTTTACAGCGGCCTCCATCACTTTGGCCAGCACATGGGGTGGCATCCGCCCGGACGAGTCTATGTGACAGTGGGAGACAGTGAGCTTCATCTCCAGCACACCCTCGGGACAGTGCGCCGTGAACGCGGGAAACTGTGCCCGCCCTGTCTCAGTCAAACGCAAAACCGCTCCATACCGGCTTGCCCGTGTACGTCTTGACTTCCTCCACGCCGCTCAGGACACGGATTGCCCCGGATGCCAGCGCCTCGGTCTCGAAACTGCCCGGATAGACGTAGACGGGGGCGATCCAGCTCAGATCCTTGGTGAGCTGTTCCACCAAGACCTTGTCGTTGGCAAGGCCGCCCGTCATCAGGATGGCGTCCACCTGCCCCCGCAGGGCCCCGGCCATCATGGCGGCCCATTTGACCATCGTATATTCCATGGCATCCAGCGCCAGCTTAGCCCGCTGATCTCCGGCAGGAATCAGTTCGCTGCGGATTTTCCGTACATCGTCGGTACCGCACAGCTGCATGAGCCCGCCCCGGCGGGAGGCAATCTCGTTAATCTCCTCCGGCGTCATGCCCCTTCGGATCAGGGTCATCACATCGTCAATGCACAGATCACCGCTCCGGTTCGGGCAGATCGGACCTTGGCCGTCCCCGATGCGGGTGCTGTCCACAGCCCGCCCCTTCTCGTGGGCGGCGATGCTTGTCCCGCCGCCCATGTGCAGGATCACATAATTGCAGTCCTCATAGCGCTTCTTCATCAGTTCGCTGTGATGAATGGCCACCTGCTTCATATTCAGCGGATGGGCGTGGGAGGGCCGGTACAAATCTCGGATACCGGTCATCCGGGCCACATCGCTCAACTCGTCCGTACTCATGGGATTTACGAAGTAGGCGGGCACATTCAGCTTTGCCGCGATTTTGGCGGCAAGCACGATGCCCAGTGTGGCAGGATGATTGATGCCTTCCACGTCGTGCAGCGCGTGCTCATACGCGAGGTCGTTGATGAGATATGTACCGCCTGTGCAGGAATGGACGCCTACGCCCCGACCGGATACGGCGTCAATGGATTCCAGTTCGACCTTTGCCTCCCGCAGCATATCCCAAATCATTTGCTCACGCTTGGGTACCTGATCCTCGAAATTCGGGCAGTCCTGAAACATCCCTTTCGGGGTGTCCACGTTCAGATCCAGCAAAATCTCGTCCCCACGGACCAGCCCGAGCTTTGTCCCCGTCGAACCGGGATTCACCGTTAGAATCGTGTAGGCGTTTTTCATCAGCATGTTCCTCCTGTTCCCCTATAAACTTCCACGAATTTTTTGTTGCGAACCAGTTCGTTTTTGAATAATATAATTATAATCGGGTTGTCCCTAAATGCCACATACATAGCTTTTGGAAAAAGCAAACCCGTTTCCTACAAACTTGTACGATGAATGTAGGCAACCGATTTGCTATAATTACAAAGATACGACAGAAAACGGCATGAGAGTTTTCCAGAGGAGGAAGGTTTCATGTGTATTACCGTCAGTTTGCTTCAGAAATTATTCGACGCCCATGATAAAACCGAGCTGTTGGGCGCCCCCCTCGGAGACGACCGCCTGACCCGCTGGGAGATCCTTCGGGAGCAGAATGTCTCTCCGCTACCGGACACGGTGTATATCAGCGACAGCTTGGAGGCGGTTAAGCGGCAGACGCAGAGCGGTTGTGGCCATCTGGTGTTCTGCACCGGCCCCGCATTTGAGAAAGCGCAGTTGCTGAACGCATGGCAGGGCTGCATTTTGTTCATCCAAACAGAACAGACAGGGCGCATCGTCCAAACCATTCGGGAACGCTTTCTCATAGAGGATCAAAAAAGCGCCATGAGCGCTGTGCTTTTGGATGCCTTGACAGGGGGCGCAAGGGTTCAGACGCTGGTGGATGCGGCCTATCCGTTCCTGCGGAACCCTCTCGTGGTTTTCGATTCCTCCTACTGGATCGCTGGCCTTACCAGACAGGCACTTCAGGCCCAAGAAATGCAGGTTACAGATCTGCTGCTTGAAAACGGGGGATTTTCCAGCGGGGATTACACGTTCGCAAATCGCGGGGCACTCCACAGCCGGGTCAAAAAGAGCAAAATTCCGATCATGGCATTCCATGAGCAGATGCAGATCAACCAGCTGCTGGTATCTGTCTGCGCCGAGAAGGATTACGGCCATATCGTGGTCAATGAGTTCGAGCACACCTTTACTGAGATGGACAGGGAGCTTCTGATGGTTCTGCGCAGCTATATCTATTTGCAAATGAAACACGATGAGCTTCTGCACCAAAATGGGAAACGGCCGTCTGAGCATTTTATCCTCGATCTGCTGGATGAGGCGGTGGTCGTGAGCGGCGCCTATCAGGCATTTATTTATCAGCTGGACCGCACCTTCCCCGGCAATATGCGCTGCCTTGTTATTTCAACAGAGCTGACGCCGGGCGCTGTCAATATGCTGCAAATACGCAATCAGCTTGAATACCTCTTTGCCAACAGCAGGATTGTCGTTTATGAGAAAAAGCTCCTCGCCTTGGTCCCGGTCATGCCCAACGGCAGGCTTTCGGAAGCATCGCTCAAATCGTTTTGCACGTTCTGTGTGAAAAATAAACTCTATGCCTCCCTCAGCAACCATTTTTCCAATATTATGGAGATCCGTTCCTACTATATTCAGGCACTGAGGGCTTTGGAAGCGGCACGGGCCATTCACGACGTGCCCGGCTGTTACCGATACGAAGATTATTATCTTGTGCATTTGAAAAATTTGTTCCTGCAAAAGGAGCCTCTGGAGGTTTTCCTCTGCCCCACACTGAAATGTCTCTCTGCACACGATCAAAAAAACAACACTGAACTGGCATATACCCTCTATATGTATTATTTGAACGACAGAAATCTAGTCCAAACGGCAAAGGCGATGAATATGCACCGTTCATCCCTCAATTATCGTTTTGAAAAAATCAACGAGCTTTTGGGAGAACTACCTGAATCTGCCACAGAACGGCAGTATTATATCCTTTCGTATCAGTTTCAAAATTCCGCGCTGGAATGTTGAGTAAACATACAGGGGAGCAGGAGGAGATGGCCATGATCAGGGGGATCGGAATTGATACGGTCGTCATCGGAGACGTCGAGGGTCTGTTAAAACGTATGAGCAAAGGCACTCTGTCCAAAGTATTTACCCAGGGAGAATTGTCCGCCGCCCAAGAAAAGGCAGGCCCGGCAGAATATCTTGCCTCCCGATTTGCTGTAAAAGAGGCTGCGTTTAAAGCAATTGCCCCAAGGCTGGCTGACAAGGGATTTGACTACCGCCGAATCGAGACGAGAAACAATGAGGACGGAAGCCCATATATCTATGTTGACAGCTTTCTCCAAGCGATATTGGACTGTGCCGAGATCACATCGCTTTTCGTTTCCATCACAACAACCGGCGGCATGGCCACTGCTTTTGTTGTTGCAGAATCGTGAATTTATGACCTGACATTAGTAAGCGCTCAATAACCACCCGTATACAGTCAAAACCCGGTAGGACTTGCAATCCTACCGGGTTCGTTTATTTGCAATCAGAGGTCTCCAAATATTTACGGCGTTTTAC
>NZ_JACJLC010000002.1 GCF_016901955.1 Pseudoflavonifractor phocaeensis
CAGCAAAAGGAGACGGATTCCCACGAAAAACGACCGCCCACTGGGCGGTCGTTTTTCTCGGAATGACGGGGGTTGTGCACTTTGCGTATTTTGCAACAGGCCCTTTTTTCTTTATCCCTCCAGCAGCTCCAGGGTCCCCTGAGCGGCGATACTCTGGCGGATAGCTGCCCGGAGAGGCAGCACGGCGGTGGGAGAAACGCTGAGCTCGTCGATGCCCATGGCCAGGAACGTGGGCAGCAGTCTCAGGTCGGCTCCCAGCTCCCCACAGATGCCGATCCAGATGCCGGCGGCGTGGGCCGCGTCGGCGGCCAGCTTCAGGGCCCGCAGGACGGCTGGGTGGTGGGGATCGTAAAACTTGCCCAGGTCGTTGCACTGACGGTCGCAGGCCAGCACATACTGGGTCAGATCGTTGGTGCCCACCGAGAAAAAGTCCACCAGCTGAGCCAGCTCAGGGGCCATGAACACAGCGGCGGGAGTTTCGATCATGATGCCCAGCTCCGTATCCCGGTTGAAGGGGATCCCCTCGTCGGTCAGCTCCTCCATCACCTTCTGGCAGGCCCGGCGGCACTCCTTCACCTCCCACACGGAGGTGATCATGGGGAACATGATGGCCACCTTGCCATAGGCGGAGGCCCGGTAGAGGGCCCGCAGCTGGGTGCGGAATACCTCCGGCCGGTTCAGGCAGATGCGGATGGCCCGCAGACCCATGGCCGGATTTTCCTCCTTGCTCAGGTTGAAATAATCCACCTGCTTGTCGGCTCCGATATCCAGGGTACGGATGATGACCCGCTTGCCGTTCATGGCGGAGGCCGCCGCCTTATAGGCCTGGAACTGCGCCTCCTCGTCAGGATAGTCGCTGGCAGCCAAATAGAGGAACTCGGAACGGAACAGACCGATACCCTGGCCGTCGTTGGCCAGCACAGCGTCCACGTCCTCAGGAGAACCGATGTTGCAGTAAAGCTTGACGTGCTTGCCGTCCAGGGTAACGTCCTCCTGGCCCACCATGGCCCGCAGCAGTTCCTGCCGCTGGGCCTGCTGGGCCTGGCGGGTCTCCAGACTCTGAAGGGTCTCCGGATCGGGATCAAAGATCACCTGACCGGTCTCCCCCACGATAAAGGCCTCTTTCCCGTGACAGCTCTCGTCAAGGGCGGTCCCCAGACCACACACGGCGGGGATACCCATGGTACGGGCCAGGATGGCGGTGTGGCTGTTGCCCGAGCCCCGCTGGGTGGCGATGGCCAGGATCTTGCTCTTATCCAGCTGAATGGTCTCCGAGGGCGCCAGGTCATCAGCGGCCAGGATCACCGGCCCGGCCGAGTCGATGCCTCCCTCCGCCACACCCATGAGGATGTTCAGCAGCCGGCCGGTCACATCCTTCACATCGGCGGCCCGCTCCTGCATATAAGGGTCGTCCATCCCGGCCAGCATGGCGGAAAATTGCTCTCCCGCCTGCTGGACGGCGTACTCCGCGTTATAGCCCTGGTCCACCAGCTCGTCCATGGCACCGGTATAGTCCTCGTCCTCCAGGAACATGGCGTGGGTCTCAAACAGCAGGGCGGCGGACTCTCCCGCCTGGGCGCGGGCCAGCTCGGCCATCTCCTGGAGCTGGCTTCCAGCCCGCTCCCTGGCCTGGGCCAGCCTCTCCCGCTCTCCGGCCACGTCCTCGGTCTGCCGCGGCTCCACTACCGCCTGCCGGCGGCTGTAAAAGTAGATGGTCCCCCGCTGGATGCCCTTGGAAACTCCCTGTCCGTGTAAAATGTTCATGCTGCCACCCCTTCTCTGTCCGTGCCCACCGTCTTACAGGTTGTCCCGGAAGAACTGCTCCATGGCGGCGATGGCCTCCTCCTCGGCGGGGCCCTCGGCGGCCACCACCACCTGGTCGCCGCCCTTGACCCCCAGGCTCATCAGCTTCATCAGCTGGGTGCTCTTGGCGGTCTTGTCCCCCTTGGACACGGTGATCTCGGTACCGGCAAAGGCCTTGGCGGCCTTCACCAGCAGGCCGGCGGGACGGGCATGGATACCCACGGGATCGGTAATGGTATAGGTAAACGACTTCATAAGTAACACTCCTTCAAATATATAATGGTTATTTCAGCAGCAGGACAGATTCGTAGGGCCGCAGGGTCCAGCTCTGGGCCGGGGCGCTGTCGGGGTAGTTGGACAGCAGTACCCGGTAGCCCTCCAGGTTCACCGGGCTGTCCCACCGGGTCTCCTTGGGATAGAAATTGCTGACGCACACCAGGCTCTCCCCCTGGTAGGCCCGCCGGTAGGCCAGCACCGCCGGGTGCTCCGGGGTGAGGGGGGCGAACTCTCCCAGAGCGATGACGTCGTGCTCCTTCCGCAGCCGGATCAGGGCCTGGTAGTGAGCGAAAATGGAGTCGGGATCCCCCACCTGGGCGGCGGCGTTGATCTCCGCCGCGTTGGGATTCACCGAGATCCAGGGCTCCCCGGAGCTAAAGCCTCCCTTGGGGGTGCCGTCCCACTGCATAGGGGTGCGGCTGTTGTCCCGGGAGTGGACCTTCAGGATATTGTACACGCTCTCCTCGCTCATACCCTTGTCCCGGAGGATGCGGAAGTGGTTCAGGCTCTCCACGTCCCGGTACTGGTCCAGCCGGGTGAAGTTGGCGTTGGTCATGCCCAGCTCCTCCCCCTGGTAGATGTAGGGGGTGCCACGCATGGCGTGGACGATGTTGGCCAGCATTTTGGCCGACTGCTTCCAATACTTCCCCTCATCCCCAAACCGGGAGACCACCCGGGGCTGGTCATGGTTGCACCAGAACACCGCGTTCCAGGCCCCGTGGGCGGCCATGCCCTCCTGCCAGGAAAAGAGGATCTCCTTCAGCTTGCCGAAATCGGCGGGCACCAGCACCCACTTGTCGTTGCCCATGAAGTCTACCTTCAGGTGGTGGAAGGAGAACACCATGGACAGCTCCCTGCCATCCGCCCCGGCGTACCGGAAGCAGTTCTCCATGGAGGTGGAGGACATCTCCCCCACCGTCACGATCTCCGGATCCCGGCCAAAGCTCTGCAGGTTCAGTTCCCGGAGGAATTCGTGGATCCGGGGCCCATCGGTGTAGAACCGGCGGCCGTCCCCCTGGAAATCGTCGGCGTACTCCCCCTTGCTGATCAGGTTGACCACGTCGAACCGGAAGCCCTTCACCCCCTTGTTCATCCAGAAGCGGACGATATCCTGGACCTCCCGGCGGACAGCGGGATTCTCCCAGTTCAGGTCGGCCTGGGTCCTGTCAAACAGATGGAGATAGTATTGCCCCAGCTGGGGCACATATGCCCAGGCATTGCCCCCGAACTTGCTCTCCCAGTTGGTGGGGGGAGTACCGTCGGCCTTGCCGGGGCGGAAGATGTAGTAGTCCTGGTAGGTCTTGTCCCCCGCCAGGGCCTTCTGGAACCACTGGTGCTCGGTGGAGGTGTGGTTGAACACCATGTCCAGCATGACCCCGATGCCACGCTGGGCGGCCTGGTCCACCAGCGCCTCAAAATCGGCCATGGTGCCGTACCGGGGATCGATGGCCCGGTAGTCGGCCACGTCGTAGCCGTTGTCGTTCTGGGGAGAGACGAAGAAGGGGGTCAGCCAGATATAGTCCACCCCCAGCTCCCGGAGGTAATCCAGCTTTTGGATCACGCCGGGGAGATCCCCCAGGCCGTCCCCATTGGTGTCCAGAAAGGATTTGGGATAGATCTGATAGACAACGCTGTGTTTAAAATCCTTCATACGCGCACCTCACTGACAGGTGATGACGGTAGTCTGACCGGCCGCCGCCTCCAGACCGGACCGGAAGGAGAAGGTAAAGTCGCCGGGCTCGGTGACCACAAAGGCGGTGGTGGTGGGGTGGCCGGCCTGACGGATCTTCTCCGGATCAAAGGTGATGAGCCTGTCCCCCAGGCGCACCCGGTCCCCCTCATGGACGTGGAGCTGGAAGCCCTCCCCGTTCATGGACACGGTGTCCATGCCCACGTGGATGAGCAGCTCCACCCCATTGTCCAGCTGAATGCCGCAGGCGTGCTTGCTGTCCTCCATGACGGAGCAGACGGTGCCGTCGGCGGGGGCCAGCACTTCATTCCCGGTGGGCTGGATGCCTACACCCTCCCCCAGCACGCCCTGGGAGAATACCTGGTCGGGGATCTCCTCCAGGGGAATGATCTTCCCGGTGATGGGGGACTTGATCTCCCCGTCGGCGGCGGCGGAAATGGGCTGGGGCTCAGCCTCAGGCCGGGCCTCCACGGCCTCCCCCTGGAGGGCAGCGGTATCCAGCTTGCGCTTGCCCACCACAAAGGTCAGTACAAAGGGGATGACGATGGCGGCAGCCATGGCCAGCAGGAAGGTGACCCAGAACTGAGGCTTGATGGACAGGATACCGGGCAGGCCGCCCACGCCGATGGAATAGGCCTCCACGCCGGTACCAATGGAGATGACGGCGGCCACCGAGGAGCCGATCATGCCGCACACCAGGGGGAAGCCATACTTCATGTTCACGCCGAAGAGAGCGGGCTCGGTGACCCCCAGGTAGCAGGAGATGCAGGCGGGGATGTTCACCTGCTGGGCCCGCTGGTTCTTCTTCTGGAGCATCGACATGGCCAGCACGGCGGAGCCCTGGGCGATGTTGGACAGGGCGATCATGGGCCAGAGGATGGTGCCCTCATACAGGTTGACCAGCTGACTGTCGATGGCGTTGGTCATGTGATGCAGGCCGGTCATGACGATGGGGGCGTACAGCAGGCCGAACACGGCGGCGAACAGCCAGCGGACGTTGGAGGTCAGGCCCATGTACACCACGCTGGCGATGGCGTCGCCGATCTTCCAGCCGATGGGCCCCACCACGGTGTGGGCCACGATGACAGCGGGCACCAGGGACAGGAAGGGCACCACGATCATGCTCACCACTTCGGGGCAGATCTTCTTGAAAAACTTCTCCAGGTACACCAGCACGAAGCCCGCCAGCATGGCGGCAATGACCTGGCCCTGGTAGCCGATCATCTGGACCTGGGCAAAGCCGAAATCCCACACGGGGATCTGCTCGGCGGTAGCCACCGAGAAGCCGTTGAGCAGCTGGGGGGATACCAGGGTCAGGCCCAGAATGATGCCCAGGATCTGGGTGGTGCCCATCTTCTTGGTGATGGACCACACGATGCCCACCGGCAGCATATGGAACACCGCCTCACCGATGAGCCACAGGAAGTTGTACACCCCCGCCCAGAACTGGGACACATCGGACAGACTCATGGTGCCGTCGGCAAAGAAGTTGATCTCACCGATGATGTTGCGGAAGCCCAGGATCAGACCGCCGCAGATGAGGGCGGGGATGATGGGGGCGAAGATCTCCCCCAGGGTGCCCACGATCCGCTGGGCCAGGGACTGGTTGGTTTTGGCGGCGGCCTTCACCGCGTCCTTGCTCACCCCTTCGATGCCGGCATAGGCGGTGAACTCGTTGTAGAAGATGGCCACATCGTTTCCGATGATCACCTGGAACTGGCCGGCCTGGGTGAAGGTGCCCTTGACGGCGGGGATGGCCTCGATCCGGGCGGTGTCCGCCTTGGCGGGCTCCACCAGCACGAACCGCATCCGGGTCATACAGTGGGATACCGCCCGGATGTTCTCCTTGCCGCCGACGTACTGGAGCAGGGCCTGTACGTCCGCTTGATACTTGGACATGAACATTCTCCTTTATCGGTGTATTTTTCCTGTTTTCCGGAGGCTGGCCCCGGCTGCTTTGTGATGATTCAACAATACTATACTTGTTTAAACAAGTCAACTCTGGAAAATGGATAAAGATATCCTCCTGTTTTTAGGCACCTCTCCGATTCGACGATTCCGCTCTGAAATCCGTTGACATACCCCCTGGGGTGTGGTATAGTAAGTCAATTCCGAGTTGTTTAAACAAGGTGGGATGGCCATGCCCCGTCAGAAGTTTATGGAGATCTATGCCGTGCTGAAAACCCGGGTGGAGTCGGGGGCCTACCCGGTGGGCCAGATGCTGCCCTCGGAGAATACCCTGATCCAGGAGTTCGACTGCTCCCGCAACACGGTGCGCCGGGCCATCTCTGAGCTGGTGCGGGACGGCTACGTCCAGACCCACCAGGGCCTGGGGGTATGCAGCATCTTCCAGCCCATTGAGCAGTCCTCCTACACCATGGGCACCATCGAGTCCTTCCGGGAAACCGCCCTGCGCACCGGCCAGCACAGCGGTACCAAGGTGGTCTCCTTCTCCCGCTGTACGGCGGACCAGGCCATTTCCCGTCAGACCGGCTTCGCGGAGGGCACCCAGTTGTTCTCCCTGTGCCGGCTCCACGACCTGGACGGGGTCCCCATCATCCTGAACCTGAGCTACCTGCGGGTGGACTGTATGCCCGGTCTGACGGCGGAGATCGCCGGGGGCTCCCTTTACCGCTACCTGGAGGAGGAGCTTGGCATGACCATCGTCACCAGCAAACGCACTCTGACGGTGGAAATGGCCACCGAACAGGACAGCCGGTGGATCGACCTGGCCCCCTACAACTGTGTGGCGGTAGTGACCAACCAGGTGTACAACAGCCAGGGCGTCCTCTTTGAGTATACCCAATCCCGCCACCATCCCCGAATCTTCCGGTTCCAGGACAACGCCGTACGCCGTCCCTCCGCCAAAACTCCAGTGGGCGTATAGCGTATCCTCCGTAAAATAACATACAAAACAACAGGAGGGCCTGCCACGCTATGCGGCAGGCCCTCCATTTCATCCGCCTCACAAATCCGGCGGCGGGCTATTCGTACCAGATACTGAACTGCGCCTGTCCCAGCTGGGCCTGGACCAGGGGCTGGTGCTGCTGGCTCAGGCCCAGCTCGATCAGCCAGGGGCAATCCAACAGAGGGGTCAGATCCGTGATGCTGTTCCCCCGGAGATCCAGCCGCCGCAGGGCGGGCAGCGTGGGGAGAAAGGACAGCTCCCGCAGGCCGGTCTCTCCCAGATTGAGCACCTGCAGGGACTCCAGCTGGGCCAGGGTGTCCACCGCCCCGCCGGGCAGCTCCCCCACGATCAGGTGGGCCAGATTGGGGCAATCCTCCAGCGGGGTGAAGTCACTCACCCAGGTGGAGCGCACGTTCAGGGACTGGAAGGCGCACCCCCGAAAAACCTCCAGAGAGGTGATGCCGGCGGCCTCCAGCACCAGCCGCTGGAGCTGGGGCAGCTCAGCCAGCACCGAAGCGTCGCGGATGGGATTTTGCCCCAGGTCCACCACCCTCAGCCCCTGACAGCCGGCCAATGGGCTCAGATTGGAGATCTCGTTGCCCGTCAGGCTGAGATATTCCAGAGGAAGCCCCTCCAGAGGCGAAAGATCGGTTATTTCCTGATAGTCCAAAACCAGCACCCGCAGATTGGATCATTGCTGGAGCAGCGCCAGGTCCTCGTCCCCGATATCCCCGTGGGCGGTCTCCACCATGTAGCGGTCATGGGCGTCGTTGGCCAGTTCCTCATGCCGCTGGATGGTACCCGTCAGTACCTGGCCGCATACCAGCAGCTGCTCCACCTCTCCCAGCCGCGCCACGGGGATGGGCTCGTCCTCCGCCAGCTCCAGCTCCCCCCGCAGGATCTGATACCCGTAGGACTTGCTGATGCCCACCGCCGAGATCCAGTCCATGGCGGTTACACCCTTCCCGTCCATCAGGCTCCGCAGTTGATGGGACAAGGTAAGGTCCCCCTGAATCTGCTCCAGATAGGTTTTCCCGCTTTCCGGCTCCCGCAGCTTGCGCAGCAATGTGCTGGTGGTCTCCCGCATCTCTCTCCCCCCTTTCTGGTCTCATTATAACGGACTGTCAGAAAAAAGCAAAGCTATTTCGCCCCGCCTCCGCGGCTGTCTTGCCTCATAGTACGTAAAAACCGGGCCTGCCGTAAAATGCGGCAGGCCCGGTCGGGGTTTGTTCAAAGCGGTCATGCGCCGGTGGCCTTGGAGTTGATGGAGGCCCGCTCCTGGGCGATGTTCAGCGCGTGGTCACCGATCCGCTCAAAATCGGTAAGCAGCTCGGAGAAGATGATACAGGCCTCATCGGAACAGATGCCCTTCCGCATCCGCTTGAGCTGGTTACGGCGGTACTCTTCGGTCATATCGTCGATCCGCTGCTCCAGAGAGGACACCTTGGTAAGCCAGGCCATGGGATCCGTGACCTCCTGCTTGAGCACATCCAAAGCCTCCAGGCTGACCTGTTCCATGCGCTTGATCTCATTCTGCGCATCGCTGGAAAAGCGGATGTCCTTATCGTTCATCATCTGGGTGTACTCACAGATATTCATGGCGTGGTCGCCGATGCGCTCGATGTTGCCGGTGATCTTGAAATAGGCGCTGATGGCGGTGGAGTCCTGCTCGTTGGTCTCGTGGACGATGACCTGGGAGATGTACTGGGAGATCTCCTTGTTCAGGAAGTCCAGATAGTCCTCCCGCTCCTCGGCCTCCTCCATGCGCTTCACGTCCACGTCCAGCACCGCCTGGAAGCTGGCGGCGATGTTGTCCCGGGCCATGCCCAGCATCCGGTTGAGCTCCTGACGGAGCTGGGTGACGTACATGGCGGAGAAGCCGATGGGGTGCTCCTGCTTGGTGTGGGTGGGGTTGGGCACCAGGTAGGCCAGGTGCATCCCCTCCTCCCCGCTCTCCCGCTGGTCAGGCAGAATGCGCATGGCCAGCTGGACCAGGGCGCCGCCCAGAGGCAGCAGCAGCAGGGTGGTCACGATGTTGAACAGGGTGTGCATATTGGCGATCTGGGAGGCAGGGAGACCGGGGGTAAGAGACTGCATCAGCTCCACCAGGGGGGTGAAGATGCAGATGGGGGTAAACAGAATGGTGCCGAATACGTTGAACATCAGGTGGATCACCGTGGCCCGCTTGGCGTTGCGGCTGGTGCCGATGGAGGCCAGCACGGCAGTGATACAGGTACCGATGTTCTGGCCGAACAGAACAAATACGGCGCTGTCCAGACCGATCACACCGCTGACCGCCAGGGCCTGCAGAATGCCCACCGAGGCGGAGGAGGACTGGATCAGGGCGGTGAACAGAGCGCCCACCAGGATACCGATCAGGGGGTTGGAGAAGGTGCTGACCACCTCCACGAAGGCGGGCCATTCCCGCAGGGGCTCCATGGAGGAGCTCATCATCTCCATGCCGATGAAGAGCACACCCAGGCCGGCCAGAATGTTACCGTAGTGGTGGATCTGAGGCTTTTTCAGGAATACCACCATAGCCACGCCGGCAAAGGCGAACAGGGGTGCCAGCGCGCCCACGTCCAGGGCGATGAGCTGGCCGGTGATGGTGGTACCGATGTTGGCGCCCATGATGATCCACACGGCCTGCCGCAGGGTCATCATGCCGGAGTTGACAAAGCCCACCACCATGACCGTGGTGGCGGAGGAGGACTGGATCACCGCGGTGATCACCGCGCCCACCAGCACGCCCAGCAGGCGGTTGGCGGTGAGCCGTTCCAGAATGCGCTTCATGCGGTTGCCCGCCGCCGCCTCCAGACCGGAGCTCATCATCTGCATGCCGTAGAGGAAGAGAGCCAGGCCGCCTAACAGCCCCAGGAGGATCGATATATCCACGTTAATATCCCTCATTCATTCTTTTTATTTTATTGTTACGATTTTTTTACCATTCCATGATTTAGTATATCCAATGGAATGGTCACCGTCAATAGGCTTTTTCACGAAGTTTCGACTGGGTTCCGTCCCCTTTCCCACAGGATTTCCAGCGTGTGATTGGGAAAAATCACAGGACTTCAGTTGCCTTTTGTCCCGCTTTCGGCTATACTACCTTTGCAGGTCCCAACCAGTCTGAGAAAAAATGTTTAACTTGCCGAAAAGGAGAATCTATCTATGGAACAACAACCCGCCAAAAAAGCTGGGGGCCCCAAGGGCGGCGCCAGGCTGGCGCTCTGCCTGATCATCACCCTTGTAGTGGGCCTGGTCTATTTTTATGTGGTCCTGCCTCCCATCAACCTGCAGGCCGAGGAGTTTTACACCTTTCTGACCCTGCTGTGCGTGGTCTTTGTGGTGTGCTCCCTGCTCACCTCGGGTATGGATCTCATCAAGGGCAGCCGTTCCCCCAGGGACTACCTGAAGTTCATCAAGGCCCGCTGTCTGCCGGTGGGCGTCCTCTTCCTGATCATCGTGGCCGTCTCCATTGTGGGCGCGGTCATCTCCATGCCCATCTTCCGGGCGGGGGCCTACCGGGATCTGCTCACCGTGGAGACGGGCAATTTCACCCAGGACATCACCGAAATCTCCTTCAATGAGATCCCCACCCTGGACCGCTCCTCCGCCGAGTACCTCAGCGACCGGCAGATGGGCACCCTCAGCGACATGGTCAGCCAGTTCGAGTACTCCTTTGACTCCTCCCAGATCAACTACCAGGGCCGGCCCGTCCGGGTGGCCCCCATCGCCTACGCCGACCTGTTCAAGTGGTTCACCAACCGTGGGGAGGGCCTGCCCGCCTATGTGATGGTGGACATGGTCACCCAGGAGGCCACGGTGGTCCGGCTCGACGAAGGAATGAAGTACTCCTTCTCCGAGCCCCTCAACCGCAATATCGTCCGCCACCTGCGCTTCCATTATCCCACCTATATCTTCGGCACCCCCCAGTTCGAGATCAATGAGGATGGCCATCCCTACTGGATCGCCCCACGGGTGGTCAAGACCATCGGCCTGTTCGGCGGGGCGGACATTCAGGGGGCGGTGCTGGTGGACGCCATCACCGGCCAGTGCACCTACTATGAGCTGGACGATATCCCCAACTGGGTGGATAATGTGTTCACCCCCGAGCTCATCATGGAGCAGTACGACTACCACGGCACCCTGGTCAATGGCTTTATCAACTCCATCTTTGGTCAGCGGGACGTGACCATCACCACCGACGGCTCCAACTACATCGCCCTCAACGACGATGTATATATGTACACCGGCGTTACCTCCGCCAACGCCGATCAGTCCAATCTGGGCTTCCTGCTGTCCAACCAGCGTACCAAGGAGACCAAATTCTATTCCGCCCCCGGCGCCACTGAGGCGGCGGCTGAAAATTCCGCAGAGGGCGTGGTACAGGACCTGAAGTATACCGCCACCTTCCCCCTGCTGCTGAACATCGCCAATGAGCCCACCTACTTCATCCCTCTGAAGGACGCCACCAGCCTGGTAAAGAGCTACGCTATGGTAAACGTGGCCCAGTATCAGATCGTGGCCACCGGCTCCACCGTGTCCCAGTGCGAGCAGAACTATATCCAGATGCTTACCTCCAAGGGCATCGCCTCAGAGGACGAGGTGCCCCGCACAGAGATTTCCGGCACAGTATCCGACATCCGCTCGGCGGTGATGGAGGGCAATTCCTACTACTTCATCCAGCTGGAGGGCGATCCGGTATACTATGCCCTGTCTGCCGCCGAAAACCCCATTGCCGTCATCCTCAACGTGGGGGACAAGGTGACCATCCAGCACACCCCGGCGGTGGAGGGCCAGACCTCCTCCATCCTGGACGGCTCCACCATCACCCTGGACGGGGTGGCCTCCCCCGACCCCATCGTCACTCCCGCCCCCCAGCCGGAGGAGACTCAGGAGCCGGAACCCTCTCCGGCGGCATAATCTTGCAATCTGCGGAGCGCGCCTTCATGGTGCGCTCCCAGTCTGTCGAAAAACCTCCCTCAGAGGAAGCCTCGCAGAGTTCCGTCGCCCGCAGGCGACGGAATAAAATCAAAATCCGTCATTTCCGGGGACATGCGCCTCGGAAATGACACTTCTCATGACGGATAGGGTGACTATTTCGCAAGAAATCGAGCCCTATCCGTCATGCAGCCTCTTGTCGGAAAAGGCCCCTGGCCTTTTCCGACAGCCTCAGAGCGCGCCTTTACGGCGCGCTCCTTGACTTTTTCCGGCCCTGCTCCCACCGGCTCAGCAGCCCCAGAGCCTCCGGGGAGAGAAGGAGGATGGTGCACAGGTTGGGCAGCGCCATCAGGCCGTTGAAGATATCGGCCAGCTCCCATACCGCCCTGACGTCGGCCACGCTTCCCCACACCACTGCCAGCAAAAAGAGGACCCGGTACCCCCGGCGGCCCCGGGGGCTGCCGGTGAGATACTCCAGGCTCCGCTCCCCATAATACCCGCACCCCAGCAGAGAGGTAAAGGCGAACATCAGCAGGCACACCGCCACAAAGATCCCCCCGAAGGGACCCAGCACTGCGGAAAACCCGGCGGCGGACAGGGGGGCTCCCACCATCTGGGGGTCCACCCGGCCGCTGTGGATGGCGGCCAGGGCGGTCTGGGGATCGTATACCCCGGTGGTGAGGATCACCAGGGCGGTGACGGTGCACACCACTCCGGTGGCCAGAAACACCTCAAAGATCCCCCACATTCCCTGTTCCGCCGGTTCCCTGGTATCGGCGGCGGCGTGAGCGATGGCGGAGGTGCCGATGCCCGCCTCGTTGGTGAACACGCCCCGGGCCACCCCATACCGAAGGGCGGCGGCCATGCCATAGCCCGCCCCGCCTCCCAGGACGGCCTTGGGGGCGAAGGCTCCCTCCAGGATCTGGGCCAGGGCTGCGGGGAGGACCTGCCGCCGGCACACCAGCACCACCAGCCCGCCCCCCACGAAGAGCAGGGCCATACAGGGCACCAAGGTTTCACTGACCTTGCCGATCCGTCCCACGCCTCCCACGATCACCAGGCCGGTGAGGAGGGCGGCAATCCCCCCCACCGCCAGTCGATCCCAGCCGAAGGCGGCCCACAGGGCGGTGGAGATGGAGTTGGACTGCACCATGCTGCCGCCCCCCAGGGATGCCCCGATGCAGCACAGGGAAAACAGACTGGCCAGGGTGCGGTTGCCCAGGCCCTGCTCCATATACACCATGGGCCCGCCCCGATATCCCCCCTGTCGGTCCCGCTCCCGATAGCGCACCGCCAGGATCTTCTCCACGCACCCAGTCATCATCCCCAGGAAGGCGGAGATCCACATCCAGAACACCGCCCCCGGCCCGCCGTAAAAGATGGCGGTGGCCACCCCGGCGATGGAGCCGGTGCCGATGGTGGCGGCCAGAGCGGTGGACATGGCCTGGAGCCTGGTGAGCCCTTTGCCCTCCCCCCGCCCTTCCCGTTTTCCCAGGGACCCTATCGTAGCCCGCAGCCACACCGGCAAGCCAAAAAGCTGAAAAAAGCCCGACCGTACCGACAGGTACAGTCCAGTCAGCAAAAACAGTCCCAGTAGCCACGGGTTCCACAACAGATCCCCCAGTTTTTCCAGCGCCATAGCCGCCCACCTCCTTGTCCCACAGGTATGCGCCTGGGTGGACATCCATGCAAAAAAACAGCGCGCCGGCAGGAGAGGCTCTCCCGTCCGGCGCGCCGTCGGCTTACTGCTGTATCTGTCCCAGCTGGAGCTGATCGGCGATCATGGCGATAAACTCCGAGTTGGTGGGTTTTCCTTTGGTGTTGGACACGGTGTAGCCAAAGTATTTCTGCAGGGTTTCCAGGTCTCCCCGGTCCCAGGCCACCTCGATGGCGTGGCGGATGGCCCGCTCCACCCGGGAGGCGGTAGTGCCATACCGCTTGGCCACCTCCGGATAGAGCACCTTGGTCACTCCATTGATCACATCCATGTCCTTGGCGGCAATGATGATGGCCTCCCGCAGGTACTGATAGCCCTTGATGTGGGCGGGCACCCCGATCTCGTGAATGATACCCGTGACCACCGCCTCCAGCTTGGGGCGGCTGTCCAGGTCGGGCTCCTCCCCCGGGACAGCCTGGCTGAGTCCGGCCAGCTGCCGCACCCGCTGGGCCACCGCCGTCAACCGGCAGGGCTTGATCATGTAGTAGTCCGCCCCGGCGGACACCGCCAGCTGGGCCACGCTGCCCCGCATCAGACCAGACAGCACCAGTATCCTTGGCCGTTCCGGCAGCTGATTGACCGCCTCCAGCACCGTCAATCCGTCCGCCCGGTTGAGCACCAGATCCATGATCAACACGTCGGGTGCGGCGGACTCCAGCAGGTCCAGGGCCTCCAGACCGTCCCCGGTCTCTCCTGTTACCTCGATCCCGGCTTCTGTGGTAAGCTGCTCCACCAGGATACGGCGAAATTCCTCGCTGCCGTCCGCCACCAATACCTTAATGTTCTCTTCCACGCTTGACATCCTTTCCCGCGGGTCTCCCCGCGCTATGTTTCCTGCCTGGCCAAGGCTGTTTACCGGTTGGCTATAATTTACCATAATCAGACAGCAAGCGCAAGCGTTTATCTGGTAATTTCTGGCTATTTCTCTTCGACTTCGTTCGACTTTTGCCTGCGTTTTCCTGGACTTTCCCCGTCAGTTCCCCATTCTTCGCCCAGATCCTCCAAAAAGCGCGGAGCGCCAGGCCACGGCCTGACGCTCCAGATCCCTATGATTTTCCAGTGACGGGCACTGCCTTAAAGGCCTCCCCCAGCACCACCGGGGCAACTCCTCCGGCGGTGAGCTCGGTGATCCGGGCGGAATAGGCCTCCACCCGCTCCTCGGGCAACAGCATGGACACGGTCACATCGGCGGCATACTGAGTATTCCCCGGCACGCCCCCCAGGCTCTCCCCCTCCTGGCGCACCCGCTCGAACAGGGCGTAAGGACAGGTCACCGCCACCTCCACCCACCGGCGGACCACCGAGATCCCGGCGGCCGCCAGGGCGTCCTTGGCGCTCTGGGTATAGGCCCGCACCAGACCCCCCGCCCCAAGCAGCACTCCGCCGAAGTAGCGGGTCACCACACAGCACAGGTTGGTGACCTCCTCCTTCTGGAACACATTGAGCATGGGCTGTCCGGCGGTGCCCTGGGGCTCCCCGTCGTCGGAGTAGCGGTCCACGCCTCCCTCCCGGATACGGTAGCACCAGCAGTTGTGCCGGGCGTCGTAATACTTTTTCTTCATGGCCTCGATGCAGGAGCGGGCCTCCTCCTCGCTCTCCACCGGCCAGACATGGCCGATAAACCGGGAGCGTTTTTCCACCAGCTCGGTCTCCGAGGGGCCGGTGGGCACATAATATTCGGTCATCCCCTCTGCCACTCCTCTCTGGTGATGGCATAGTAATGGGCCAGCCGGGTCTCCCCCAGCTGGGCCACCTCCTCCACCCGGCTCAGCCGGTATGTCATGCCGCACCGGGCCATCACCCGCTTGGAACGCATATTGCCGTCGTAGTAGGCCGCCCAGATGGCCCGGTAATCCTGCCGGGTGAAGGCGTGGAGCAGGATGGCCTCCACCGCCTCGGTGATGTAGCCCTGGCCCCAGCAGTCCCGGGCCAGGGAGTAGCCCACCTCCTCGCTGGGGGTGCCCAGCTCGGCGCGGTGCTTGCCCACAAACCCCGCCGAGCCGATGAGCCGCCCGTCGGCCTTGCGCACCACCGCCAGGGTGTCGGAGGGCAGAAAGATCTCCCGGATCACCCACAGGCTCTCATCCTCGTCGTCGTGTGGTTTCCATCCCGCCGGGGGACCCACCTCCGGGTGGCAGGCATAGGCGTACAGCCCCGCCGCGTCCTCCTCCCGGAAGGGCCGCAGCAGCAGCCGGTCGGTCTCCAGTTGAACCATATGGCAGCCTCCTTTGTGTACGGGCCCATGAGACATCGGCCCCTACATTATTCTTCCCAAAACTCCTTGGGGGGCGTCCAGCCCGAGACGATATAGTCCTTCAGCCGGCCCAGCTGGATGGGGGTACAGACGGCCTCCACCTCGATGGCCTCGCCGTAGTCCACCCGGTCCACCTTGGCCTCACGGTGGAGCAGGTCCACCAGCCCCCCCTGGTCGTAGGGGATATGGAGCACCACCCGGCAGGCCCCGGTGTCCAGCCGGTCCCCGATCTTCTGGAGCAGCAGGTCCAGCCCCTGGCCGGTTTTGGCGGAGATGGACACGATATCCTCCCCATGGGGCAGGATCTCACTGGGGCAGCGGTCGATCTTGTTGAACACGTCGATGCGGGGGGTCTTCTCCGCCCCCAGCTCCCGGATGAGCTTCTCCACCACGTCAGCCTGCTCCCGCCACTCGGGGTTGGAGGTATCGATGACGTGGAGCAGCAGGTCGGCGTAGCTCAGCTCCTCCAGGGTGGCCTTGAAGGCCTCCACCAGATGGTGGGGCAGCTTGCGGATGAAGCCCACCGTGTCGCTGAGGAGCACCGTGCAGGTATCGGAAATCTCCAGGGTGCGGGTGGTGGTGTCCAGGGTATCAAAGAGCCGGTTGTTGGCAGGGATGGCCGCCCCGGTGAGCTTGTTGAGCAGGGTGGACTTGCCTGCATTGGTATAGCCCACGATGGCCACCACCGGCACCTCGTTCTTCTCCCGGCGGGAGCGCTGGGTGGCCCGCACCCGGCGCACCTGCTCCAGCTCCTCCCGCAGCTTCTGGATCTTTCGCCGGATGTGCCGCCGGTCGGTCTCCAGCTGGGTCTCGCCGGGGCCCCGGGTGCCGATGGCGCCCTCCTGCCGCTCCAGATGGGTCCACATACCCAGCAGCCGGGGCAGCAGGTACTGGTACTGGGCCAGCTCCACCTGGAGCCGGCCCTCCTTGGTGCGGGCCCGCTGGGCGAAGATGTCCAGGATCAGGGCCGCCCGGTCCAGCACCTGGACCTTCAGGTCCTCCGACAGGGCCCGCTGCTGGGAGGGAGACAGGGGGTTATCCACGATGACCATATCGGCCCCCATGGCGTCCACCAGCTCCTTCACCTCGGCCACCTTGCCCTCCCCGATGAACGTGCGGGGATCGGGGGCGTCCTTGTTCTGGAACACGGTGCCCACGCACACCCCTCCGGCGGTCTCCAGCAGATCGGCCAGCTCCTCCATGGAGGCCTCGTCGGCGTTCTCCTCCCGGGTCAGGCAGTGGGCGTTGAGGCCCACCAGCACTGCCCGGTTGATGGCTTTTTTCTCTTGGTTTTCTGTCATTTGTCCTCCGACGGGCGCACAGTGCGCGCCCCTACATTATACTTTCCGCAGGACCTCCAGGATCTCCCCGATGAAGATCCGGTGGTAGTCCTTCTGGGGATACCACTTGCCGTCGATCTCCTCATCCAGGAAATGGGTGGGGTCCATGTCCTGCCAGTAGGCCTTCCTGCACACCAGCACCAGGTCGGCCTCCTCAAAATAGGGGGCCCCCTCTGCCGTGGCCACGGTAAAGCCGCACTCCTTTACCTTGTCGATGTCCCGGCCGCTCTTGGAGCCGCACAGAGCCAGGGCCTTCCGGTATTCCTCCCCAAAGAAGCACAGGGTGAAGGTGTCCTCCCGCTCCACAAACTCCAGGGTGTACCGCTGAGGCCGGATGTATACGGTGGCCACCGGCTTGCCCCACAGCACCCCCAGGCCGCCCCAGCTGGCGGTCATGGTGTTGCACTCGTCCTCCGTTCCGGCGGTGATGAGCATCCACTGGTCCCCGATCAGGGAAAAGACGTTCTGGTCCAGGGCCTTGGGGTCGATCTTCTCAAACATGGCAATACCCTCCTTGACGCTATTGTATGCGGTTTGTATGAAAAAGGGCCCGTACCACTGGGGTACGGGCCCTGCATACGAACTTACTTCTTGTCCAGGCCGAACTTCTTGTTGAAGCGGCTGACACGTCCGCCAGTATCCACCATCTTCTGCTTACCAGTGAAGAAGGGGTGACACTTGGAGCAAACTTCCACGCGAATGTCCTTCTTGGTAGATCCGGTTTCGATCACATTACCACAAGCACATCTGATGGTGGTCTGTTCGTACTTGGGATGAATGCCTTCCTTCATGTTGTGTTCACCTCTTTCTCGTTCCGGTTGAGGCGGCGCAGCAAACCTCCACGCCTTATAAACGCTAGAATATGATAGCACAGCCCGGCCCGGATTGCAACAGTTTTTTCATAAATTTTTGCTTCACAGCTCCACCGCCCGGTCCAGGGCAAAAAACCACAGCACCTTATGGGCCACCCGTCTGCCGGTGATCTCCTCCAGAGCCTGGCTGTAGGCCTCCAGCTGGGGACGATAGTCCTCCGCCCGCTGTTCCACCGTCTTGCCGGTCACCCGGTCGGTCTTGAAGTCCACCACGGTGATCCCCTCCAGAGTCTCGTACCAGCAGTCGATGACCCCCTGGAAGAGCACCCTCTCCTCCTCACCGGCCTGGGGGTAGTACCGGGCGGCGGGGACCAGCAGGGAAAATTTGAACTCCCGCCGGAGGGACACCGAGGACAGCAGCTCCTGCCCCAGCCGGGAGCGGAACAGAGCAGCCACCGGGGCGGGGTCGGCGGCCTCCCCCTGCTGGGGGGTCAGATAGCCCTGGTCCACCAGCCGGGCGATCTCCCCGGCCACCCCCTGCTCCGATCCCGTCCGCTCAAAGTCGATGTACTGCATCACCAGATGGAGGGCGGTGCCCCGCTGGGCGGCGGTGAGGCCCAGCTCCTCGGCGGCAAACCGGGGCCGCTCAAAGGCCACTGGCCGGTGCGGGACCGCCGCCTGGGCCTGGACCTCCTGGTCCAGGAACCGGCCCTTCAGCTGGGTTGCGGTGAGCTTGGAGGGGATATCCACCTCCCGCCGGTGGGGATAGGTCCAGGCCAGCACCTGGGCCAGGGCCTCCCCCTCCCCCTGAGGCTTTTCCTCCGATATGGGGGCGGCGGCGTTCCGGACCGTGCGGGGGGGCTGGTCCAGAGGCCCCCCGTCCACAAAGCGGATATCCCAGGGGGAGCTCAGGGGGGCCTCCGTCACCTCCACCGGCTGGCCCGCCGCCCGGCGGAGGGCCTCCCCCTCGGGGCGGCACAGAGCGTGGAGCAGCACCCACTGGCCCACGCTCTGGCAGGCCAGCAGCACCTGTGGGTCTACCGGGTATCCGCTGTCTCCCGCCAGCTTCTCCAGGTCCTTCCCTCCGCCGGTGAGAGCCACTGACAGGATCAGCTTCTCCTTGGCCCGGGTCATAGCCACATACAGCAGCCGCAGCTCCTCGGCCATCATCTCCCGCTCCAGCTGCCGGGACACCGCCAGCCGGGCCAGGGTGGGATACTCGATGCCCCGCTCCAGGTCCAGCCCCTTGGGCCCCACCCCCAGCTGAGGGTGGAAGAGGATGGGCTGGCGCAGGTCCTCCCGGTTGAGCTGCCGGGCCAGGCCGCACAGCAGCACCACCGGGAACTCCAGTCCCTTGGACTTGTGGATGCTCATGAGGCGCACCCCGCCGCCGGACCGGCCCACCGTGGGGGGCGCCAGCTTGGCCCCGTTTTCCCGCAGCCGGGTCAGGTAGGTGAGGAACCGGAACAGGCCCTTGTGGCCCGCCCCCTCAAATTGCCGGGCCAGCTCCGCCAGCGCCAGCAGGTTGCCCTGGCGGGCCTCCCCCTCCCCCATGGCCCCAAAGATGCCCAACAGATTGGTGCGGTCGTAGATGTGCCACAGCAGCTCATAGCTGCTCTTGTCCCCCGCCCCAAAGCGCAGCTCGTCCAGCTCCACCAGAAAGGCGGCGCAGTCCTCCCCGCCGTCGGCGGCCAGGGCGTCATAGAAGTCGGTGTCCGGGCTGTTGGCCCGGAGCTGGGCCAGCCGGTCGGCGGAAAAGCCGTACACCGGGGAGCGGAGGGCGGAGATGAGAGCCACGTCCTGCCGGGGGTTGTCCACGATCTGGAGGAGGGACAGAGCCACCGAGATCTCGGTGGAATCGAAAAAATCGTCGCCCCCCTCGGCCTCCCACAGGATGTCCCGCTCCCCCAGGGCCCGGGCGTAGTGGCGGAGCACCGTGTTGGGGGAGCGGAGCAGGATGACGATGTCAGCGGGCCGCACCGGACGGGTCCCCCCCGCCCCGTCGGACACGGGGAATTTCCCGTCCAGCAGCGCCCGGATGCGCCGGGCGGCAAACCGGGCCTCCAGCAGATCCCGGCTCACCTTTTCCGCCCCCTCCTCCCCCTGTTCCGAGGCGTCCAGGGCGTCCAGCTCCACCTGATAGGTCTGATCTGGCTCATAGGGAGCCCCGGGGTAGAGGGCCTGGTCATCGGAATACTCCATCTCCCCGAAGGGCACCGACATGATGGCCCGAAACAGGTCGTTGCACCCCTCCAGCACCTCCGGCCGGGAGCGGAAGTTCCGGGACAGGATCACCCGCCGGTCCTCCCCGTCTTTGGCCTGGTCATAGGGGGTAAAGCGCTGATACTTGTCCAGGAAAATGGTGGGGTCGGCCAGCCGGAACCGGTAGATGGATTGCTTTACGTCCCCCACCAGGAACAGGTTGGTCCCCTCCTTGGAGATGGCGGAGAAAATGGCGTTCTGCACCTGGTTGGTGTCCTGATACTCGTCCACCATGATCTCGTCGTATCGCTGGCTCCACTGGCGGGCCAGCTCGGTGGGCGCGCCGTCCGGCCCCACCAGCAGTTTGACGGCCATGTGCTCCAGGTCGGCAAAGTCCAGCAGACCCCGCCGGGCCTTTTCGGCGGCATAGGCCCCCTCGAAGTCCTTCACCAGGGCGAACAGCCCCCGGACCGCCGGATACACCGAGGACTGGTCGGCCAGCACGGTGGCCCCGTCGTCGGCAAACCACTCGGCCAGCTTCTCCATCCGCTTCTTGCAGGCGGCCCGGATGGCCTTCACCCGCTCCGCCGCCTGGGGATCGTCCACCACCTTCTTCCGCCCCGCCGGGGGGAAGGGGATGGGCAGCAGGGCCCGGGCCTGGTCCCAGCCCGCCGATGCCGCCCGGCAGAACTCCCCCAGGGCGGCGGCGGTCTGGGCCACGCTGTCCCCATAATTGGCCAACAGGTTATCGTCCCGGTCGCACAGGTCCCGGGCCTCCTCCATCCGGCGCTTCCAGTAGGCCCCCTGCCCGGCGGCGTCGGCCAGCAGCAGGGCCCCCCAGGGGGTCTGGACCGGGTCGGTGATCCCCTCCAGGGCAAAGACCCGCTCCTGACTGTCCAGCCAGGCCGCCGGGTCGGGGTGGGACTGGACCCGGCCCCGGATATCCAGCACGATCTGCATCAGCCGGGCGTCGTCCCGCCCCGCCGACATGGTATCCACCAGTTGGGCAAAATCGCTGCCCGGCTGGATGTCCTCATACCGTTTGTCCAGCACGTCGTTGAGGGAGCGGAGCTTGAGGATACCCGCCTCCCCCTCGTCGCACAGCCGGAAATCCGGGTCCAGGTCCAGCAGGTGGCCGCACTCCCGCAGCAGCTGGCCGCAGAAGGAATGGACGGTGGAGATCCCCGCCTTGTACACCAGGGTGGCCTGGCGGCGGAGGTGGCTGTCGGTGGGCCGCTCCGCCAGGCGGGCGGACAGCTCCTCCACGATGCGCCCCCTCAGCTCGGCAGCAGCGGCTTTGGTGTAGGTGATGACCAGGAAGCGGTCGATATCCGCCCCCTCTTCCACCCGCTTGAGCAGCCGTTCCACCAGCACCCGGGTCTTGCCCGAGCCGGCGGCGGCGGACACCAGCAGGCCGCCCCCCCGGTTGTCCACGGCGGCCTGTTGTTCCGTTGTCAGGGAAAAGGCCATGGCGGGGCCTCCTTTCTATCAGACAGTTCCGGGGCGTCGAGGACGCCGCCCCCTACGGCTCAAAGCTCCTCCCACCTGCGGGCGTTGGCCTCGTCCCATACCGACGGGTCCCCCACGCCCACCTGGTCATATCGGTACACCGGGTTCTTCCCCGCCTTGCGCTGGGTCTGGTAGTCCTTCAGGACCTTGACGGCTCTGCCCCCCAGCAGCAGGATGGCCCCCAGGTTCACCAGGGCCATGAGGCCCATGAGCACGTCGGCCAGGTCCCACACGGTGGAAAAGCTCATCTGGGCCCCGATGAAAATGGCGGCCACGCAGCTCAGCCGGAAGGCCAGCAGCAGGGGCTTGGAGTCCCTGATGAACCGCAGGTTGGACTCGGTATAGTAGTAGTTGCCCACCAGGGAGCTGAAGGCGAAGAGGAAAATGGACACGGTGATGAACACCGGCCCCGCCGCCCCCACCTGGGCGTGGACCGCCGCCTGGACGAAGTTCATGCCCTCAGCGTAGGCGTCGATGGGCACCCCGGACAGCAGCAGCATGAAGGCGGTGGTGGAGCAGATCAAAATGGTGTCGATGAACACGGACAGCATCTGCACCAGCCCCTGCTTGGCGGGGTGGGACACCTGAGCGGCGGCGGCGGCGTTGGGGGCGGAGCCCATGCCCGCCTCGTTGGAGTAGAGCCCCCGCTTGATGCCCTGCATAACGCAGGAGGCCCCCACCCCGGCAAACATGGCCCGGGGGTCAAAGGCCTGGGTGAAGATGAGGGCGAGCATATGGGGCACCTGGCCGAGGTTTTTCACGGTGATGAACAGGCCCAGGGCGATATAGATCGCGGCCATCACCGGCACGATGCCGGAGGTGATGGCACTGATGCGGTGGACCCCGCCGAAGATGCACAGGCCGGTGAGCAGGGCCAGGACGGCCCCCACCACAGCGGGCCAGACGCTGTCAGCGTAGCCGGGCAGGTAGTATTGCAGGGCAGAGCCGGCGTTATAGGCCTGGAGGGCATTGAAGCCGTAGGCAAAGCAGGCGATGAGCAGCACAGCGAACACCACGCCGAACACCCGGCTGCCCAGGGCCTTTTGGATATAATAGGCCGGGCCTCCCACCCAGTTGTCGCCGTGCTTCTCCTTGTAGCACTGGGCCAGGGTGCTCTCGATGAAGGCGGAGGCCGCCCCGATGAGGGCCAGCAGCCACATCCAGAACACCGCCCCATAGCCGCCAATGACGGTAGCGGCGATGACGGCGTTGGCCACCCCGGCGATGTTGCCGGTGCCCACCCGGGAGGCGGTGGAGATCATCAGGGCCTGGAAGGCGGAGATGTCCTTGCCGTCCCGCTTTTTCTCCCCCAGAATGCGGATGGACTCCCTGAACAGGCGGAATTGCACCCCCCGGGTGCGGACGGTGAAATACACCCCGGCGAAGATGAGCAGGACGATCAGGATATAGGTGTAGAGGAAACCGCTGAATTGGCTCAAAATGGTTCCAATAGAGGGCATATGGTTGAGATTCCTTTCTTTTCTTTCGATCAGTCATACCGGTTCAAAGCCGCCCCCGGGCAGCCTGTAGGGGCGACCCTTGTGGTCGCCCGCCCTATCGGGCCACCGCCCGGTGGTCGGAGCGGCCCACCAGATAGTCCAGGGACACGTCAAAATAGTCCGCCAGAGCCAGCAGGCCATCGAAATCGGGGTGCCGGGTGCCGTTTTCATAGGCCCGGACACACCGCTCCGACACATTTAACTCCTGGGCAAAGACCTTCTGAGTAAACTTCTTTTCCCGCCGGAGCTCACTTAATCTCTGTCCAAAGGTCATAATCATTCTCCTGTCCGTTGACAGGAACATTTTGTTCCTGTATAATATAGGCACAATTCGTACCTATTGGAGGTGTCACTATGTTTGATCTGTTGAAGCTGCAGCAGCTGCTTCCCCGGGAAATGCCCCCGGAGTACCGCAGGCAGCAGGAGGTGGTGGAGTGCTATCTCCGCCGGATGGGTCGGGGGTTCTCCGCCGATTTCCTGGAGGATTTCTGGACGGAGGTGGGCCGGCTCATGGCGCTGGAGAGCGACCACGCCTTCCTTTCCGGCCTGCGGCTGGGAGTGGACCTCAGCCGGGCGCTCGATCCAGCGCCGCCCAAAAGTCCTCGCCCTTGACGGAAGGCAGCCAACGCCGCCGGTCGTTCCCCCGGCCCTCCTCAAAGTGGCAGGCGGCGGCATATTCACACCACTGGCAGGCGTTCTGCTCCGGGCCCCGCCAGAAGGGGTCGGCGTTGATGTTGCCGGCGGCCAGCTCCTTGCCGATCTCTTCCAGGATCCGGTTGGTGTGGCGGGACAGCTTGCCCAGCCGCTGGGCGGACACCAGGGCCTCCCCGGTGAACTGCCCCCCCTTGTTTACCCGGATGGGCAGGAACCGGATGGGCCCCGCCGCCGGGTCCTCCATGGCGGCCAGCACCTCCGGGTCGTCCAGCACCACGCCCTTCCGGCGGAGCTGGGCGTCCACCAGCTTCTGCCGCTGCTCCTCCGTCATGGCCCGGCTGCCCGCCGCCAGGGCGTCCCGGGCGGGGAGATAGAGGACGCCAGCCCCTGTCACGTCTTGCTTGTAAAGGCTTTTTCCCTCACGCTCCAGCGTAAACAAATAGAGCAGCATCTGCAAGCCCATACCATGCCATATATCTGTCAAGTCAAATGACTTGCGTCCCGTTTTGTAGTCTACCACCCGCAGGTACAGCCGCCCATCGTGGACCCAGCCGTCTACCCGGTCCACAAAGCCGGAGATGCTGACGGTGACCCCGTCCACGGTAAGCTCTACCGGGGGCAGGTCCTTGCCGCTGCCGAATCCCAGCTCAAAGGAGATGGGTTGGAATTGGGAGGCCCGCAGCTCCTCCGCCACGTTGCGCACCACGGCGTACACCGACTTGCGCAGCCGGCGGAAGAGGTATTGGAACCGGGGGCTCTCCCCCTCCAGGCCTCCCAGTTCCTCTGCCACATAGCCCTCCACCGCCTGATCGGTGAGCTCTTGCAGGCGATGGTCCTCCACCTGGGCCACACCCCCCAGGTCCCGGCAGGCCTTGAGCACGTGCTCCAACACGTAATGGATAAAGGTTCCATACTCCGGGGCCTGGAATCCAGCGGCCCGGCGGGGCTCCGCCTTCAGGCCGTACTGCATGAAGTAGGAGAAGTGGCAGGCCTTGTACTTGTCCATCCGGGAGGCCGACATGGGCACCCGCCGGCCATAGAGGGCGTCCACCGCCGCCCGGTGAAGCCGGCCTCGCTCCAGTCCGGCGGCCCGCTCCATCCGGGTCACCAGGGGAGCGTATTCCGGCAGAAACCCTAGGGCCACAGCGGCTTGGGGGAATCGCCCCGCCAGCTCCAGGGCGGGCCGGGGAGCGGCCAGGCGGAAGGTTCCGTCCAGCGCAGCCTCCTGAATCCTGGTCATGTGGGGGAACTGCCGCCTCAGCCGGGCGATCAGGAAGGAAGGCCGGTGCTCCTCCCCCTCCGCCCCGGCGGCAGCCCAGCTGACATACAGCCGTTCCCGGGGAATGGCGCAGGTCTCATAAACGATGGTCATCTCCCGGTACAGCCGATCCCCCATCCGGGGGGCGGGCTCCAGACCATAGGAGGCCAGCAGGCTCCTGTCGTCGTCGCTGAGCAGACCGGGAGAGAGGGAGACCGCCGGGATGGCTCCGTCGTCTGCCCCCAGGAGGAAGAGGGCCCGGCAGCTGCGGTGGGCCAGTCGGGGCATCTCCCCGGCGTTCACCTGGTCCAGGGATACGGGAATGGAGCCCACATCATACTGGGAAAGCACCAGGGAAAAGAGCCGGGCAAATTCCTCCAGCTCCATGGGGGTGTCCCCCAGGATCTGGACGCACTGCTCCAGACCGCCGCACAGAATGTCCCACAGCTGGCGGTATTCCTCCGCCAGGGCGGCCTGGCCGTGCTCTCTCAGGCCCTGGGCCCGGTCGGCCAGCCGCTGGGGCACACCCACTGTCTCCAGGAATCTGTAAAGGGCTATTGCCTGCCCCTTTCCCGTCTTGTCCGGCTGCTTCCGCAGGGCCTCCAGGGGAGCGGCCACCTGCCGCCGCAGGCCGTTGAGCTTGGCCAGCAGGGCGGTATCCTGCTGGGTAAACTTCCGGCCGTACCCCTTGGGGTGGTTGGTCCATGCCTTTTTTCCCGTCCAGGCGCTCCCCTCCAGGCTCCAGGTCAGGGCGTAGTTCTCCAGCAGGTCCACGTCCTCCCCGCTCAGGTCGGTGAGACCGGTTTTCAGATAGCGGAACAGATCATCGTACCGGTATCCCCCTGCTACCGTGTCCAGGGCGGCGGTGATGAGGGTGAGGATGGGCTTTTCCAGAATATCGCTCATTTTGCCCAGAAAGAGGGGGATTCCATACCGGGCAAAGACGGTCTCCAGGGTGGGTCCGTATCCCTCCAGGCTCCGGGCGCACAGGGCGATGTCCCGGAACCGGTAGTTCTCCTCCCGCACCAGCCGCAAAATTTCCGCCGCAACCCACTCCACCTCGGAGTACGGAGTATTGGCAGTAAAGAGCGCAATCTCCTCCGCAGGGCCCTCAAACACTTGCGGCCCTAGGGAAAACAGGTTTTTCTCCAGGTGGGCCAGGGGGACGGTCCGGCCCGCCCGGTCCCCCTCCAGTACCTGGACCTCCACCGGGCTCCGCTCCTCCCTGGCCAGGGCCAGCAGCTGCCGGGCGGTCCGCCGGGCGGGAGAAAAGATCCCGGTCCCCCCCTCGTCCTCCTCCAGCTTGTCGCAGGTAAGGGCTACCGTCAGAGACGCGCCCTGTTCCATCAGGGCGGACAGCACCCGCCGTTCCTGGGGGGTGAAGTCGGTAAAACCATCCACATAGAAGTCCTGACCAGCAGCCCAGTCCTCCTCTTTCAGCACCTCCGCCAGCCGGGTCAGCTTGTCCCGGGGATCGGCCCCCTGTCGGGCGGTCATGGCCTGGTAGGCCCCATAGATGAGAGACAAGTCGGACAGCTTTTCACCCTCCCCGCCGCCGGTCTCGCTGCCCACCGTCCACAGGTGCTCCGGGGTAATGCAGCAGCTTTTCAGCTCGTCGATGGTGGCCAGCAGGCTGGACAGGAAGGCGGGCTTCCGGGAGGGCCGCTGGTACACCTTCAGCTGGTCGGCCACCGACTTCAGGGCGGTGCACAGCAGCAGAAGCCGTCCCCCCTCGTCCAGGGCGGGAGCGGCCAGCCCCCCGTACATTGAAAAGACCCGGTTGGCCAGCCGGGTGAAGGAGAGCACCTCGGCGTGGAGGCACACCCCGCTCCCCCCCACGGCGCACAGCTGCCGCTCCATCTCGTGGGAGTGCTGCTCGGGCACGATGAGGATCTGGGGACGCCTGGCGGCGGCGATCTGTTCCAAAATGGCGTGGGTCTTGCCCGCGCCCGCCCGGCCCAGCAGCAGTCTCAGCATAGCGTTCCCTCCCTGTTCACGGATATCCCGTATATTTTATCACGTTCCCCGCCCCAAAAAAAGCCCCGGGACGGCATCTGTCGTTCCGGGGCTTATATATCTTGGTAAGCTTGTAAATTATTGCGGGTTTACCGTGTAGTTCGGAGCTTCCTTCGTGATATAAATGTCATGGGGGTGGGACTCCTTCAGGCCGGCGGCGGTGATCCGCATGAACTGGGCCTTGGTGTGCAGCTCCTGGATGTTATGGCAGCCGGTGTAGCCCATGCCGGCCCGCAGACCACCGGTGAGCTGATAGATGGTGTCGCCGGTCAGTCCCTTGTAGGGCACCCGGCCTTCCACGCCCTCGGGCACCAGCTTCTTGTTGTTCTGCTGGAAGTACCGGTCCTTGGAGCCGCAGGCCATGGCCCCCAGAGAGCCCATGCCCCGGTAGACCTTGAACTGGCGGCCCTGATAGACCTCGGTATCCCCGGGAGACTCCTCACACCCGGCCAGCAGGGAGCCCAGCATGACCACATTGGCGCCGGCGGCCAGAGCCTTGGCAATGTCGCCGGAGTACTTCACGCCGCCGTCGGCAATGATGGGGATATCGTACTCGGCGGCCACCCGGGCGGCGTCATAGACGGCGGTGATCTGGGGCACGCCGATGCCGGCCACCACACGGGTGGTACAGATGGAGCCGGGGCCGATACCGATCTTCACGCAGTCGGCCCCCGCCTCGATAAGGGCGCGGGTGCCCTCGGCGGTGGCCACGTTGCCGGCAATGAGCTGCACGTCAGGATAGACCGCCTTGATGCGGCGGACGCAGTCCAGGATGTTGTGGGAGTGGCCGTGGGCGGAGTCCAGACAGAGCACGTCGGCGCCGGCCTCCACCAGGGCCCGCACCCGGTCCAGCACGTCGGAGGTGACGCCGATGGCGGCGCCCACCAGCAAACGGCCCTTCTCGTCCCGGGCGGAATTGGGGTACACGGTGGCCTTCTCAATGTCCTTGATGGTGATCAGGCCCTTGAGGCGGTACTCGTCATCCACGATGGGCAGCTTCTCGATCTTGTGCTTGCGGAGGATCTCCTTGGCCTCGTCCAGGGTTACCCCCTCTTTGGCGGTGACCAGGTTTTCCTTGGTCATCACGTTATCCACCAGCTGGCTCATGTCAGTCTCAAACTTCATGTCCCGGTTGGTGATGATGCCGATGAGCTTACCGTCCTTGCAGATGGGCACGCCGGAGATGCGGTACTTGGCCATCAGAGCGTCAGCCTCCGCCAGGGTGTGGCCGGGGGCCAGCCAGAAGGGATTGGTGATCACGCCGTTCTCACTGCGCTTGACCATGTCCACCTGCTCGGCCTGGGCCCCGATGGACATATTCTTGTGGATGATGCCGATGCCGCCCTCACGGGCAATGGCGATGGCCATACGGTACTCGGTGACGGTATCCATGGCGGCGCTCATCAGAGGCACGTTCAGCTGGATCTTGCGGGTGAGCCTGGTGCGCAGGTCAATGTCTGCGGGCAGCACATCGCTCTCCGCAGGGATGAGCAGGACGTCGTCAAAGGTAAGGCCCTGCTTCACAAACTTCTGGCTTTCATCGGTGTTGACCATAGTGCATCTCCTTTTCTATTTATAAATTTTATCCATTCTACTTGATTGGAGCACCACTGTCAAGAGGGCTGAGGGTAACCGCCCCCTCAAAACGGCTCTTTCCTTCCGGGCCGGCTCCCCGCACGTACCACTGTCCCTCCGCCTCCCCGGCGGTGAGGGAGATGGTCTCCCCCGCCATGCACTCGGCCAGATAGTCTACCTGGAGCTGAGACACGAACTGGTCCTTCCCCAGCAGGTCCAGCCGGATGGCGTCGGAGATATAGTCGGCGTAGCGGATGTTGTTCACGTGGCCGTTCACGTCGGTGTCGCTGTAATGGAGCCGCCGCCGCTCCACCTCAGGCAGGCCCGGGGGCATCCGGAACCGGGAGATGGTCTTGCTCTTGCGCAGCTCCCCGCCGTCGGTGCCCCGGAACTCCTCCAGATCCCCCATCCGGGCCAGGCGGTGGGTCTGGGCGTGTGCCAGCACCCACACCGACACCGCCTCCCCCACCGGATTGCCGTCCACGAACAGGTCAAAGTCCCGGTAGCAGGACACCCCGCTGCTCCCCCGGTGCCAGGTGCGGATGGCGACCTGCTCCCCCCACCGCAGGGGGCGGTCCAGCCGGTACCACATCCGGGCCAGCATCCAGAACAGGCCGTATTTGTCCATGGTCTCCTTCCGGGAGAGGTGGAGCTGGCAGGCGGCGGCCACCGCCGCCTCCTGGAGCAGGCCCATGACCGCGGAGGGCCGGCAGGCCCCCCACAGGTCTATGTCCCGGGAATCCACAGTGTATCGGGTCTCGGAATACACCTTACTCCCCCCTTCCGCTCCGGATCACCAGCCGGGGTTTGCAGCAGATATCGTCGATGTCGCTGGAGGTGGCGGCGGGCAGCCGCATGGCAGCCCCGCAGTCGGCGCAGAACAGGTCGATGGAGCTGTAGTTCACCTGGAGCTTCCACCGGTGGGAACCGCAGGTACAGGAAATGCCGTCCCGCTGGGCGATCTCCTTCAGCTCGGAGAGCACCTCATGCATGACAAACTCATCCAGGAAGGCCCCCTTCTCCTCTCCCGCTGGGACCACCTTGTCGGCAGCGGCCTCCAGCCTCTTCAGGGCGGCGAACACCGCTCCCTCCTCCCCCACATAGCAGCAGTCCAGCCCAGACTGGGCGCAGGAAAAGGCCAGCACCTTCTGGTGGAGGAAGGCCTGGGTGGAGCAGGTAACGGTGTGGTCCCGGCCGCAGGACAGGCAGGGCACCGTCAGCCGCACCCGGTCCCCCATCATCTCCACCACCAGCTCCGACTTGCCGCAGGGGCAGGGCAGGTGGTTGGCCGAGGCGGCCAACTGAAACACGGTGCGCTCCACCACCACGCTCTGGCGGCAGGCCGGACACAGATAGGCCAGGGTGCGCTTGGCTTGTTCTTCCATAAGGCTCTCCCTTCCAGCCCCGGCCCATGGGCCGCCGGCTGTTGGCTTGATTTTTCTTATTATAATGCGTACTGAACAAAGTCACAAGCCTTGAAAGCCAGGGCTTTCAAGGCCAGATGGCTTTGTCCAGGTGCATTGTAACAATGGCTGAATTTCAGAAAAGCGGCTCCTTTGAGCCGTTTTTCTGGAATTGCGCGGCTGCCGCCGCGTGAATAAACCGATTTTCGGTTTATTCCGCAGACATTATTATAACGCAAACCCTCCCCCTTGACCAGTCGGACCGGATACAAAATCCCCTGTTATATTTCCGTCCCTTTTGGTCTAAACTACTGTTTGCCTAAGAATACAGGAAAGGGGTGATCCCATGGCAGGCAAAAAGCTGGGGCGTCAGACCGCCGCTCTGGCGTCGCCTCCTTCGGTGGTGGGCTACGCCAGCGTGGTGGGCCACAAGGAAGGAGAGGGGCCCCTGGCGGCCACCTTCGACCACATCAGCCAGGACGACACCTTCGGGGAAAAGAGCTGGGAGAAGGCGGAAAGCGCCATGCAGAAGCTGGCCCTGTCCATCGCCCTGAACAAAGCGGGGATCGCTCCCGCCGCTCTGGACTACCTTCTGGCGGGAGACCTGCTCAACCAGTGCATTGGCACCGGCTTCGCCGTCCGTGGCCAGGACGTGCCCTTCTTCGGGTTGTACGGAGCCTGCTCCACCATGGCCGAGAGCCTGTCCCTGGCCGCCCTGCTTTTGGACGGTGGCTTCGGCAGCAGGATCGCCGCCATGACCTCCTCCCACTTCTGCTCCGCCGAGCGGCAGTATCGGGCTCCTCTGGAGTACGGCGGCCAGCGGCCACCCACCGCCCAGTGGACGGTCACCGGCTCGGGGTGCGTCATTTTGTCGGAGGACGGCCCGGGGCCCTATGTCACCCACGTTACCACCGGTATGATCGTGGACAAGGGCATCAAGGACGCCTCCAACATGGGGGCCGCAATGGCCCCCGCCGCCTACTCCACAATCAAGGCCCACTTTGCCGACACCGGCCGGAAGCCCTCCGACTACGACCTGATCCTCACCGGGGATCTGGGCCAGCTGGGCCGGGATATTGTGGCCGACTGGTTCCGCCGGGACGGAACAGAGCTGAAAAACCTCTCCGACTGCGGCACCCTCATCTACCACCTGGAGGGCCAGGACGTCCACTGTGGCGGCTCGGGCTGCGGCTGCTCGGCGGTGGTGCTGGCCGGTCTTCTCCTCAATGGCATGGCCGAGGACCGGTGGAAACGGATCCTCTTCTGCGGCACCGGAGCTCTTCTCTCCCCCACCTCCACCCAGCAGGGAGAGAGCATTCCCTCCATTTGCCACGCGGTGGCGCTGGACAGGGGGAGGTGAGAAAATGGACATGATCTTTCCCTATCTCCGGGCCTTTCTCTGCGGCGGAGCTCTCTGCCTCATTGGTCAGGTGCTCATCGACAAGACCACCCTCACCCCCGCCCGTATCCTGGTATCCTACGTGGTGGCCGGGGTGGTGCTGGGGGGCCTGGGGATCTACCCCTGGCTGGTGGAGTTCGGCGGGGCGGGCGCCACCGTCCCCCTCACCGGCTTCGGCTACCTGCTGTCCAAGGGCGTGGCCAGGGCGGTGGAGGAGCAGGGGGCCCTGGGCATCCTCACCGGTGGGCTCACCGCCTCGGCGGCAGGCATCACCGCCGCCATGTTCTTCGGGTTGCTGGCCGGTCTGGTCTCCCACTCCAAGCCAAAATCCTGAAAAATCCGCCCCCTGCCATTGACAAAGCGGCCATCTGGTAGTAAAGTATCTGCCGTGAACGAGGGCGTTCCATGAAATGAGGCCGTATCGCCTCTTTTCCTGGACGCCCTCGATTTTTTATTTTCTGTTTTGGGAGGGGAAGGGATGAGCAAATATATCTTTGTGACCGGCGGCGTGGTCTCCGGTCTGGGCAAGGGCATCACTGCCGCCTCCCTGGGCCGTCTGCTGAAGGCCCGGGGGCTAAAGGTGGCCGCCCAGAAGCTGGACCCTTATATCAATGTGGACCCGGGCACCATGAGTCCCTATCAGCATGGGGAGGTCTTTGTCACTGAGGACGGGGCGGAGACCGACCTGGACTTGGGCCACTACGAGCGGTTCATTGACGAGGACCTGAACCGGTTCTCCAACCTGACCACCGGCCGGGTGTACTCCAACGTCATCGCCAAGGAGCGGCGGGGGGAATACCTTGGCAAGACAGTCCAGGTGATCCCCCACATCACCGATGAGATCAAGCGGTTCATCTACGCCGTGGGCCAGGAGACCGGGGCCGATGTGGTCATCACTGAGGTGGGAGGCACCACCGGCGATATCGAGAGCCAGCCCTTCCTGGAGGCTATCCGCCAGGTGGGCCGGGAAATGGGCCGGGGCAACGCCCTGTATCTCCACGTCACCCTGGTGCCCTACCTGAAGGCCTCCGGGGAGCACAAGTCCAAGCCCACCCAGCACTCGGTGAAGGAGCTCCAGGGCATGGGCATCTCCCCCGACCTGATCGTGCTCCGCTCCGACGAACCCATCACCGACCCTAACGTGTTCGAAAAGATCGCTGGGTTCTGTAACGTCAAGCCCGATTGCGTGATCGAAAACCTGACCCTGCCCACCTTGTACGAGGCCCCCCTCATGCTGGAGCGGCAGGGGCTGTCCCAGGTGGTGTGCCGGGAGCTGGGACTGGAAATGGCCGCCCCCGACCTGACGGAGTGGCAGGCACTGGTGGATCAGATCAAGGGTCTGCGCCGAACCGTCACCATTGGCCTGGTGGGCAAGTACACCCAGCTCCACGACGCCTATCTGTCGGTGGCCGAAGCCCTCCGCCACGCCGGCTACCCCCTGGGGGCCAAGGTGGATATCCGATGGATCGACTCGGAGGCCATTACCGCCGACAGTATGGATGAGACTTTGGCCGGACTGGACGGCATCCTGGTGCCCGGCGGCTTCGGGGCCCGAGGTATCGAGGGGATGATTCTGGCCGCCCGGTACGCCCGGGAGCACAGCGTGCCCTACCTGGGTATCTGCCTGGGCATGCAGGTGGCGGTCATCGAGTTTGCCCGCCACGTGGCCGGGCTGGACGGAGCCCACTCCGGGGAATTCGACCCGGACTGCCCCCACAAGGTCATCGACTTCATGCCTGGTCAGAGCGATGAGATCGACAAGGGGGGCACCCTCCGGCTGGGGGCCTATCCCTGCTCCGTGAGACCGGGCACCACCCTGGAGAAATGCTACGGGGTCCCCCTCATCCGGGAACGCCACCGACACCGCTACGAGTTCAACAATCAGTACCAGGACGCCCTTCAGCAGGCCGGGCTGACCCTCAGCGGAGTCTCCCCCGACGGGCGGCTGGTGGAGGCGGTGGAGCTGACCGGACTCCCCTTCTACGTAGGCGTCCAGTACCACCCCGAGTTCAAGAGCCGCCCCAACCGTCCCCACCCCCTCTTTTTCGGCTTTGTATCCGCCGCCCTGGGCGTCCAGTCACAGCCGTGACTGAAATTATGCAAGTCCCATTGTGTTGAATTGCATAAAAGGACATCACCCCTGTTTCTCTTCTCCCGCCAGCTTTAACAAAACAAAGCGTTTCATTAAAATCCACTTGACAAAAACACCTGTCCGCACTATACTTACACCATCAGTTGAGAACGAAGGCGTTCCAACCCGGCGGGGTGGAGCGCCTTTGTTTTTTATTTGAAATTTGAAGGACAGAAAGGGGACACCTGCAATGTCTTACACCAAGGAAGATATTATCCGCATGGTTCGCGAGGAGGACATCGAATTTATCCGCCTGCAGTTCACAGATATTTTCGGTCAGCTGAAAAACGTGGCCATCACCGCCTCCCAGATCGAGAAGGCGGTCAACAATCAGATCATGTTTGACGGCTCCTCCATCGAGGGCTTTGTCCGCATCGACGAGTCCGACCAGTACCTCTACCCCGACCTGGATTCCTTTACCATTTTCCCCTGGCGGCCCCAGCACGGCAAGGTGGCCCGGCTCATCTGCGACGTGTACAACCCCGACGGCACCCCCTTTGTGGGCGATCCCAGAGGTGTCCTGAAGCGGGTGCTCCAGAAGGCCAGGGATATGGGCTATGACGCCTTCAACGTGGGCCCCGAGGCCGAGTTCTTCCTGTTCCAGACCGACGACGAGGGCAAGCCCACCGTCAAGACCAACGATGAGGCGGGCTACTTCGACCTGGGCCCCCTGGACCACGGCGAGGGCACCCGGCGGGAGATCTGCATGGCCCTGGAGCAGATGGGCTTTGAGATCGAGGCCAGCCACCACGAGGTGGCCCAGGGCCAGCATGAGATCGACTTCAAGTATGCCGGCGCCCTCCACACCGCCGACAACATCATGACCTTCAAGCTGGCGGTCAAGACCCTGGCCCAGAAGAACGGCCTCCACGCCACCTTTATGCCCAAGCCCATCTTCGGCATCAACGGCTCCGGCATGCACACCAACATGTCCCTGTTTAAGGACGGCAAGAACGTGTTCTACGATCCCAACGGGGAGAAGGGCCTGTCCAAGGAGGCCTATTCCTTCATCGCCGGCCTGCTGGCCCACGTGAAGGGTATGGCCGCTGTGACCAACCCCCTGGTCAACTCCTACAAGCGGCTGGTGCCCGGCTATGAGGCTCCCTGTTACCTGGCCTGGTCCGCTTCCAACCGGTCCGCCCTCATCCGCATCCCCGCCGCCCGTGGTCAGTCCACCCGTGTGGAGCTCCGCTCCCCCGACCCCTCCTGCAACCCCTATCTGGAGCTGGCGGTCTGCCTGGCCGCCGGTCTGGACGGCATCGAAAAGGGCATGGTTCCCCCCGCCGAGGTCACCGAGAACATCTTCGTCATGGACGAGGCCACCCGGAAGGCCAACGGCATCGACTCCCTGCCCGGTTCCCTGGAGGAGGCCCTGGTCGCCCTGAAGGCCGACCAGCTCATCCTGGACACCCTGGGTGAACACATTGCCCAGAACTATATCGCCGGTAAGGAGAAGGAGTGGGACGAGTACCGCACCCGTGTCTCCTCTTGGGAGCGGGAGAAGTATATCATCAACTACTAAGCCCACAGCCCCGCTCAGTTGGGAGTGAATGGAAATGGAACAGGTGATCCTCGCCTTTGAAAACAGCAAAAGCTGTCTGCGGATCAAAGAGATCCTGGAGAACTCCGGCACCGCCGCCTGCGTGGTGTGCAAAAGCGCCGACCAGGTGCGGCGGACGGTCAACAAGCTCCATATCCCGGCTGTCATCTGCGGCTATAAGTTGGCCGACGAGACGGCGGAGACGCTGTTCAGTGACCTGCCTCTCTCCTGCGCCATGCTGGTTCTGGCCCCCCAAAATATGCTGGATCTCATTCAGGACGACGACATTTTCCGTCTGCCAGCCCCAGTGTCCAAGAGGGATCTGACAGCGTCGGTGCGGATGCTCCTCCAGATGGGGCACCGGCTGGAGCGTTTCGTGCGCCCCCGCCGGTCCCAGGAGGAGTTGGACCTGATTGCACAGGCCAAGGCCCTGTTGATGGACCGCAACAATATGACCGAGGAGCAGGCCCACCGTTTTTTGCAGAAAACCAGTATGGACAACGGCACCAAGCTGATCCAGACCGCCCAGATGGTGCTGGACAGCGCCGAATAACCCAAGACTCAGAGACGATGTTGTCTCACGGCGGCAGTCGGAGACGTACTGCCGCCTTTTTCTACCCATCCCCCGCCGGGGTATGGGCACACTCACCCGGAAAGGGGAAACTACCATGAAAACCGAAGGTTACCGCCCCCATGGGCTGTACCACCCCTCCTTTGAACATGACAGCTGCGGCATCGGCGCTGTGGTGGATATCCAGGGCCGGCAGACCCACCGGACGGTGGACGACGCCCTGAAGATCGTGGAAAAGCTGGAGCATCGGGCCGGCAAGGATGCCCTGGGGGAAACCGGCGACGGCGTGGGCATCCTGGTACAGATCTCCCACCGCTTCTTTGCCGGGGCTGCCCAGGAGGCGGGTATCCAGCTGCCCCCCGCCCGGGACTACGGCGTGGGCATGTTTTTCTTCCCCCAGGATACCCTGAAGCAGAACCAGGCCAGAAAGATGTTTGAGGTCATCGCGGCCAAGGAGGGTCTCACCTTCCTTGGCTGGCGGGAGGTGCCCGTCTGTCCGGAGGTGCTGGGCCAGCGGGCCCGGGACAAGATGCCCCGCATCCAGCAGGCCTTTGTGGCCCGTCCCGATGGCGTGGCCCCAGGCCTGGACTTTGACCGGAAGCTCTATATCGCCCGGCGGGTGTTTGAGCAGTCCAACGACAACACCTACGTCCCCTCCCTGTCCAGCCGCACCATCGTCTACAAGGGCATGTTCCTGGTGGACCAGTTGCGGAAGTTCTACCCCGACCTCCAGAGTCCCCTCTACGAGTCGGCCATTGCCCTGGTCCACTCCCGGTTCTCCACCAACACCAACCCCTCCTGGGAGCGGGCCCACCCCAACCGGCTCATGGCCCACAACGGCGAGATCAATACCATCCGGGGCAATGTGGACCGGATGCTCGCCCGGGAGGAGACCATGTCCTCTCCCCTGCTGGAGACCGATATGGACAAGGTGCTGCCGGTGGTTAACGTAGCCGGCTCCGACTCAGCCATGCTGGACAACACCCTGGAGTTCCTTATGATGGCCGGCATGGACCTGCCCCTGGCGGTGATGGCCTGCATTCCTGAGCCCTGGATGGAGGATAAAGCCATCTCCCGGTCCAAGCGGGATCTGTATCAGTACTACGCCACCCTGATGGAGCCCTGGGACGGCCCCGCCGCCATCCTCTTCTCCGACGGCGATATGGTAGGGGCAGTGCTGGACCGCAACGGCCTGCGTCCATCCCGGTATTATGTCACCGACGACGACCGGCTCATCCTCTCCTCCGAGGTGGGGGTGCTGGACCTGCCGGCGGAGCACATTGTGGAGAAATCGCGGCTCCAGCCCGGCCGGATGCTGCTGGTGGACACCGTGAAGGGAGCCATCATCGGGGATGACCAGCTGAAGGAGTCCTATGCTGCCCGTCAGCCCTATGGTGAGTGGCTGGACCGGAACCTGCTTCACCTGAAGGACCTGCCCATCCCCAACCACCGGGTGGAGCGCCACTCCACGGACCAGCTCCACCGGCTGCAGAAGGCCTTCGGCTACACCTATGAGGATGTGCGCAATACCATCCTGCCTATGGCCCGCACCGGGGCCGAGCCTACCGCCGCCATGGGCACCGATATTCCCCTGGCAGTGCTCGATCACCAGGATCAGCCCCTGTTCAGCTATTTCAAGCAGCTTTTCGCCCAGGTCACCAACCCCCCCATCGACGCCATCCGGGAGGAGATCGTCACCGACACCACCGTCTACGTGGGTGACGACGGCAACCTGCTGGCCGAGGAGCCGGAGAACTGCCGGGTACTCCAGATCCACAATCCAATCCTCACCTCCACCGACATGATGAAGATCAAGGCCATGCGCCAGCCCGGCTTCCAGGTGGATACCGTGTCTATCCTTTACTATAAAAACACCCCCCTGGACCGGGCGCTGGACCACCTGGCCCTGGCGGTGGACCGGGCCTGGCGGAACGGAGCCAACGTGATCGTTCTGTCCGACCGGGGGGTGGATGAGAACCACGTGGCCATCCCCTCCCTGCTGGCGGTGTCCTCCATCGAGCAGCATCTCATCCGCACCAAGAAGCGCACCGCCGTGTCCATCCTGCTGGAGTCCGCCGAGCCCCGGGAAGTCCACCACTTTGCCGCCCTGCTGGGCTACGGCGCCCGGGCCATCAACCCCTATCTGGCGGAAGAGACTATCGTGGAGCTCATTGAAGAGGGGCTGCTGGACAAGGACTACCACACCGCCGTGGACGACTACAACTCCGCCGTCCTCCACGGCATCGTAAAGATTGCCTCTAAAATGGGCATCTCCACCCTCCAGTCCTACCAGTCCGCCCAGATTTTTGAGGCCATCGGCATCCGCCGGGAGGTCATCGACAAGTACTTTACCAACACCGTCTCCCGGGTGGGCGGCATCGGCCTGGAGGAGATCGCCGGTATGGTGGACCGGAACCACTCCAAGGCGTACGACCCCCTGGGGCTTGGCACCGACCCCACTCTGGACAGCCTTGGGGCCCACAAGGCCCGCTCCGACGGAGAGGACCATATGTACAACCCCCGCACCATCCACCTGCTCCAGCAGGCCACCCGCCAGGGGAACTACGACCTGTTCAAGCAGTACACCGCCCTGGTGGACGACGAGACCCAGCCCCACACCCTCCGTGGGCTGCTGGACTTGAAGTACGCCGACACCCCACTCCCCCTGGAGGAGGTGGAGAGCGTGGACTCCATCGTCCACCGATTCAAGACCGGAGCCATGAGCTATGGCTCCATCTCCAGGGAGGCCCATGAGTGCCTGGCCCAGGCCATGAATCTGCTGGGGGGCAAGTCCAACTCCGGCGAGGGAGGCGAGGAGCCTGACCGGCTGACCGATCCCACCCGCAACTCTGCCATCAAGCAGGTGGCCTCCGGCCGGTTCGGCGTCACCAGCGAATACCTGGTCTCCGCCAAGGAGATCCAGATCAAAATGGCCCAGGGCGCCAAGCCCGGAGAGGGCGGACATCTGCCCGCCGGAAAGGTCTACCCCTGGATCGCCAAGTGCCGTCACTCCACCCCCGGCGTTACTCTCATCTCTCCCCCGCCCCACCACGATATCTACTCCATTGAGGATCTGGCCCAGCTCATCTACGACCTGAAATGCGCCAACCGTCAGGCCCGGATCTCGGTGAAGCTGGTCAGCGAGGCGGGTGTGGGTACCATCGCCGCCGGGGTGGCAAAGGCAGGCGCCCAGGTGGTCCTCATCTCCGGCTATGACGGAGGCACCGGAGCCGCTCCCCGCACCTCCATTCACAACGCCGGCCTGCCCTGGGAGCTGGGCCTGGCGGAAACCCACCAGACCCTCATCCAGAACGGTCTGCGCTCCCACGTGGTGGTGGAGACCGACGGCAAGCTGATGAGCGGCCGGGACGTGGCCATCGCCTGTATGCTGGGGGCTGAGGAGTTCGGCTTCGCCACCGCACCTCTGGTGACCATGGGCTGTGTCATGATGCGGGTGTGTAATCTGGACACCTGCCCTGTGGGAGTGGCCACCCAGAACCCGGAGCTGCGGAAACGCTTCGCCGGCAAGCCGGAGTATGTGGTCAACTTCATGCGCTTCATCGCCCAGGAGCTGCGGGAACACATGGCCAGGCTGGGGGTGCGCACCGTGGAGGAGCTGGTGGGCCGCACCGACCTGCTGGCCGTCCGCAGCCCCGCCGTCAACCACCGGGCCGCCACCGTGGACCTGTCCGCCCTGCTGGACAACCCCTGGGCTGGTCAGGAAAAGACCCACTTTGACCCCGCCGACGCCTACGACTTCCACCTGGAGGATACGGTGGACCTGAAGGTGCTGGAAAAGAAGCTGGGGACCGCTCTGACAAAGGGAACTCCCAAGCGGCTGGAGGTAGCGGTCTCCTCCACAGACCGGGCGGTAGGCACCATTCTTGGCTCCGATATCACCCGGCTCCACAGCGGTGCCCTGGCCGATGACACCTTTACCGTCAAGTGTACCGGCGGCGGCGGCCAGTCCTTCGGCGCTTTCCTGCCCCGTGGCCTCACCCTGGAGCTGGAAGGCGATGCCAACGACTACCTGGGCAAGGGCCTCTCTGGCGGCAAGCTGGTGGTCTATCCCCCCAAAAACAGCACCTTTGACCCGGCGGAAAACATTCTGGTAGGCAACGTTGCTCTGTACGGCGCCACCAGCGGCCAGGCCTTCCTGAACGGGGTGGCCGGGGAGCGGTTCTGTGTCCGCAACTCGGGGGCCACCGCCGTGGTGGAGGGCGTCGGCGACCACGGCTGCGAGTATATGACCGGCGGTCGGGTGGTGGTGCTGGGTCCCACCGGCAAGAACTTCGCCGCCGGCATGAGCGGGGGCGTGGCCTATGTGCTGGACGAGGACCGGGATCTGTACCTGCGGCTGAACAAGGCTCTGGTGTCCATGGACCCTGTGACCGAAAAGCACGACGCCGCTGAGTTGCGGGAACTGATCCAGGCCCACGCCGATGCTACCGGCTCGGCCAAGGCCAAGGCCATCCTGGCCGAGTTTGAGCGCTATCTGCCCCTCTTTAAGAAGATCCTGCCCCATGACTACGACCGGATGCTGCGTACCATCGCCCAGTACGAGGAGAAGGGCATGAGCCGGGAGGAGGCCCAGGTGGAGGCCTTTTACGTCAATACCCACCAGAAGGGGGAATAACCATGGGAAAGCCCACTGGATTTATGGAATATCAGCGTCAGGGGAACCCCTCCCAGTCCCCCCTGGAGCGAATCAAGCATTATAACGAGTTCCACCCCCGGCTCAGCCGGGAGGACCGCCGGCGGCAGGGAGCCCGGTGCATGGAGTGCGGGGTACCCTTCTGCCAGTCGGGGGCGGTGCTGAATGGCATGGTATCCGGCTGCCCCCTCCACAACCTGATTCCCGAGTGGAATGACCTGGTGTACACCGGCAACTTTTCCCACGCCCTGGAGCGGCTGCTGAAGACCAACAACTTCCCCGAGTTTACCGGTCGGGTGTGCCCCGCCCTGTGTGAGGCGGCCTGCACCTGCGGGCTCCACGGGGACCCGGTCACCGTAAAGGACAATGAGTTGGGTATCATTGAGGACGCCTGGACCAGAGGGCTGGTGAGCCCCCGTCCTCCCAGATCCCGCACCGGCAAGCGGGTGGCGGTGGTGGGCTCCGGCCCCGCCGGCCTGGCCTGCGCCGACCAGCTCAACCGCCGGGGGCACTCTGTCACCGTCTTTGAGCGTGAAGACCGGCCCGGCGGCCTGCTGATGTACGGAATCCCCAATATGAAGCTGGAAAAAAATATTGTCCAGCGCCGTCTGGACAAGATGACCGCTGAGGGCGTGGAATTCCGAACCGGGGTGGATGTGGGTAAAGGTATGTCCGCCCAGGAGCTGACCGCCCAGTTTGACGCCGTGGTGCTGTGCTGCGGCGCTACCCAGCCCCGGGATCTGTCTGTGCCCGGCCGGGATCTGGATGGGGTTTGGTTTGCGGTGGACTTTTTGAAGGAGACCACCCGCTCTCTGCTGTCCCACCAGCTGGCACCGGGCACCTACCCCTCCGCCCAGGACAAGCAGGTGGTCATCGTGGGCGGCGGCGACACCGGCAACGACTGCGTGGGCACCTGCATCCGCCACGGCTGTGCCAGCGTCACCCAGCTGGAGATGATGCCCAAGGCCCCTGACCGGCGGACTGAGCAAAACCCCTGGCCGGAGTGGCCCCGGGTGTGCAAAACCGACTATGGCCAGGAGGAGTCCATCGCCCTGTTTGGTCACGACCCCCGGGTGTACGAGACTACAGTGTCCCGGCTGCTGGGGGACCAGGAGGGCAAGCTGACGGCGGTGGAAACCGTCCGTCTGGGTCCTGACCACCAGCCCATCGCCGGCACCGAGGAGGTGCTGGAATGTCAGCTGCTGCTCATCGCCGCCGGATTCCTGGGCGCCCAGGCCTATGTGCCTCAGGCCTTCGGAGTGGAGCTCACCCCCCGCTCCACCATGGTCACCCAGGAGGGAAGCTACGCCACCGGCATCCCCGGCGTCTTCGCCGCTGGCGACGGACGGCGCGGCCAGTCCCTGGTTGTGTGGGCCATCCGGGAGGGCCGGGAAGCCGCCCGGGACGTGGACCAATATCTGATGGGATATACCAATTTATAAAGGCATACGCCCCGGACATCTGAACAGATGTCCGGGGCGTATTTATTACAGCAGCCGGTACTGTTCCGCCGCCCGCTTGACCTCGCCGCGGCGCTTCACTCCCAGCTTCTGCAAAATGTGACTCACATGGCTCTTTACCGTGGGCAAACGGATACCCAGGATCTCCCCAATTTCCCCGTTGCTTTTGTCGGCGCACAGCAACCGGAGCACCTGCTGCTCCGCCGCCGTCAACGGCTCCCGGAGGCTCCGGCCGGGCCGCATGAAATCGGGATAGTATACCGCCTGGGTGCGGGCCGCCCGGGTCACCTTTTGAAGAAATTCTCCGGATCCATCCCATCGGCACTGCTTCAATAACGGCAACACCGCCACTCCGTAATTGGCCACCGGCCGGATGAACCGGTACTCCCAGGCCTCGTCCAGCGCCAGATCCAGTTCCTCCCGCCACTGCTCCATGTCCAGCCGCTGGTAGGCAATGGCCGAGAGCATATGGATCTGAATGCTGTCCAGGTGCCGGCGGCAGTCCTGGCAATAGATGCGCAGAGGGGCCAGGGTAAGCAGCGCATCCCCCTCCCGCTCCAGGGCGATCTCCGCCATGGCCTGGGTCAGATACTGGTACCGCCACATCACCCGGACGCGCTGAGGGTTTCGTGGCGCCTTCTCCCGGTACCAGGCAGTCACCTGATCCATCCGTCCCAGGCGAAGGCTGATCCGGCAGAGCATGGCCTCTATATTGGGCAGAAACCGCTGATTCCCATCCTCCAGGAACCGGTCCCGCAGGGTCTCGATGGTGTTTTTGGCATCCTCCCCCCGGCCCGCGTCAGTCTGAGTCCTGGCCAGCAGGCCCACCACCGCGAACTCCATGTCCGGGGTGCCCCGCCGCTGGATGTCGTTGAGCCTTGACATAAGTGCCAACATCCACCCGGACACATCCTCTCCCTTTTCATACTTGCTCTCGGCAACGGCGCACTCCGCCAGGCCCACTCCATCCCGGCCCAGGACGGCCTCCACAGGCCGGCGCATGGTGGCATACAGCAGATCGTCCTTCTTGCTCCAGTCGGAAAAATCCTTCCCTCCGTTCATCACGCTGGGCATCATGCTGGTCACCGAGAAGGGCGGCATCTTCACCCCACGGGCGGTGATGAGCTGGAAGGCGTTTGTGATAAAATCCAGAGTACCCCGCACCTCCCGCTGGGGCAGAGCAATATCCAGCCAGGCCTGCCGGACCCGGGCCTCCCGGCAGGCCTGGTCAGAGCATTTTCCCCCGGCAGCATAATCCCCCAGGGCCTGATACCACCGCTCGGACTGCTCGAACTCCAAGTTCATAGAACACAGCATGCTCATACCTTGCATCAGGGCAGGAGACGCCAGGATCTCCTCATCCGGCAGGGCATAATAATACCGCTCCATCTCGTAATAGTGCCCCAGTCCCGGATGGAGCTGGGCGTTTTTCACCAGCAGCTCGGAGATTTTGCCGTGGTTCCCGCTCCGCTCGTAGCAATTCAGCGCCGATTCATAATCCTCCGCCAGCTCATAGTACAGCCCCCCTCTCTGGAGGATGCTCCGTCGTCCTTCCTCGGTATAGGCCTGCTCCAGCTCCCACAGCAGGAACTGTCGGTAGAGGGGCCAGAATCGGTAGACCCCTGGCTCCTCCTGGAGGAGCATGTTGCTGTCCCGCCGGATCCGCGCCAGCATCTCCCCCACCTGGCTGTCTCCGCTGACGATCCGCGCCAGCTCCAGGTCAAACCGCTCAAAGAGGGACAGCCCCATCATCAGCTGCCGGTACGGCTGTGCATACCGACGAAATACCGCCTCCTCCAGGTGGTAAAACAGCGCCTGGCGGGCTCGCTCCACCAGCATATCATCCAGGGGCTTTCCCTCCGCCAGCAGCCGGGCCAGAATGGCCGTCCCCAGCGGATAGCCCTGAGCCACCTCCTGGACGGCTTCCAGCTCAGTCCCAATGCGGGTCGTTCCCAGCCGTTCCAGCAGCTGGGCAGTATTCTCCCGGTCAAAAAACAGCGTTTTGGTCTGGATTTGGGTCATCAGCCCGGTAAACTGGAAAGGCATCAGCCAACCGGGCGTGGCTCCCCGGGTCAGGAGCACGAACCGCTTGTCCTGACTGGTCCGGATCAGTTCGCATACCGCCTGCTGCTCGCTGTCGTCCAGCTCCTGCAGGTCGTCCACCAGCAGCACATCCCACCCCTCGCCGTCCCGGGGCAGGTCGAACCGAGGCTCCAGCCCGGAGCAGGAGTACACCCGCCGGCCGGCCAGCAGACGGGTGGCCAGGGTAGTCTTGCCAAAGCCGCAGGGGGCGCTGAACAGCACCACCCGCCCCCGTTCCATGGCGGCCTGGAATCGCTCCGTCACCTGTGGTCTCAGCACAATGATTTCTTCTTCCACAGCATCTCTCTCCTGTTCCCACCGGGTTTGCTTATCTACAGTATAGCAAACTTTCCTACCGTTTGCACCAGCAAAAAAGAGGCTGTCGCGTCCGCAACAGCCTCTTTCGCGTCGTTATTCGGTCTCTCCGTTCTCTTCCCCCGCCCGCTGGGCGTCGATATAGGGCTTGAAGATCCTCTCCAGTATCAGAGAGTGGAGCCAGGCTACGATCACCGGCATCACAAAAATCAGGACGTAAAGCACAGAGCAGATCACCACGGCGGCATAAAAGATCAGTCCGATGAGCACCGTCCAGGGCAGATTGGCAATGGCCAGCTTGCAGCAGTTCACCAGCAGGCCGCTGACCTGGAAGGTAAACCGGGAAAGCACAGGAAAGAGATAGCACCCGATGCCGATGGGCAGCAGGGAAAACACCAGAAAGGCATAGTAGATCACGCCGCCCGCCTGACTCACCGCCGTTCCCTGATAGAGAACGCCCTGAATAAAGACCAGCGCCACCGCCACCGGGATCACCACCAGGGTGGTCAGCACCCCTACCTTCAGGTTTGCCCGGAAGGTCTGGAAAAACACTCCCCAGCTGTTGCGCTGGTTGCCCCGGAGGCAGCGCACCACCGTGTGATACAGGGCGGCGGTGGCGGGGCCCAGGGTCACCACCGGCAGCGAGCAGGCCAACCAGAATACGCTGAGCAGCAAAATGTCCACGATCTTTTCTGTGATCCGGTAAAACCACAGATCCGGATTGAAAATGCCCATGCCTTCATCCCCCTGTCGATTTCGCTGGAATGATTGTACCCCATTTCTCCCAAAGATGCAACGCTGCCCTTACCCTTCGATCCGGATAGGCACCCCATTGACCTCCACCTCTCCCTCGACGGGGATGAGAATGTACTTTTTGCCGTCGATGACCCGGGTCTCCACCAGGCCGCTGTACTCCGGGGATACCTTTACGGTCACGTCGGGCGTGGACAGCTCCACCTGCCTGGCATTTACCAGGTTCTTGGGGCTGAGCCGGGTGTCCTCTCCAAAGCTGTCGTCATACCGGCTGTCAAAGGAGGCAATGTGACTCTCGCTCACCCCGCAGGACTGGAGCACGCACTTCACCGCCCCCTTGGACACCAGCAGGGGTTCTTCCTCCTTGTTCTCCTTGTGCTCCTCCACCAGCTCCCGCAGCTGCTCGTGGACGGCCTGCACCACCTCGTAGCTGCATTCCTCTCCCAGGGAGTCCCCCAACAGGGCCTGGAAGGTCTCCTTCTGGGCCTGGGCGGGCATGGGAGGCTCAACGGCAAAGACCGCCTGGGCAAAATCCGGGTGGTTTTCTCCCACGTCCCGGTTATAATAAAGGGCGTTGTACAAATTGGTGGAGCGGTCGTCAAAGGCCGGGAACAGGAAGCCCAGCTCCGGAGACGCGACCAGCCAGTCAGCCTGCCGGTTGTAAAAGCGGTTCTCCCGTACGTAAAAGCTGAGGGCCGGTTTTGTCTGCTTCACCGGGCAGATGCTGCACAGGATATAGGAATACACCTCCTCCGAGGCATCCTTCTGCGCCTCCCCGTCCTTGGCCTTATAGGGCACATCGTAGCGGTCGTGGGCCAGGAGGATCAGGTAGTTTCCCTCCAGGTCCAGGCTGCCGATGGCCTTCTGGAAAAAGGCCTGCACCGCCTCCTCGTCCCGCAGGGCGCTGTCCCGCAGGGCCATGAGCAGCCTGTGCTCCTCTCCGCTGACCACCTGGCCGGTGGCAAACGTGATATCCAGCAGATTTCGGTCCATCCCACCGGACAGAGTGCGCCGCAGGAGGCTCAGCAGCTTTTCGCTCTCCTCCTGGCCCATCATGGCCAGGGACTGGTCAAACTGGGAGACGATCTCCCCCTTTTCATTCACGTAGCATCCCCGCACGTGGGTGATGGCGCTCTTGTCCGCCTTGAACCGGCGGCGCAGCTCTGCCGCTTCCTTTTCCTTCATGCTTCATTCCTCCATCCCGGGTCCGGGTTTTCCAGGATGCCGCCCGGGTCAGCGCCCCTCGATCTCCATGGTCTCCATCTGCGCTCTGGTGATACCGTTGCGCTTGCCGTAGTTCTCCCAATAGGTGGTGGACGCCCCCAGGTACATCTTCTTGGTGATGGGCATGGTCACCTTCAGCCGCCGGCTCCGGCCGGTCGCCATGGCGGCGGCCAGCTTCCCAATCTTCCGCCGCACCAGGAAGGCGAAGGGGGTGTTCAAAATGGCCTCGCCGCCCCCGATCTCCAGCACGGAGCCGAAGGGGTAGCCGTTGGCCTGACAAAAAGCCTGGATGATCTCCACCGCCACGTCGTTCTGCTCCGGCTCCAGAAAGCCGCAGTTGATGAGCACCGATACCCTGGGCTTCTCCGCCGGCGGATGCTCCGCCAGGGCGCGCAGGAAGTGCAGCAGGGTCACCGGCGGGCTGTCGGCGTACAGGGGGAACACCAGCAGCAGCTGGTCACAATCCGCCGCAGCCCGGCACAGCTCCAGGTGGTTGGTCTTGGTGATGGCCCGGTACTCGGTATCCATCCGGCTGGCCTTGGCGAACAGGGCTGCGTACTGCTTGGAATTGGACCGGGGCTCCCGGGGACTTCCGTTGAGGATCAATATCTTTCCCATGTCAGCACCTCATCCCGTACCGCCTGCTCCACGCCGTCCTCCGGCCCAAATTCCACCCGTACGTCCTGAAAATTCATATTGCTGGCATTGCGCTCCACCAGACGGCGAAAAATTTCCCGCTCCCGGCAGGAGACCTCCCCATAGCCCAGAACCACCGCCCGCTTGGGGACCACCCGCCGCTGGTAGTGGTGGCTCTCCCCGTGGAGCAGGCGGATAAAGGCCTTCTGGACGGGAATGGCCCGCTCCAGCATGGTTTTCATCACGGTGTCATAGCAGCCGTATACAACCCGGGTAACATACAGCACCCGGTCGCTGGCCGCCATCAGAGGGTATATCTTCACCGCGTCGTCCCGGATCACGCACTTGCCGGGAGTCTTGGTCCAGCAGCCGAAACACCCCACGCAGTTGGTGATCTTCATCTGGGAGAGATCCACCCACTTGGTCACATCCGGGTCTGCCGGAGGCAGTTCCAGATGCCGGTCGCTCATAATCAAATTCATACTGTACTCCTCTGCTTTCGGCGGTGGAATCCAGCTTTCTGTCCCGCTGTCAAAAAAATAATCCAAACCTATCTCCTGTCGGAAACAAGTTCGGATTATCTTAGTTTGGTGCGCGAGGCGGGACTTGAACCCGCACGTGCGTAATGCACACTAGAACCTGAATCTAGCGAGTCTGCCAATTCCACCACTCGCGCATTTGATTGTTGCGCTTTTGCTCAGCGCAGGATTTATATTACCACGTCCGTCCCCCATTGTCAACCACTTTTTTCTGTTTTTCGCATTTTCTTTTTCGCTGCCGACCTTGCCTCAGCTCCTCTCTTGTGATAGCATAAAGTCAAGCATTATACAAGCATTATAATCTTGAAAACCACGCGGGAGTGTTTGCTATGGATGAGCTTCTGTTTATCAACGCCTGTGTCCGGGGGGAGCGTTCCCGCTCCCTGAAACTGGCCCGGCATTTTCTGGCCAGGTGGCAGGCCCTCCACCCTCAGGCCACCGTGGTCCAGCGGGATCTGTGTACCGACCGTCTGCCTCCTCAATACCCGGAGGTGCTGGAGGAACGGGACGCCCTGTGGAACGCCGGTCAGCTGGATCATCCTATGTTCGATCCCGCCCATCAGTTTGCCAACGCCGGTAAGCTGGTCATCGCCGCTCCCTTCTGGGACCTGTCCTTCCCCGCCATTCTGAAAATCTACCTGGAGCGGATCTCCGTTACCGACATCACCTTTGGCTATGACGAGCAAGGCAACAACGTCGGGCTGTGCCGGGCGGACAAGCTGCTGCTCATCACCACCCGGGGCGGGGACTTCTCCAGGCCGGAGACCGCCTGGATGGAGATGGGGGCCCGGCAGCTGGAGGCTCTGTGCGCCATGTACGGTATTGATCAGTTCCACTGCCTGGCCGCCGAGGGACTGGACGACGTGCGCAACGATAAGGACGCCCTGATGGCCCAGGCTATGGTCCGGGCGGAGGCTTTGGCGGAGGTGTTTTAAGTGAGGCCCCGGATCCTGCTGCTCACCACCGGCGGCACCATCGCCTCCCTACCCACCGGGGCGGGGCTGGCTCCCGGCCTGGCCGGGGATGAGCTCACCCGGCTCCTTCCCCACGGGGTGACCGACTCCTATGAGATCACCATCCAGGATGTCCTCCATCTGGACTCCTCCAATATCCAGCCGGAGGAGTGGCAGACCATCGCCCGTCAGGTCTTCGCCAAACGGGAGGCCTACGACGGCATCGTCATCACCCACGGCACCGACACCATGGCCTACACCGCCTCGGTGCTCTCCTTCATGCTGCGGGGCATCCCCATCCCGGTGGTGCTCACCGGGGCCCAGCTGCCCATGACCCACCCCCTCAGCGACGGTATGGAAAACCTGCGCACTGCCCTGGCCATGGCGGCCTCTGGGGTGGCGGGCGTCTTTCTGGCCTTCGACCGGAAGGTCATCCTGGGTTGCCGGGCGGTCAAGACCCGTACCACCGATTTTGACGCCTTTGAAAGTGTCAACTGGCCTCTGGCCGCCAGCGTGGACGGCAAGGGGCTTCAGATCCACTCGGCCGCCATTCCCTCTGCCTCCGGGGCCTGCTCCCTTCGGGACAGGCTGTGCGACAAGGTGTTCCTCATCAAGCTCACCCCCGGCCTGGACCCGGAGATCTTCGATATGCTCCTTCAGATGCACTACCGGGGCATCGTCATCGAGGCCTTCGGAGCGGGAGGCCTCCACTTTGTCCGCCGGGACCTCATCGCCAAGCTTCAGGCCGCCGCCCAGGCGGGGATGACGGTGGTGGTATGCAGCCAGTGTCTGTATGAACCCAGCGACTTCTCCCTTTATGAGGTGGGCCAACGGGCCCTGGAGCAGGGGGTCATCCAGGGCCGGGACATGACCACTGAGGCGGCGGTGACCAAGCTGATGTGGGTGCTGGGCCAGACCGACGATCGGGAGATCATCCGGGACTACATGGAGCGATCCCTGGCGGGAGAGATGGCCTGAGCGGGCCTATGAAAATGCGGCCCCCTCATACGGCCTTTCAGGCCGCCTTCCCCACTGTGGGGGAAGATTGAGAGGCAATTTTATAGTAAAAACCGGGCCCGCGGGCCCGGTTTTATGTATTTCAGCACTGCTCCACCCGGAGGGCCCGCATGGCGTTAAGGATGGCGATCACCGCCACCCCCACGTCGGCGAACACCGCCGCCCACATGGAGGCTGCCCCAAAAGCGCCCAGTACCAGCACCACGCCCTTCACCCCCAGGGCAAAGACGATGTTCTGCCGGACAATACGGACAGTCTTGCGGGCGATCGCCACCGCCACCGCCAGCTTGGAGGGCTTGTCGTCCATGAGCACCACGTCGGCGGCCTCAATGGCCGCGTCGGAGCCCAGGGCACCCATGGCCACCCCCACGTCGGCCCTGGTAAGCACCGGGGCGTCGTTAATGCCGTCCCCCACAAAGACCAGCTTGCCCTTGGGGGAGGTCTGAGCCAGCAGCTTCTCTACCCGGTCCACCTTGTCCCCCGGCAGCAGCTGGGCGTGGTATTTGTCCACATCCAACTCTCCCGCCACTGCGGCGGCGGTCTCCCCGGTGTCTCCGGTAAGCATGACTACCTTCCTTACCCCCAGCGTCTTGAGCCGGGCAATGGCCCCCTTGGCATCGGGCTTGGGCCGGTCAGAAAGGACGATATGGCCGGCATAGCTCCCGTCCACCGACACGTGGACCAAGGTGCCGGGCAAATCGCAGGTGGGCACGGAGATGCCCCGCCCCTCCAGCAGCCGGCGGCTGCCCGCCAGCACCGGCTTGCCGTCCACCAGTGCCTCCACTCCGTAGCCCGCCTGCTCCCGGGCGTCGGTCACACGGCCGGCATCCGGCTCCTGTGGACAAGCCGCCCGGAGAGACTGGGAGATGGGATGGTCCGACCACCGCTCCGCCAGGGCGGCGTACTCCAGCAGATGGCCGGGTTCCATCCCCTCCGCCGGGTGGACAGCACTCACCCCAAAGGTCCCCTGGGTGAGGGTACCCGTCTTATCAAAGACCACCGTCTCGGCGGCAGCCAGGGCCTCCAGGTAATTGCTCCCCTTCACCAGGATACCGCACCTGCTGGCGCCCCCTACGCCCCCGAAAAAGCTGAGGGGCACCGAGATCACCAGGGCACAGGGACAGGAGATCACCAGAAACACCAGGGCCCGGTGGAGCCATTGGCTCCATACGGTGCCCGCCAGGAAGGAGGGCAGGGCGGTCTGGGGCAGAAGGGCCAGAGCCAGGGTGGGCAGCAGGAAGAGGGCCAGGGCGGCCAGTACCACGCAGGGGGTGTAGTACCGGGCGAACCGGGTGATGAACTGCTCGGAGCGGGACTTCTTCTCGCTGGCGTTTTCCACCAGCTCCAGGATGCGGGCCACAGTGGACTCCTCGTAAGGCTTGGTCACCCGCAGCCGCAGCAGGCCGGACTGGTTGACGCAGCCGCTGAGGACGCTGTCCCCTACCCCCACCGCCCGGGGCAGAGATTCCCCAGTGAGAGCGGCGGTGTCCAGGGTAGAGGTCCCCTCCTCCACCGTGCCGTCCAGGGGCACCCGCTCCCCCGGCTTGACCACGATACGGGCCCCCACCGGCACCTCCTCCGGGTCCGTCTGGGTCACCGTGCCGTCAGGCTCCTCCAGGTTGGCCCACTGGGGGCAGATATCCATCAGATCAGCGATAGACTGGCGGGAGCGGCCCACGGCGTAGCTCTGGAAGAGCTCCCCCACCTGATAAAACAGCATGACAAAGACGGCCTCGGCGTATTCCGTGGTGAAAAATGCCCCCACAGTGGCCAGAGCCATGAGGAAATTCTCGTCAAAGACCTGGCCCCGGATCAGGTTGCGGAGGGCACGCCACACCACATCCCAGCCCACCAGGGCATAGGGGACCAAATACAACAACACCTCCAGGAGACGGGACAGCGGGGGCAGCAGCTTGGCCAGCGCCAAAAGGGCTGCCGCTGCCAAAATCCGCGCCAGGTCCCGCCTCTGGGATCGGGTCAAAGCACCCACAGGACTCTCCTCCCCTATCGTTTGATAACACAATGGGGCTCCACCTTCCGGCAGATGGCCGCCGCTTGGTCCAGGATCTCCTCCAGCCGGCCCTCCTCGGCGTCGATGGTCAGCTTCTGGGTCATAAAGCTGACGGTGGCGCTGTTCACCCCCGGCAGCTTCTGAATGGCCGCCTCCATCTTGGCGGCACAGTTGGCACAATCCAGGTTTTCCATGGCAAAACGCTTTTTCATCGTTCGTTCCTCCCTTTCCGCTTACAGCTCGTGGACATGCTCCAGGCCCTGGTTGATGATGGTCTTGACATGATCGTCCGCCAGAGCGTAAAACACCGTTTTACCCTCCCGACGGGCCCGCACCAGCTTCATGTTTTTCAGCAGCCGCAGCTGGTGAGAGATGGCCGACTGGGTCATGCCCAGTAGGGTAGCAATGTCGCACACACACATCTCCGAGGTGAAGAGCACATACAGGATCCGCATCCGGGTGGAGTCCCCAAAGACATGGAAGAGCTCCGCCAGATTGTACAGTGTGTCCTCGTCGGGCATCTCCCGCCGTACCTGATCCACAATATCCGGATGGGCTGCCATCAGGTCACAGCATTCTACGGGTGTGTTGTCAATCATGTTATCACCTGCTCATATGATTATTTGTTCATGTATTTATAGTAGCATTGCCCTCGCTCTTTGTCAAGTACCAAAGCAAAAAAAAAGAGCTGCCGCACTGAGGCGGCAGCCCCCTTGGTTGCTCCGGGCACCTCCGTGCCCGCTCAGCCCTCCACTCTGATTTGAAGCTCGGTGACATACTCCTCCACCCGATTGGTGTCGTGAGCATCAATACGATAGAGCTCCAGGGGCGGCCCGGCGGGCCGCCGCCCCTCCGCCGTCACAAAGCCGGTGAGCAGGGTCAGATGGTCCTCCAGGGCCTCGTAGGGCCCCCGGTAGTACAGCCGGGCATATTCCCCCGCAGGCAATCTGTCATCGCAAGGCAAGCCTGGCCTGGTGAGGAAAAACACCCGTGAGAAATGGTTGTATACGCCCCGCTCCAGGCTATCCTGGTCCAACGCCGCCCCCATGCACTGGCTGCCGATGATCTGGATGTAGTCCTGGTGCCGCTGAGCCAGCCGCTTGAGCTGGAAGTCGATCTCCTTCTCCAGAATGAAATCCTCCTCCAGGAACACATAGGGCCGCGCCTCTTCCACCACCCATTCCGGCCGCAGGGCCTCCACCGCCCGGTACCGCTCCAGCCGCTGCCGCCGCTCCGCCGCCTCCCGCTTGGCCTCCTCCAGCTCGGCCATCCGGCGGTCCAGCAGCTCCTCCTCCCGGTCCAGCAGGGCCATGGTCTCCCCCACGCTCCGCCGCTCCAGATAGTCCCGGATGGTCCGGGTGGGCAGATCCAGCTCCCGCAGGGCCCGGATGATGTTCAGGGTACACACGTCCTGGATGCCGTACCGCCGGTATCGGTTCTCTCCCCGGGCCGGGTGGAGCAGTCCCTTTTCCTCATAGTACCGCAGGGTGTCCGGACACAGGTCGAAGAGCTTTGCCAGCTCATGGATCTGATAGTATTCTTTCACTTTTTTCGTCCCCCCTCTTGACTCTCGTATGATACGAGGGTTTATCATGGTACCAGCGAGGAGGTTTTATCCGTGAAGCTGGTATCCAAGTTTCTGAAATTCACCATCCCGTCCATCGTGTCCATGTGGATCTTCTCTTTGTACACCATTGTGGACGGCATCTTTGTGGCCCACGGGGTGGGCAGCCACGCCCTGGGGGCGGTGAACCTGTCCATGCCCTTTGTGTCCCTCATCTTCACCATGGGCATCCTGCTGGCCACCGGCACCTCCACCGTCCTCTCCCTGGCCCTGGGCCGGGGAGACGAGGAGGAGGCCCGCAACTACTTCAATCAAAACCTGGCGGTGGTCATTATCCTCTCCCTGGCCCTCACCGCCGGGGTACTCCTCAACCTGGATGGGGTGGCCCGATTCCTGGGAGCCGAAGGCGATCTGCTTCCCCTGGTGAAGGAGTATGTGGGCACCATTTCCTGCTTCGCCGTCTTTTTCACCGTGTCCTACAACCTGGAGGTCCAGGTGAAGGCGGACGGCGCCCCCCACGTCAGTACCATCGGGGTGCTGTCCTGCGCCATTATGAATGTCCTGCTGGACTATGTGTTTGTCATGCACTTTCACTGGGGGGTGTGGGGGGCCGCCCTGGCCACCGGACTGTCTCAGGTCACCTCCACGGCGGTGTTTGTCTTTTACTTTATCCGCCACCCCGCCCCCCTGCGGTTTGGCAAATTCCGGCCCAACCTGGGGGCTTACCGCAGGATCATCCCCCTGGGCACCGCCGACGGGCTCAGCGAGCTCTCCAACGGCATCGTCATTTTCCTGTTCAACCAGACCATCCTGCGGGTGTCCGGAGAAGCTGCCCTCACCTCCTACACCATCGTCAGCTACGTGAACACCCTGGTGCTCATGACCATGATCGGCACCGCCCACGGGGTGCAGCCTCTGTCCAGCTTCCACCTGGGGGCGGGTGAGCGGCCGGTGTGCCACAGGTTCCTGACCTACGGCCTGCGGCTGGCGGTGGGGGCGGGGGTACTGTTCTGGGGGCTGTGCCAGCTGCTGGCCGGGCCCATCGTCGGGCTGTTCCTGGAGCCCGGCGATCCCCTGCTGGACTATACCATGACCGCCCTGCGGATGTACGCCTGGTCCTTCCTCCCCCTGGGGTTCAACGTGGTGGTCTCCGGCTTCTTCACTGCCATGGAGCATCCCTTTCCCGCCCTCACCATCTCCTTCGGGCGGGGGCTGGTGCTCATCTCCGGCTGCCTGATGGCCCTGTCCGCCTGGCTTGGGGACAGCGGGGTGTGGCTGGCCCCTCTGGCCTCCGAGGGTCTGTGCCTGCTGTTCACCCTGGGCTTTCTGGGGGCCTATTTCCACCGGTTACAGAAAAACGGCCCGTGATCCGGGCCGTTTTTTCATGGTTTGAGCAGATATCGCTCCACCGCCATACCTACCCCGCCCTCCCGGTTGGAGCCGGTGGTGTAGCGGGCGGCCGCCCTGGCCTCCGGGGAGGCGTTGGCCATGGCGAAGGACCAGCGGGCCCAGCGCAGCATCTCCAGATCGTTGCCCGCGTCCCCGAAGGCCATGACCTGCTCCGGGCCGATGCCCAGCCGGGCGCACAGGGCCTGGATGGCGGACCCCTTGTTCACCCCCAGGGCGGTGAGCTCCAGATTGCCCGGATAGGAGCTGGCCGCCGCCAGAGGACCCAGTTCATCGGTCAGGGCCAGCAGCTCCCGCTTTTGCGCCTCCGGGATGTGGAAAATATGGATCTTCTCCACCGCCTTGCCGTCCAGGGCGGTGTTGATATCCTCGGGAAATTGAGAACAGGTTCTCAGTACCTGGGCAAACTCGGGAGAGAGGGCGCTGCCCACCACCAGCTCCATCCGGTCCCGCTGGATGTAGTTCTGTCCCTCACAGTACACCTCAAAGGGCAGCCCCCAGTCCAGCAGCTTCCGGATGGCCTCCCGGCGGGCGGTCTCCGGCAGAGGCCGGCGGTAGAGCCACTGGTGTTCCGCCACGTCCAGCACGGCGGCGCCGTTGGACAGCACCGCGTACCGGGTCACCCCCAGCTGGGCGTCCACACCCCGCAGCAGGGCCCAGGCCCGGCCGCTGGCAATGGCCACCGCCACCCCCCGCTCCGAAGCCGCCCGGAGGGCGGTGATGTTCCGGGGCGGCACGGTGGCGTGGTCGTCATCCAGCAGGGTGCCGTCCATATCCAGGCAGATCAATCGAATGTCATTCATAGCATACTCCATCTGTGTTCAAATTACCCCTCCAGTATACAGGACGGCGGGCCCTCTTGCAACCCACAGAAAAAACGCAGGCCGAACCGGCCTGCGTTTTGTGACTTATCTGATATTTTTCATGGTCTTCCAGCGGTTGGAGCGGTAGAACCAGTAGCCCACCGGCACCGAGCTGGACACAGCGATGCCGCAGGCCAGATAGACGCCGTAGATGCCCATAAAGTGCTCCAGCACCACCGCCAGCACCAGCCGCACCACGATGCAGTTGAGGAAGGAGTTCCACATGATGAACACGGTGTGACCCGAGCCGGTGGCCAGGGTGTTGTAGGTAAACATACCGGCGTAGAAGATCTGGCAGACGATCTCGATGCGCAGGTTGACCACCGCCCAGGCCTGCACGTCGGGGTCGGGGGTGAAGATCATCACCAGCCAGGGGGCCAGCACCTCGGCCAGCACCACGATGAGGGCAGCCATGCCCAGGGACAGCTTCATGCAGGTTTTCATGACCTGTTCCGCCCGGTCATACAGCCCGGCCCCCAGGCACTGGGCGCACATGGTACCGGCGCCGGTGGTGAGGGCGGAGACAAAGAGCTGGCAGAAGTCCCGGATCTTGTTGGACACCCCGTTGGCCGCTGACACGTCCACGTCGTACTTGTTGATGAGGGTGAGCACCACCAGCCAGGACACGCTGGCGATGGTCCACTGGAGGGCCACCGGCAGGCCCAGCTTCAGGGTGCGGCTCACCACCTGCCGGTCAGGGGCCAGATAGCGGGGCAGCAGACCCAGGTCGGCCCGGTGGGCCAGACAGAAGAGCAGAGCGGCCACAAAGGACACCGCCTGGCCGGTAATGGTAGCCAGGGCAGCCCCCGCCACCCCCATATGCCACACCGCCACAAAGAGAATGTCCAGCACCACGTTGAGAGAGACCGACGCGATGATGCAGTAGAGGGGGATCCGGGAGTTTCCCACCCCCCGCAGGATGGCCGACAGGGCATTGTAGCCGAAGATAAAGAACAGGCCCACTCCGCAGATACCCAGATAGGCCACCGAGTCGGCCATGGCGGGGGCCTTCAGCAGCACCAGGATGGGGCGGCAGAGCAGGACCACCAGGGCGGTGAACAGCACACCGGCAATGACGCCGATGAACACGGTGTTGCCCGCCGCCTTCCGGCGGTCCTCATGGGCGCCGCTGCCGAAATACTGGCTCACCAGAATATTGCCGCCCACCGTGACGCCGATGGCCAGCTGGGTGAGCATGTTCATGATGACGCTGGAGGTGTTGATGGCGGAAATGCCGTTTTCCCCGATATAGTGTCCGGCAATGATGATGTCCGTGATGGAATAGATGGCCTGCAGCAGGCTGGAGGCCACCAGGGGCATGGCGTACCGAATCAGCTTCCGGCTGACCGATCCCTGGGTCAGGTCGTTTTGCAGGGCTGGCATACCCAGATCCTCTCCTTTTCTCTCATTCAGGTGTAGTGTACCCCTCCCGTTCCATTCCCGCAATCCCCACCTTTTGCTCAGTTACTTTCTGCCCAGTAAGTTTTTGACCCAAGAAAAGCGGGGCGCGCCGTCTGGCGCGCCCCGCTTGGGGTTTGGCTTACTTGCTGTGCTTCTTCACCAGGTAGTCGTGCATGGCGGCGGCGGCCTTCTTGCCGGCGCCCATGGCCAGGATGACGGTGGCGGCGCCGGTGACGGCGTCACCGCCGGCGTACACGCCCTCCCGGGTGGTGGCCATGGTCTCCTCGTCGGCCACCAGGCAGCCCTTCTTGTTGGCGTCCAGGCCGGGGGTGGTGGAGCGGATCAGGGGGTTGGGGCTGGTGCCCAGGCTCATGATGACGGCGTCCACCTCCAGCTCGAACTCGCTGCCGGGGACCTCCACAGGGCGGCGGCGGCCGCTGGCGTCAGGCTCGCCCAGCTCCATCTTGATGCACTCCATGCCCCGGACGCGGCCCTTGTCATCGCCCAGGATCTTCACCGGGTTGTTCAGGAGCAGGAACTCGATGCCCTCCTCCTTGGCGTGGTGGACCTCTTCCTTACGGGCGGGCATCTCAGCCTCGCTGCGGCGATACACCACATACACATGCTCGGCGCCCATGCGCATGGCGCAGCGGGCGGCGTCCATGGCCACGTTGCCGCCACCCACGATGGCGGCCTTCTTGATCTTCTTGATGGGGGTGTCGTAGGTATTCAGATAGGCCTTCATCAGGTTGATACGGGTGAGGTACTCGTTGGCGGAGTACACGCCGGCCAGAGTCTCGCCGGGGATGCCCATGAACATGGGCAGACCAGCGCCGGAGCCCACGAAGACGGCCTCATAGCCGGCCTCGAACATCTCGTCGATGGTGTAGGTCTTGCCCACCACCATGTCGGTCTCCAGATCCACACCCATGGCGGTGAGCTTCTCCACCTCGTTGGCCACGATGGCCTTGGGCAGACGGAACTCAGGAATACCGTATACCAGCACGCCGCCGGCGGTGTGGAAGGCCTCGAACATGGTAACCTGGTAGCCCAGCTTGGCCAGGTCGCTGGCACAGGTCAGGCTGGCGGGGCCGGAGCCCACCACCGCCACCTTGATGCCGTTGCTCTCGGGCTTGGCGGGCATCTCGTTGATGTTCTGACGGTACCAGTCGGCCACGAACCGCTCCAGGCGGCCGATGGCCACAGGCTCGCCCTTCACGCCCCGGACACAGTACTTCTCGCACTGGCTCTCCTGGGGGCACACACGGCCGCTGACGCCGGGCAGAGCATTGGTGTCGGAAATGATCTCATAGGCGGCCTTGAAGTCGCCCTCGGCCACCTTGGCAATAAACTCGGGGATATGGATGTTCACCGGGCAGCCGCCCACGCAGGGCTTGTTCTTGCAGTTGAGGCAGCGGGTGGCTTCCTCCATGGCCTGCTCCTTGGTGTAGCCCAGGCAGACCTCCTCAAAGTTGCGGCTGCGGACCTTGGGGTCCTGCTCGGGCACGGGGACTTTGGTCATACTCATATTCGGCATCGTTATGTACTCCCTCTCACTGAATCATCTGGTGGGCCAGCTGCTCCATACGGCAGGCATGGCGCTCTTTTTCCTCGGCCTCTTCCCCGCGGTAAACGGTGTTGCGGCTCATCAGCTCGTCAAAATCCACCTCGTGGCCGTCGAAGTCGGGGCCGTCCACGCAGGCAAACTTCATCTTGCCACCCACGGTGACACGGCAGCCACCGCACATGCCGGTGCCGTCGATCATGATGGGGTTGAGGGACACGATGGTCTTGATGCCAAAGGGCTTGGTCACGGCGGAGACGAACTTCATCATGATGATGGGGCCAATGGCGATGACCGCGTCGTACTGATTGCCCGCCTCGATGAGGCTCTTCAGCTTGTCGGTAACAAAGCCCTTCTCGCCATAGGAGCCATCGTCGGTGGTGAGATACAGGTTATCACAGGCGGCCTTGAACTCCTCCTCCAGGATGACGATGTCCTTGGAGCGGAAGCCGGCGATGACGTCCACCTGGATGCCCTGGGCGTGGAGGCTCTTGGCCTGGGGATAGGCAATGGCGCAGCCCACGCCGCCGCCCACCACGCAGACCCGCTTGGTGCCCTCAGGCAGCTCGGTGGGCAGACCCAGGGGGCCCACGAAATCCTTGATGTAGTCGCCTTCGTTCAGGTCGCCCAGCAGCTCAGTGGTCAGGCCCACCTTCTGGAAGATGATGGTGACGGTCCCCTTCTCCCGGTCATAGTCAGCAATGGTCAGGGGGGTGCGCTCTCCATATTCATCCACCCGCAGGATGATGAACTGGCCCGCCTGGGCCTTCTTCGCGATGAGAGGGGCCTCCACTTCCATCAGCGTGACGCTGGGGTTGAGGACCTTTTTCCGAACGATTTTTACCATGTACTTCAACCTCGCCTTTTTCGCCCCCCATCTGTCCGGGAGGCTCTTTTTCCTTCATTCCCATTTTCTCTCAGAAAAATGCCTGTAGGAAGCAAACATTTTCCATATCAGAAAAACCATATCAGCTTTTACCCCATTTGTCAAGGCAGATACTAACCGGTTAGTACAGTTTTTTTACTTGGCATACACCCATTGGATGGCAATGGAAAAAAATCCATCCCGCAGTCCCGCCTCTACCCGGCAGCCCATCTGCTCCGCCAGGGCCTTTACAATGGCCAGCCCCAGACCGGTGTTCCGGCCGGTACGCATTTTATCCGAGGTAAAAAAACGATCGAAAACGCGGGGCAGGTCCTCCTCCGTCAGCTCGTCGGTCTGGTTGGCAAAGAGGCTCACCACCCCATCCCCTTCCCGGTAGAGCTTTACGGTCATTTTTCCCTTGCCGTGATCCAGGGCGTTGCGGATCAGGTTGGTGAACACCCGCAGCACCCCGCCGCTGTCCGCCAGTACGGGAGGCAGGCGCTCCTCCAGCTCCACCGTCATGTCGAAGCCCTTTTCGGTAAAATCCCCGTAGAAGGCGGCCAGCAGACCGGACAGGCTGGCGTACAGGTTCACCGGCTCCCGGTTCAGGGGGAACTCGCCCCCCTCCAGCCGGGACAGGTCGTAAAACCCGGTGATGAGGCTCTGGAGGGCACGGGCCCGGCTCTCCACCACCTCCAGGTACTCCAGCCGCTCCTCCTCCCCCAGGTCCTCGTCCTCCAGCAGCTGGAGATAGCCCAAAATGGAGGTCAGGGGGGTGCGCAGGTCGTGAGACACGTTGGCGATCTGGCGGCGAAGGGACTGCTCCCGCTCCCGCCACCGGGACTGGTCCTGCCGCCGCAGCTCCAACAGCCGGTTGACCTGCTCCAGCAGGGCCTCGGCGCTTCGGTTGGGCACCGCCAGCCGCACCCTGGCGTCGCTGTCCCCCCGGCTCTGCTCCGCCAACTGTGCTGCCGCCGCCCGCAGGGCCTTCCGCTGGGTCCACGCCCACAGCCCCAGCCCACAGCTGAGCAGGGACAGCAGAATACACAGGATCAGCAGCATCCCCATTCCTCCTTTTCAACCCAAGGAGGCGTGCCGCAGATGCGGCACGCCCAATGGCACAGTCTTATTTGATTTCCCGCCGGCGGAACCACAGCAGGCCCAGGCCGGTGGTCAGGATAAACCAGCCCATCCCGATGGTCCAGCACCAGAGCAGGTACTCCCCTGTCAGCCAGTTAGGCAAAAAGCTGGGCACCAGCAGTGATGCCGGCATGACGATTGCCTGGAGAAGCCAAGCGGTCTGCCCGCTTCCCCACATCCCGGCCAGAGCGGCCAGGATGGGCTGGCCGAAAAAGCTGAGCAGGTAGTAGCCCGCCATCCAGCCCGCCGTGCTGGGTATGGCCATGGCCATCAGGTGACACAGGCTGTATACTCCGCACCACACCGGCAGGGAGCCCAGCAGGGCGAAACCCACTGCCGCCAGGGCCGCCAGATCGTTGCTCCCATCTCCGTGGGGCAGGACGAGCCAGCCCACCAGCAGATAACCCCCAATGAGGGTCAGGCAGAGCCCCAGGCCCAGCAGCAGTCCCGCCGCCAGCTTGCCCAGGTAGATCCGCCCCCGGGCCAGGCCGAAGGAGACCTCGTTTTTCATGGTGCTCAGCACCCCGCCGTCCACCACCTGGGCAATGAGGGGGGCCACCAGCATCCCCAGCAGCATGGTGGCGGCGGCGGCGGAGGCCATCTGGGCAAAATCCTCCGCCACCAGCATGAGGGCGGTAAACAGGCCGGTGAGCGCCGCCAGCAGGACGGCCAGCACATACAGGCCCTTGGTACGGGAGGCTTTCCACAGCTCCGCCTGGATATAATTGAGCATGGCAGTCCCTCCCCGTGGTTTGAATCAACGGATCTCTTTCTTCCGGAAGGCCAGCAGGCCCACCACCGTGGCCCCCACCAGCACCGCCATGCCCACGATCCAGCACAGGCCCACATAGTCCCACTGGAACGCGTTGGCGCTCAGGTTTTCCAGCATGACGGCGGGCATGTACTGGCGCACGGTCTCAAAGACCGGATGGATCAGGATGCCGCACAGCTGGAGGATGGGGGGCACCACCCCCAGCAGGCCCACTGCCAGAAAGGCGGCCATGGTGGAGCTGCGCACCAGGAAGTAGCAGGCCAGCACCACCCCCTGGCCTCCCAGCCACAGGGGCAGGGAACCCGCCAGGGCATAGCCCACCGCGTTCAGTGCCAGCTGGTCGGACTCGTTATGGGGGAGCAGCGCCCAGCAGCCCAGCACATAGAACCCCAGCATGACCAGAGCGGCCAGCACCGCCACCAGGGTGGCCACCGCCAGCTTGCCCAGGTAGATCCGCCCCCGGGGCAGGCCGTAGGCCACCTCATTTTTCAAGGTGTTGTGCTTGTGCTGCTCGGAAAAGACCATGTCGCCGGTGAGAATAGTGGCGTACAGGCCGATGCTCATGAGCATCACCAGGGTGATAATGGCAGAGTGGAAATCCATGCCGGCGTTGCCGTTGGAGGAGGTGAACCAGCACCCCCACACCAGCAGTCCCTCCAACACCAGCACCACCAGCAGGGTGAGGTAGAGATATTTTCTGTGAAAGACCTTGTAGCACTCGGCAGCCAGATAGTTACGCATGGCGGACACCCCCGATCATGGACAGGAAGTAGTCCTCCAGGTTGGCCCCCCGGCTCTCAATGGACAAGAGGCCCACGCCGCCCTCCACCAGGGCCTTTGCCACCGCCTGGGGCCGGTCCAGCTCCTGGTACAGCCGCAGCAGGTTGCCGGGCAGCACCTCATAGTCCCTGATGTTCAGCCGCTGCTCCAGCACCAGGGCGGCGGCGGAGGGGTCGTCCACCCGCGCCTCGATGCAGGCCCGGCACTTCTCCTCCAGGGCCTGGGCGGAGATCTGCTCCAGCATGACCCCGTTGTCGATAAAGCCGTAGCAGGTAGCCAGGTTGGCCAGCTCGGGCAGGATGTGGCTGGAGATCAGGATGGTGGTCTGCCGCTCCCGGTTGAGCTTGAGCAGCAGGTTGCGGAACTCCACGATGCCCTCCGGGTCCAGGCCGTTGATGGGCTCGTCCAGCAGCAGGAAGTCAGGCCGGTTCATCAGGGCCAGAGCCAGCCCCAGCCGCTGCTTCATGCCCAGAGAAAAGTTCTTGAAGGTCTTTTTTCCGGTGTCCGCCAGGTCCACCTCCTCCAGCACCTGGTCCACCGTTCCCTTACCGGGAACCCCCCGCTGGATGCGGTAGTATTCCAGGTTCTGCCTGGCGGTGAGATAGGGATAGAAGCTGGGGGTCTCCACCATCACCCCGGTGCGGGCCCGCATCCGGGAGAGCTCCTTTCCGGTAGCCCCGAAGAGGAAGATCTCCCCCGCCGTGGGCACCGTCTGGGCGGATACCATGCGGATGATGGTGGTCTTGCCCGCCCCGTTGCGGCCTACCAGGCCGTAGATCTGACCCTTCCCCACGGTGAGCTCCACCCGGTCTGCCGCCAGGTGATTGCCGTACCGCTTGGTCAGGCCCTTGGTCGCCAATACTGTATCTGTCATTGGGCATCAGCCTTTCTCTTAGTTTGTGATGCCAGTATAGCGGCAAGGGAACAACAGGTCTTTAAGCAAAGGTGAAGAATGTTTAAAGTTCCAAATCAGCGTTCCGGCGGTCACAGATCGCTCATTTTGAAGCCAATGCCCCACACCGTCTTGATGTACTCGGCGGGGCTGGCCTTGGCCAGCTTGGAGCGCAGATTGGAGATGTGGACGTTCACCGTGTTGTCATCCCCCATGTACTCCCCTCCCCACACCTGCTGGTACAGCTCCTCCCGGGTGAATACCTTCTTGGGGTGCTCCATCAGCAGCGCCAGGATGCGAAACTCCCGGGCGGTGAGGGCCACCGGCTGGCCTCCGGCAGTCACCGTCACCCCCTCCTTATCCAGCACCAGGTCTCCGTGGGTGAGCTGGCTGCCTCCGGCGCCCCGGTCGAACTGCTTGTACCGCCGCAGCTGGGCCTCCACCCGGGCCAGCACCTCCCGGTTGTCGAAGGGCTTGGGGATGAAGTCGTCCGCCCCCAGCCCCAGCACGTTCACCCGGTCCTCCAGTCCCGCCTTGGCGGAGAGGACGATCACCGGCATGGTCTTGCGGCGGCGGAGCCGGGCAATGAACTCCTCCCCCGTCAGGCCGGGAAGCATCAGGTCCAGCAGGATCAGGTCGTAGTCGTACTGCTCCACCCACAGGGCGGCCTCGCTGCCCGAGTAGGCCGGGCGGCACTGGTACCCCGCCCCGGTGAGGATCTTGCACAGCAGGTTGTTGATGTCCTGGTCGTCCTCCACCACTAAAATATGATAGGTATCCATACCGTTCCTCCTACTTTACTCGCAGTCGGCGGGCCAGCTCCTGGTCCGGGTCCACCACGGCGGTCTGATAGGTGGTGTACACCACCATGCCCGGCCGGGCCCCGGCGGGCTTTTTCACATATTTCACCGGGGTGTAGTCCACCGGCACCCGGGTGCTGTCCGCCGCCTGGGAGAAGGTAGCCGCCAGGATGGCGGCCTCGGTGAGGCTCTGGGCGTCGGCCTCTCCCCCCTCCAGCCACAGGATCACGTGGGAGCCGTGGATCTTCTGGGTATGGAGCCAGATATCGCTCTTGTAGGCCATCTTGGTGGTGAGCTGGTCGTTCTGGCTGTTGTTCTTGCCCACGCTGATCCGCAGGCCGGTACTGGAGCGGAACTCCATGGGCTTGCCCGCCACCCGCTTCTCCCGCTTGGCAGCGGTCTTGGGCCGGCGGAGATAGCCGGTGTCGGTGAGCTCCTGGCGGATCTCCTGGAGATCCCGCTCCCCCTCTGCCAGGCTCAGGTTCTCCAGCACGCTGTTGAGATACTCCAGCTCCCGCTCCCCCTTCTCCATGAGGATGGTGAGCATCTCCTCCGCCTTCTTGGCCTTGTTGTAATCCTTATAATATTTGGCGGCGTTCTGCTGGGGGGTAAGCAGAGGGTCCAGCTTAATGTCGATCTCCCCGCCCTCCGGGTCGTAGAAATTCTGGGCCCGCAGCATCCCCATCCCCCGCTCCATCCGGTGGAGGTTGGAGGTGATGATGTCCCCCTGCTCCCGCAGGCGTTCCCGCTCCCAGGTGGCGGCCAGCTCCTTCTCCTGGTTGGCCAGCTTGCGGGCGGTGCGGTCCCGGGCGTTGGTCACCGCCTTTACCAGGTCCTGGCCCTTCTGCTTCACCCGCTCCGCCGCCTCCCGGCGCTCATAGAAGCTGTCCAGCAGGGCGGAAAAGCTGTCCTGGCGGATGCTCTCGGTCTGAGGGCCGTATTGGAGGATAGGCAGAAAGGTAAAATCCACCGGCTTGCCCTCCCGCGTCAGGAGGTATGGTGTAAAGTTATTTTCCTGTACATCTTTTCGGAGCTTGTCCAGCTCGATGCGAAGGCCCTCCTGCCCGCCGGCCCGGAAGGCGATCTCCCGGGCAATGAGGGGAGAAATGCCGCAAAAGCTGTCCAGAATCAGCTTGTCCGGCTCTTTTTGTGTGGGATTTTCCAGGGCGGCCGCCAGGGTATCCTCATCCGCTGTAATGGGGTTTACCTTGTCAGGCGCGGGGGGCTGCCGGTAGAACAAACCGGGCAACACCTGCCGCTGTCCCCGGGAAATATCCCCATCGATCCTGCGGATACAGTCGATGATCCGTCCCTCCCCATCCAGCAGGATCAGGTTGGCCGAGCGGCCCATGGCCTCCAGCACCAGCCGGCGCTCCACCCGGTCCCCCAGCTCGTCAATGGTCTCCAGGCGGAAGTCCAGAATGCGCTCCATAGGGGGCTGGCTCAGCTCCAGGATACGCCCTCCCAGCAGATGCTTGCGCAGGAGCATACAGAACATGGGGGGCTTGTCCGGGTTTTCCCGGGTGAGGGTGGTGAGGTGGGCCCTGGGGTGGCCAGGGTTGGCCGACAGCAGCAACCGCAGATTCTCCCCCTTACCCCGAAGGAAGAGCACCACCTCGTCCCGGGTGGGCTGGTATATTTTGTCGATCTTGCCTCCCACCACCGCCCGGCGGAGCTCCTCCGCCACGGCTGTGAGACACAGTGCGTCCAATGGCATTTACGCGTCCTCCATCATGATGGCAAAAAGTTGATTGAGCCGGTCGGTGCGTCCCTGAAGCCACAGCCAGCCGAACAGGGCCTCCAGTCCGGTGGCGGCCTGGTAGTCCGCCCGGCTGGCGGCCTGGGGCACGCTGTGGGGGCTGGTGTTCCGGCCCCGGCGGAACACGTCGTGCTCCGCCTCCTCCAGCACCGGCAGGATCTTCTCCACCGCTCTGGCCTGGGCGGGGGCGGCCACATAGCGGACGGTGGCCTTGTGGAGACCCCGGGAGGTAGCCTTGCCGTGAAGGCACAGCCAGGAGCGCACCATCAGCTCAAACACGCCGTCTCCCAGATGGGCCAGCCCCAGGCTGCTGATGCCCCGGATGGTGTCGGGCGCGGCGTTCAGATGAAAATAGTCGGTCATATCCATTCCTCATTTTTCTGATCTATTGTGCCAGTATACCGCAAAGCGGGACAAATTACAACTCCTCCCCCCGGGGACACCCCCCGGAACGGAAGGGGAACACCACATAGTCCCGGCCCTCCAGCCGCTCCAGCCGGGCAAAGCAGAACAGAGGGGTGAGGGGAAAGGGCTTTCCGGGGTCAAAGGGGTAGGCCAGCCAAAAGCCCCCCTCCTCCCGGCGGCAGAGGGCGCTCCTCTCACCCGCCGCACGGGCCAGCAGCGGCTCCCCCATAAGCCGGGCGGGATCGGGTTCACAGCGCCATCCCGCCGGAACGGCCGGCCTTTGCTCCGAAAAGGAAAAGGCCATGGCCGCCTCCGCCCCCTGGGGCGGCCATGCCCCGCAGCTCCTCAGCTGGGCCACCGGCAGGGTACGGCTCAGCTTTAAGACCCCGCCCTCGGGCACAAAGGTACCCACCAGTGCCTTTCCCTCTGGACCAATAAGCCAGCACTTGTACAGACCTCTTCCGTCGGCGGGGAGCTGGGCGGTGCATACCGCCCGGTCCCCGGTCTCCGCCACCGTCAGCCAGCCCCTTTCATCCGCCAGAGAAAACCGCCGCTCCATACCGCCGCCCCCTTTCTTCCATTGTATGCAAAAAAACACGGCGCAGAAATATGCGCCGCGTTTGTGACTTACATATGGAACCGACGCCGCACCTCTTCCCGCACGGCGGGGATGCGCCGGATGATGACCAGGGGGACGGCGACGCACACACAGATGGTGAGCACCACCAGGGACCAGGACAGGTCCACCACGCCGGTGAGCCAGCGGTCGATGAGAAACTCCACCCCCACCAGAAACACTCCCAGACTGCACAGCAGGATGGCGGCGGCGCTGATGGCCGAGCGGTGGTACACCCGCAGCATGAGAGAGAGGAGCAGCCACACAGCGCCCCCCCACAGGATGATGGGCACCGCCAGGCCGATGTACCAGTTCCACCCCTTCAGATCCAGCGAGATCAGATAGACATACAGCCCCACCGCCGCCACATTGATGATGCTGCGCAGCAGCAGTGGGATGCCCCGAATGAGCAGGGGGATGACGATCCACACCCACAGCATGATCACCGCTCCGATCACATAGAGTGACCACCCCCTGCCGGGCCGGAGGAAAAGGTTAAGCAGGCCGCAGCCGGCGGCCACACAGGCCAGCATCCCGGTAAGCGCCCAGGCCATGGCCCTCTTATGGATCGGGGGCACCTCTCCCGGCTGGGTCGGGAAGGGCTTGGGAGACCAGGAATCCACCGGATGGCCCGGATCCAGTACCGGGGTATGGCACAGGGGGCAGAAGGCGGCGGTGGCGTCCAGCTCCACCCCACAGTGAACACAATAGGACATGTCGATTTCTCCTTACTGACCGCTTGTTGACAGGCTTGCCACACGCAAAAACGGGAGCCTCTATTTTGAACGTTTCCTTGTCATACCCTCCACGATCCCCCCTGCGGCGATGACGCAGAGATATGTGACCATCCAGACCAACCACAATCGATTGATGACCCACCCTCTTGGGTCCATGCCGCCCCACTGAAAGATCACGCCCACAGCAAACGCGGCGGGATAGCCCACCGCCGTAAAGATCGGGATATATCTGCACTTAAACACAAGGGAGATGAGAAAGATCAGCCCGCCGGCGATCAAAAGGACCAGCGGCCAATCGTGCATACCGTGCAGATCCAACAGTCCGTATCTGCACACCACATAGCTGAGCAGCAGAATGGCCCCGCTTATGATCCAGATGGTTTTGTTCTTTTTCATATTCCGCCCTCCCCTCATCTCCCCCGGGAGAACCGGGCAACCATCACCGGCTCCGGTTGCTCTCCACCTTCACGTGGACCCCGTCCCGCACCAGAAAACGAAAAAATTCCCGCTCGGTGTCGGCCTCCTTCTGGGTGCCGGCAAAGGTGATCTCCATGAGGTCGCCAAAGCTGATAGAGGCGCAGTGGACCCGGGGCATGGTGGCTTGACCCAGGATGACCTCCATCCGCCTGATGTGGGCCTTCATCTCCTCCGGGCACTGGAAGGGGCCGGGATTGGTGTAGGTGCCCGAATAGGGCCGTACCCCCGCCATGTAGTAGCCGAAGGACACCACCGGGTTTTTCAGGGCGGCGGGCAGGATCTGAATCAGCTTGTTTTTGGCAAACTTCACGTTGCCCGCCAGCTCAGCCTGCATCCGCTGCCGGGTGATGTTCAGCCGCAGGTAGTGGTGGACCTGGCTGATGATCTCCTCAAAGGTATATTCCCCCAAACTGGGGTCGATGCAGGGCCGGACAGTAAGGATGAAATTGCGCAGGGTCTTGCTGGGAAACCAGGAGCGCAGGTTCACCGGGATAGCCAGGGACACCGGCAGCTCCCGGACAGGCCTGGCCCGGTGCTGCCGGTCCACCAGCACCTTCAGCAGCACCGCCGTCAGATACTCCGTGATGGAGGCCCCGTGGGCCGCCGCCCGCTCCTTCAGCTGGCGCACCGAGCAAAAGCCCATGGTCACGTTTAGGGTGTAAAAGGGCTCCGGCGTGCCGGTGTTGGGAAAGGCCTTCCGAAGCGTAGTGAACCGCCGTGCCTTCACGGTGGCGTACCGGGCATAGGCGTCCTCCAGCTCCTCCGGCCGGGGGGGCTGGTCCACATCCAGTACCCCGTGGGTATTGGGGATCTTATAGCCCATCTCCCGCAGATAGACCGCCAGCAGGGTCCGCAGTACCACCATGGCCCCTCCTCCGTCGCTGATGCCGTGGAACACCTCGATGGAGATCCGGCGGTGGTAGTAGAAAAACCGCACCAGCCAGCCATCCTCCTGGTCGAAGCGGATGGGCTGACAGGGATTGGAGATGTCCGGCCGCACAAAAGGTCCGGGAGCGTCGTTGAACTCCGAGTAGTACCAAAAGATCCCCTGCTTGATACGCACCCGGAAGCCGGGGAACCGGGGCATGATCTTGTCCACCGCCCGCTGGAGGGCGGCAGGGTCCACCTCATGGTCCATGACGGCGGAGAACCGGTACACGGCGGAATAGGTGTCCTTCTGGATGGCGGAATACACCACCGCCGCGTTGTCCAGACGATACCACTCCTTCTTGGCGCTTTTCTTCTCTCCCCGGGCCACGGCTCTCCCCCCTCTTATCTCATTTAGAATACCATATTCTACTCCCCGGTACAATAAGCAGAAGGGATTTCCAACCAACTTTCCATCCCCGCCAAAAGACAAAAAGGGACCGCCTAGGCGATCCCTTTTTGTCTTTTGGCTATTCTGTCGTACCGCTCGGCTGGCCCTTCTGGTCCGCCCTTCCGCCCATGCCGCCGCCAAAGCCTGTGCCAGAGCCGTATTGCAGACTGTCCAGAGTAACCTCCCTGGCGTTGTCTCCGGCGGTGACGGTGTAGGTCTCGCCCACGGTCAGGTCGGGGCAGCTGAGCACCACCGAGTTAAAGTCCTGGGGCGCCTGCCAGGTGAGAAGCACTGTGCCGGCGCTGTCGGTGAGCGTCACGGTACTGCCGGCAGTCTGGGCGTCTACCGTCAGCAGGATGGAGCCCTGGGTGGAATCGGCGCCAAAATTCTGTGCCATGGCGGAGCCTCCGGCCGCGATGACCGTGCCGCCGGTGACCACGGCGCCGCCGTCGCAGTCCAGGGCGGAGTCGCCACTGTTCTGGAGGGTGGACACCAGCACCGTACCCCCGGTGATGGTAAGGGACCCGTTGGAATCCAGCCCGTCGCCCTCCGCCTGGACCGTAAGGGTTCCTCCGGCAATCAGGATGGCGGCGTCGCTCTGGGTACCGAACCCGTCCTGTCCTCTGCCGCCAAAGCCGCTCTGATCATTGCCGCCGGCAGCGTTCAGGCCGTCATCGCTGGCCACGATGTCGATCTCACCACCGTTGACAGTGACCGTCAGGCCCTCCAGACCCTCATAGCTGGCGCTGATCTGGATCCGGCCATCCTCCACGGTGAGGGCCTCATCGGCGTGGAAGGCGTCGTCCCCGGTCTGGATGGACGCCTCGCCCCCCTGATAGAGCAGATTGCCATTGGCGTGGAAGGCATCGTCGGCGCAGTCCAGGGTAAAGCTGCCGCTGCACACCGTCAGGGCGGTGCCCGCCTTGAAGCCCTTGGTGCTGGCGGTCTCCTCCGTGGTCTCAGCCTGGGCGGCCTCCTCCGCCGGGGCCTCCGTGGCCGCCGCTGGAGTGCCGGCAGGCGCTTCCTCCTGAGGCAGTTCCAGGTCCTCCGGGGACGCGAAGGTCTGGCCCTCTTCTCCGGTCATGCCAGGCCGCTGATGACCTCCCATGCCGCCACCCATGGCGTCAGTGTGGGTCTCACCGCTGACGCTGCCGCCGCCGGTGGTAACGGTATAGGTCCCTCCGTCCACCTGCATCCAACCGCTGGCGCTGAACCCATCCCCCTCGGCGGTGACGGTATAGCTGCCGCCGCCCAGGTATACGTAGCCCTTTTCGCTGTCCTCTGTGTTGTCGCTCTGGACGCCGTCCTTACCGGTGGTCAGGATGAAGGTGCCGTCGGCGATACAGACGCTGTCCTTGCCGGACAGGCCGTGGCTGGCGGCAGTTACGATGTAAGTGCCACTGGTGACCACCAGATCATCCTTGCTCACCACACCGTGGCCGGCGGGGGACTCAATGGTCAGGGTACCGTTGCCGTTGAAGGTCAGGTCGGACTTGGAGAAGATTACTCCATCGATGTTGTTGTCGTCTATGGCGACAAAGTTGTCCCCGCCGGTGAGCGTGTTCACCGAGTCCTGGGCCATGGTCACAAAAACCTTATCGGCCTGGCGGACATACAGGGCGGCGCAGTCAGAGCAATGGATCTCTACCCCGTCCAGCACCAGCTGGACCTTGTCGGTGTCCTCCGCATCCACGATGACCATACCGTCCTCCATGCTGCCCGAGAGGATATAGGTACCCTCGTCGGTAATGGTGACAGTGGAGCCGTCGATGACCACGGCATCGCTGTCACAGACGGCGGAGCTCCCCGACAAGGTGATGGCGGCGGCGGTCTGCTCGTCATAGCCCACCTCCATATCCCGGTCGGAAAACAGGGAGATCTCCACGGCGGCGCTCTCCTGGGCGGAGGTCTCGGTAGAACCGTTTCCTCCTGTCCCCTGACAGCCGGTCAGCAAAAGGGCCCCCGCCAGTACCAGAGGAAATAGCCGTTTGGAATAGATCATATCGCACTCCTTTACAGTTCGCCCACCGTGCTCTCCTGCCGGGAGAGGGTGATCTCCAGGTTGCCGTTGCGGCAGCGCAGCTGGTCGATGAGCTCTTTTTCCGTGCCCGCCCGGTTGAGGGTCAGGTCATAGGTCAGCCGGAAAAGGCTGCCCATGTTGGTGGTCTTGACCTGGGTCAGCTCGTAGGAGGAGGCATACTGGTCCAGCAGCTCCTCAAAAACTCCGTTGTAGTCCAGATCCTCCGGGATGGTGATGTGGAGGGTCTTGTACCGGGCCCTGCGCTTTCCGGCTCCAAAGTCCACCTGACTGTAGACCATCATCACCAGCCCCAGCACCAGAGCGAAGAGGAAGCCGTAGGCAATATAGCCCATGCCGATGATCAGGCCGGCGCCCATAGCCAGGAAAATGGCGCCGATCTCCTTGGCGGAGCCGGGCACAGACCGGAACCGCACCAAACTGAAGGCCCCGGCCACCGCCACGCCGGCCCCCACGTTGCCGTTGACCATCATGATGACCACGCACACCGCCGCGGGCAGCAGGGCCAGGGTGGCCACAAAGCTGCGGGTATACCGGGTGCGGTACATATAGCATGCCGCCAGCAGCAGACCCACCGCCAGGGCGCTGACCACGCACAGCAGAAAATCGGGCACAGGGATCACAGTGGTCATGTCGGTATCGAACAGCCCGCGAAACAGATTGTCAAGCATAGCGCAGCCCTCCCTCCAGGTGGCTTGCCATCATGTCCTGATAGGCCGTGCCGTATTTGGAAAAGGAGGTCTTGTAGATCCCGCACCGGTTGAGCACATGGCTCATCCACAGGGGGATGCCCCCGGAGATCTTCAGCTCCATCAGGGTGCTGCCTTTGGCCAGGATGGGGGTGCCGTAGGGCTGGCTCTCCAGGGAGAGCTCCTCCAGCCGATAGAGGATATTCTCGTCAAAGGTCACCCGGCGGATGCGCAGCTTTTCCTTGTAGGCCGGCTTTTCCAGCGAGCGTCGGATCAGGCGGTAGCTTCCCGTGTCCATATAGATGTTGCGGATGGTAGTGCGGCCGTAGTTATCCAGGGCCATATAAGGTTCCATAGCCTCCAGCACCCGGGCCTTCTGCCTGGGATCCAGGAGGTATTTCAATTCGTAGCGTTCAAACGTGGTCTGAATTGCCATACTGCTTGCTCCCTTCCGTTGGAATGGGCACAGTATAGCCTCCCGTCCTTAACCGAGCCTTAATTATCCCCTTAATTGAACTTTAATAGGCAATATTCACCTAATATCTCAAAAAAGAACAGCGGAACCCGCCAATTTCGGCAGATTCCGCTGTATAAATCACACAGGAAAGGCGGCGGTGATCCGCAGCAGCTCCCCATCCCGGCCGGCGGTCAGCTTCCCCTTGTGGGAGGCCACCACGGCGGCGGCGATGGACAGTCCCAGGCCGTAGCCCCCGGTCTGGGAGTTGCGGGAGGGATCTCCCCGGTAGAACCGCTCAAAGAGCCGCTCCAGCCTCAGCTCACTCATCCCCTCCGTAGGGTTGGACACGGTGAGCCGCAGCCAGTTTTTCTGTCGCTCCAGCACGCAGGTGATCTCCCCGCCGGGGCTGGCATACTTCACGGCGTTGTCCAGGAGGATGGACACCAGCTTGCTCAGGGCGTTTTCATCCCCCTCCATGGACAGCATGGGCTGGACCCGGGCGGTAAGGGTTTTGCCCTGGGTGATGGCCACCGCCTGGAAGGCGGCGGCCGCCTCCTCCACCAGATCGGACAGGGGGAACTCCACCTTCTGCCGGGGGACCTGCTCCTCCTCCATCCGGGCCAGCAGGATCAGATCGTGGGTCAGGCCGGACAGCCGCCTGGTCTGGGCCTGGATGTCCTTCAGCCACTCGTTGTCCCCCAGGTCCATCTCCAGGATCTCCGCATCGGCGTTGATGATGGTGAGGGGGGTCTTGAGCTCGTGGCCGGCGTCGGTGATGAACCGCTTCTGCTTCTCATAGCTCTCCAGGAAGGGACGGACGATCCGCCCCGACAGGAAGATCAGCAGCAGCAGCACCAGCAGGGCTCCCGCCGCCGACACTCCCACACAGGTCAGCAACAGAGACCGGAAGCTGTCCAGGCTGCGGGTGCAGTCCAGGAAGAGCACCATGGTCTCCCCGTCATCCTGGTGGAGCAGGAAACGGTAGTCCTCCACAAACCCCCGTTCCTTTCCCCCAGTCCATACAGTCTGGGCGTACTGGATGGCGGTAGAGCTGTCCACCGCGGCGATCTTCCCCGTGTTCACGGTATTCACCTGACCCTCCCCATCCAGAGAGACAAAGAAATACCGGGTCTCATAGGGCATCTCGGGGGACATGGGGAAGTTCTTCTGCGCAGGCAGCTCCCCCCTGGGCCCGTCATGGTCCATCTTTGGGAAAAAGCCGTCGTTTTCCGCCAGCAGGGCCAGGGTGGTGTCTGCGTCGTCCACCACCTTGCGGTAGCTGATGACGCTGACGGCGGTCATGATGACCAGCAGTACCGCAAGCAGGGAGATCATGGCGGCCATGATGAGCTTGAAGCGGAGCTTTTTGATCATGTCTCTTCCTCCAGGGAATACCCGGCGTTGCGGGTGGCCTTGATATGGATGGTGGCCCGGAGGGCGGCCAGCTTCTTCCGCAGGTAGGACAGGTAGACCCACACCACGTTCAGCTCGGCCTCGCTGTCATACCCCCAGATCTTCTCCAAAAACCGTTCGGTGGGAATGAGGGTGCGGGGGTTGCTCATCAGCAGCTCCAGCATCTGGAATTCCTTGTTGGCCAGCCGGTAGCTGCCGGTGGGGGTGGACAGCTCAAAGGTGGCCCGGTCCAGGGTCACGTTTCCCATATGGAGCCGGGAGTCGGCCTGGGCGGTCTGCACCCGGGTCATGGCCCGGATGCGTGCCAGCAGCTCCCGCATATGGAAGGGCTTGGTCAGATAGTCGTTGGCCCCGGCGTCCAGACCCAGCACCTTGTCGTCCACTTCTCCCTTGGCGGTGAGCATCAGCACCGGAATGTGGTTGCCCCCCTGTCGGATGGTTTTGAGTACCGTGATCCCGTCCACCTTGGGCATCATGATATCCAGGATCACCCCGTCGTAGTTGTCGGCCTCCAGGTAGTCCAGGGCGGACTGGCCGTCATAGACCGCGTCTACGGAATAGTTGTTCCGCTCCAGGATGGTCACCAAAGCCTTGGACAGGGCCTTTTCATCCTCCGCCAGCAGCAGCCGCATGGCAAGCACCTCTTTCCCGTTCTATCGTCCCTATTCTACCGGAAAAACTTTAATCAGACTTAAAAGGCGGAGCTCTGCTCCCGCATAGCCCCGCCTTTCCTTACAGCAGCTCCGGATAGGCCTCCTGCCCCAGCCGCCAAGCCTCCCGATCAAAGAGCACCAGGTACACCGTCATCTGGTGGGACTCCAGGAAGTCCCGGATGGTATTCACCGCCACCTGGAGGGCCTGGGCCTTGGGATAGCCGTACACACCGGCGGAGATGAGGGAAAAGGCCACCGAGGCGCACCCCTGCTCCGCCGCCAGGGCCAGAGAGGTCCGGTAGCAGGACTCCAGCAGCGCCCGCTCCCCGTGCTGTCCCCCATGCCACACCGGGCCCACCGTGTGGATGACGTATTTGCTGGGCAGGCGGTAGCCCTTGGTGAGCTTGGCGTCCCCGGTGGCACAGCCCCCCAGGGTGCGGCACTCGGCCAGCAGCTCCGGTCCGGCGGCCCGATGGATGCAGCCGTCCACCCCGCCGCCCCCAAGCAGAGTCTCGTTGGCAGCGTTGACGATGGCGTCCACCTTCAATTTGGTGATGTCTTCCCGAATGAATTTCAGCGGCATATCCATCCCCCCATCAGGTTTCCTTGCCTGGATTGTACCCCGCCGGATCCCCCGCTGTCAAGGTCACAGGGGCTGGACGCGGGTACACAGCCGCTCCAGCAGGGCGGAGTTGTGGCTGACGATGAGCAGTCCCAGCTGCCGCCGCTCCGCCTGCTCCAGCAGAAAGTTCCACATCTGGGCCTGGGTGATCAGATCCAGCATGGCGGTGATCTCGTCGCACAGCAGATATTTCACCCCCGGCCGCAGGGCCCGGGCGATGCAGAACCGCTGGAGCTCCCCGCCGGACAGCTCGGTGGGATACCGCTCCAGCCAGGCGGGCTGGATGTGGAGGGCCTCCAGCAACCCCTCCTCCACCGGCCCGCCCTCCTTCAATGTGTCCCCCAGCTTCATCAGAGGGTCCACCGCTGTCTCCGGGTGCTGCCAGATCATCTGCACCGGGCACAGGCCCTTATACTCTCCCAGGGGTTTGCCGTCCACCAGCACCTGGCCTTTGTCCGGCCGCTCGTAGCCGGAAAGCAGTTTACATAAGGTGGTCTTGCCCCGGCCGCTGGGGCCGGACAGGCCCAGTCGCTCTCCGGGCTCCAGGCACAGGTCCACCCGGTCCAGCACCCCTTTTTTGCCCTTCCCCCGGTAACCGAAGGTCAGGCCCACTCCTTCCAGACTCATAGGTCCCCTCCTTCCGGGTACAAACAGCGCACCCTGCCCCCGTCCAGAGGACGGTAGGGTATCTTCCCAAGGCATTCCGGCCGCCTGCGGGGACAGCGAGGGGCCAAGGGGCAGCCCTCGCCCCCCTCCCCCGGCCCGGGCTGGGCCCCGGGGATAGGCACAAAGCCGTTCTGGGGTAAGGCGTTCCACAGGGCCCTGGTGTAAGGGTGGCGGAGCTTCCCGGCGGCAAAGTCGGCCCCGTCCGCTTCCTCGATGGTGACTCCCGCGTAAAACACCGTTACCCGGTGGGCGATGGTGAGGGCCAGCTCCAGGTCGTGGGTGATGAGGAGCACTCCCGCGCCCCCCTCCGCCAGCTCCCGGAAGTGGCCCAGCACCCGGCGGGCTGCCCGGGCATCCAGGCCGGGGGTGGGCTCGTCGGCGATGACCAGCCTGGGGGCGGCCTCGGCGGCGGTGGCAATGAGCACCCGGCGGGCCATACCCCCGGACAGCTCAAAGGGATAGAGGGTTTCCACCTCCTCCCCCAATCCATAGCGGTCCAGCACCCCCCGGAACCGGGCCCTGGTCTGGGGGTCCTTTTTGCCCTTGCGCAGCTGGGGCCCCACCTGCATCAGGGGGTCCAGGTAGGTCACCCCCTGGGGCACCAGCACCATTTCCTTTCCACGGACCTGCTCCGCCCGCCGCTGGGTGAGAGGTTGACCCAGGAAGTTGATCTCCCCGGACATATGGCTGTTATAGGGCAGGATACCCAGAATGCCGTGGGCCAACAGGCTCTTGCCCGAGCCGCTGGAGCCCACCACCGCCACCACCTGCCCCGGCCCGATGGTGAGGGACAGGTCCCGGATCACCGGCAGCAACACCTGATTGGTGCCCCGGCCATACTGAGTGAAGGAGATGGACAGTTCCTTCACATCCAAAATCGGTTCCAACTCCATCCCTCCTTACTGATGTACGCTGGCGGGATCCAGCAGGCGGCGCAGCTGCTCCCCCATGGCGGCAAACAGGATGACCACCAGCACCAGGCTCAGCCCGGGAAAGACCGCCAGCCACCACTTGCCGGTGGTCAGATAGTTCATGCTCTCCGACAGGATCACCCCAATGGCGGGCTGCTCCGGGGACAGGCCAAAGCCCAGGAAGGTGACGCTGGCCTCGTGAAGGATGGCGTGGGGAAACTGGAGCACCAGCCCGGTGAGGAACTGGGGCAGCAGGTGGGGCAGGAAATGCCGCCGGGCGATCTGGAGCCGGGACACCCCCAGCTTTTCCGCCGTTCGCACATAGGTGGCCCCCTTGAGCTGGAGCACCTCCCCCCGGATGACCCGGGCCAGGGAGGGCCAGTGGCTGAGGGCCACCCCGGCCACCACCCCCACAAAGCCCTTGCCGAAGGCCAGGGAGATGAGCATCACCAGCAGGATGTGGGGGATGCCCATGACCAGGTCGATGCACCAGGACACCACGCTGTCCACCCAGCCCCCCAAAGCGGCGGCCACCCCCAGCACCAGGGCCAGCACGGCGCTCACTCCCGCCGTCAGCAGTCCGATACGGATGCTGAGGGACAGGCCGGTAAGGGTGCGGGAGAGCATATCCCGGCCCATCCAGTCGGTGCCGAAAAGGAAGTCGCCGCCGGGGGCCAGATTTTTCTGGGAGAAGTCGGTGACCATAGCCCGGTCCCCCAGCAGCCAGCCCGCCGCCGTCACGGCGCACAGCACCAGCAGGGCCAGCACCAGCAGGGCCAGGGCGGCCTGCCGTCCGTTCCAATGTCTCACTGTTTGGCCACCCCTCTCCGGATCTTGGGATCCACCACGCCGTACAGCAGATCGGCGATCAGGTTGCCCCCGAACACCAGGGCTGCGCTCACCACCGTGATGCCCAACAGCAGGGGCAGGTCGCTCCCCAGGCCGGCGTTGACGGCGGCCTGGCCCAGGCCGGGATAGGAAAACACCTGCTCCACCAGCACTGAGCCCCCGAAGATCTCACTGATGGAGGCGAATTGCAGGGTGATGGCGGGGAGGGCCACATTGCGCAGGCCGTGGCGGAGGACGATGGAGCGGTGGGACTCCCCCCTGGCCCGGGCCAGGAGGATGTAGTCCTGCTCCATGATGTCGGCCATCTTCTCCCGGGTGTGGAGGGCGATGTTGGCCACCCCGGTGATGCTCAGAGTGATGGCGGGGAGAATGGCGTGGTACAGCCGGTCGGCCAGAGTGACGCTGGCAGCATCCACCCCGATGGGCACCGACAGGCCGATGGGCAGCCAGCCCAGCCACACCCCAAAGACCACCAGCAGCACCAGGGCCAGCCAGAAGGCGGGGGTGCTGGAGATGAGCAGACAGTAGCCCCGGATGAGCTTATCCACCAGCTTCCCCCGGTTGGCCCCGGCGATCACCCCCAGGGTGAGGCCCAGCGCCCCCGAGATCACCCAGGCAAATGCCATGAGCCACAGGGAATTTTGCAGCCGCTGGCCGATGACCTGGCTCACCGGCTGACGGTAGAGCAGAGAGGTGCCCATGTCCCCCCGGACAAAGTCCCCCAGCCAGCCCAGATACCGCTGGGCCGGCGGGTCGTTCACCCCCCAGTAGTCCTCCAGCTTGGCGATCTGCTCCTGGCTCATGGTGCCCAGGGCGGCCTGGCCCACGTTGGTCTGGAGGGGGTCTAAGGGAGAGGCCGACATGAGCAGGAAGGCGACCAGGCTCACCCCCAGCAGCAGCAGGACCATGCGGACGAGCTTTTTGCCCGTGAAGAACAGTCGGTGCTTCAAAAGGATTCCTTCTTTCCAGTGGGTTCCATGTCAAGGCACGGGCGACCACAAGGGTCGCCCCTACAGGGCGTTTTTGTAGGGGCGGGGCTTGTCCCCGCCCGTTTTTATCCCCAGCTCCACTGGTCCACGTTGTTGACGACGGACCAGCCGTGGCCGTGGGGATGGATCTTCTGCTGGGCCACCTGGAGGCCGTCCCGCACCCAGTACAGGTGGCTCACGTTCACCAGCCACACCCAGGGGATGTCCCCCTCCTGGGTGACGCCGGTGGCGCCGTCCCACTGGGCCTTCTGCCACAGGATATAGGACTCCTCCAGATCGGAGCAGGCCAGGGCCTGGTCCATGTAGGCGTCCACCGCGGCGTTGGCGTAGGGGGAGTACTGGGCGGTGCCGGTGTCCCCGATGGTGTGGTAGATGTTGTACAGCTCCATGGGAGTGTGGGCGCCCCAGCCCCAGATCAGGGGCTGGGTGAGGGCCCGGTCATAGGCGGTGTCCCAGCCCACCCCCTCCATGGTGCAGGAGATGCCCAGCTCCCCCAGCTGGTTGGCGAAATCGGCGCACAGGGCCTGCCGCACCGAGTCGCTGGTGGGATAGAGCAGCTCCAGGGTGGCCTTCACCCCGTCCTTCTCCCGGACCCCGTCGGCTCCCATGACCCAGCCCGCCTGGTCCAGCAGGGCGGCTGCCCCTTCCGGGTCATAATCCACCTGAGAGTCGGGGCTGTACCAGGGCAGACCGTCGCACACGCTGTAGGCGGCGGTACCGTAGCCGCCCAGCACGTTGTCGATCATCTCCTGCCGGTCGATGCCCATGTTGATGGCCCGGCGGACCAGCACGTCCCCGGTCAGCGTGCCCTCGATGACCGGCAGGTTGAAGCCCCGGTTGTCCACGCTGTCATAGGCGGCCAGGCTATACCCGGCGGGGCTCTGGTCGGAATAGGTGGCAGAGGTGTAGGCCAGGTCCACCTGACCGGCCTGTACCGCCAGGAAGGCGGCATCCTCCTCCATAAAGAGGATGGTCACCTGCTTCATCTGGGGGGCCTCCCCATAGTAGTCCGGGTTGGCCTCCAAAATCACCTGCTGGCCCTTGTCCCACTGCTTGAGGATGTACCGGCCGGAGCCGATGGGGTTGGAGCCGTAGGTGGCGGGGTCGTAGGCGTGCTCGGGCACGATGCCCACGATGGCCATGGTATAGGGCCAGATGGAGAAGGGCGTGGCCATGTGGAACACCACAGTGGTGTCGTCCACCGCTTCGGCGCTGTCCAGCATGGTGAAGTCGTTCACCGAGCTGGCGGCCTTGACGGTATTGTAGGTAAAGGCCACGTCGGAGGCCGTCAGGGGCTCCCCGTCGGTGAAGCTCACATCGTCCCGGATGGTCACCGTCCAGGTGAGGCCGTCGTCGCTGACCTGCACGTCGGTGGCCAGGTCGTAGCCGATGGTCAGGTCGGTGTTGGTCACCGTCAGGGTGGACTGGATCAGAGGCTCGTGGACATGCTCCCCGGCCCCCCAGCCGAAGGCCGGGTCAAAGCCCGCCTCCGGCTCCGAGGTGGGGCCCATGGCGATGACCACGCTGTCGGTCTTTTGGGCGGCGGCAGGGGTGGCGGCGGGAGTCCCGCCGCCGCAGCCGGCCAGCAGGGCAAAGGCCAGCAGCAAAGGCAGAATACGTTTCATAGTACCTCCTTACAGGCCCTTCAGGGCGGCCTGGTAGACCTCCTGATAGGGCACCTGGGCGGTCTGGGCCACGGCGGCTACCGAGGCGTGCTCCGGCTTGGCCTTGCGCACGCCAAAGCCCTCCGCCGTCTTGACAGACACCTCCCCCCAGGGGGTGGACACGGTCTTGCTGCCGGGGGTGAGGAAATACTTCTCGCACCGGCGCACCCGCAGACCGATGGTGGTGGTGTGGCGGAGGATGGCCCGGGCCAGGCCATCCTCCTGCCCGGCTTCGCACAGTACGGTGAGCACATGGCCGGGGCGGCCCTTCTTCATGGTGCCGGGGACGGTGTACACGTCCAGGGCCCCCTCCTCCAGCAGCCGCTGGGCGGCGAAGGCCAGGGCCTCAGGGGTCATGTCGTCTACGTTGCACACCAGCTCGGTGATGGTACCATTGGCCTCCTGGGCGTCCTCCCCCAAAAAGGCCCGGACACAGTTGGCCCGGCCGGCGAACACCTTGGTGCCCACGCCGCAGCCCACGGCGCTGCCCGTCATGGGGGGCATGGGACCGAAGGACTGGGCAAAATGGGCCAGCAAAGCCGCTCCGGTGGGGGTGCACAGCTCCCCCATCACCTCGCCGCCGTACACCGGCACACTGGAGAGCAGGTTGGCGGTAGCGGGGGCGGGCACCGGCATGATCCCGTGGGCGCATTTCACGGTACCACTGCCCACGTGGACGGGGGACACCACCACCCGGTCAGGCCGGAGCAGGTAGAGGGCGTAGCACACGCCGGTGACATCGGCCACCGCGTCCAGGGCCCCTACCTCGTGGTAGTGCACGTCCCCCACCGGGCAGCCGTGGGCCTTGGCCTCCGCCTGGGCAATGGCGTCATAGACCGCCCGGGCGTTGGCCTTGACCTCCTCCGGCAGGGCCAGGCCGTCGATGATCCCGGCGATGTAGCCGGGGGTGGCATGATGGTGATGGTGGTGTTCATGCTCGTGGTCATGGGGGTGCCCGTGGCCATGATGGTGCTCATGAGCGTGAGGATGTTCGTGGTCATGAGGATGCTCATGATCGTGAGGATGCTCGTGATCGTGATGGTGCTCATGATCGTGAGGATGCTCGTGATCGTGATGGTGGTCGTGCTCCAGCTCCTCCAGACCGTGGACGGTGACCTTCATGTGGGTGCCGGAGATGCCCCCTGAAACCCCTTCCACCGGCTCCACATGAACGCCAGGCAGGCCCAGGCCGTTCATGGTGCGCAGGAAGCTCTCCTTCTCCTCTTTTCCCAGCAGCTCGTACAGGGCGGACATGAGCATATCCCCCGCCGCCCCCATATGGCAATCGATATAAAGCGTTTTCACTGCAATCCCTCCATCTGATTGATCATGCTGGCCAGATAGCCGGCGCCAAATCCGTTGTCGATGTTGACCACACTGCACCCGGAGGCGCAGGAGTTGAGCATGGCCAGCAGGGCGGACAGACCGCCGAAGTTGGCGCCGTAGCCCACGCTGGTGGGCACCGCCACCACCGGGCAGTCAACCAGGCCTCCCACCACCGAGGCCAGGGCCCCCTCCATACCCGCCACGGCCACCACGCACCGGGCGCTCATCAGGGGATCCAGGTTGCTCAGCAGCCGGTGAAGTCCCGCCACCCCTACGTCGTACAGCCGGGTGACCCTGTTGCCCATCATCTCGGCGGTGAGGGCGGCCTCCTCCGCCACCGGCATGTCGCTGGTGCCGCCGGTGGCCACCACGATATGGCCCAGCTCGGTCCGCTCTCCGGGGAATGCGATGCCCAGCCTGGGGGTGGGGTGGTAGTCCAGAGGCACCGACCGGGCCACCAGGTCGGCGGCCTCCTGCCCCATGCGGGTGATGAGGATGTTCCTGCACCCCCGCTCCCCCATGGCGGCAGCGATACCGGCGATCTGCTCCGGCGTCTTACCCGCGCCGTAGATTACCTCCGCCGCGCCCTGGCGCACCGAACGGTGGAAATCCACCTTAGCGTAGCCCAGATCCTCAAAGGGCTTCTGCTTCAGCTCCAGCAGGGCGTCCTCCGGGGTGGTGGCCCCTGACCGCACCGCCCGCAGCAGCTCCAGAATCTCATGCTTGTTGTCCATTTCCTTACCTCCCCCCCAGGTCCAGCAGCACAACGGAAAAGTCCGCCCCCAGGGCCCGGGTAATCTGCTCATGCAGGGCGGCAGCCCGCTCCATCTGGTCCGCCGGCATTTGAATGCGGGCGGCGTCCCCCAGCAGCCGCAGCCGGAAATCGGTGAACCCCAGCTTGAACAGGGCGTCCTCCCCCCGCTCCACCTTGGCCAGGGCCTCCCCTGTGATGGCGGTGCCGGTGGGCACCCGGGTGGCCAGGCAGGCGTAGGCCGGCTTGTCCCAGGTGAACAGCCCCGCCTCCCGGGACAGCCGCCGCACCTCGTCTTTGGTAATGCCGCACTCCCGCAGAGGAGAGCGCACCTCCAGCTCCCGGAGGGCCTGCATCCCCGGCCGGTCCCCGGCGTCGTCCGAGGCGTTGGTACCGTCCAGCAGCACGGTGTGGCCGTCGGCCCTGGCTGCCTGCCACAGGGCAGTGAACAGGGCCCGCTTGCAGTAGTAACACCGCCGGGGGCCGTTGGCCGCCGCCTCGGGCACCGCCATCACGTCCACCTCCACCACCGTCATGGGCACGCCCACCTCTTCCGCCAGCCTTTTGGCGTCGGCCAGCTCAAAGGCGGGCTGGAAAGCGGTATTGACATAATACGCCCGCACCTGGCAGCCCCAGGTCTTGGCCGCCCACAATACCAGAGCGGAATCGGTGCCGCCTGAAAAGGCCACCGCCGCCCGTGGCGTTTGCTGAAAAAACTGCTCCAGTGTCATATCAGCGCTCCTTTGCAAAAAAAGAAGGTATCCGTCCCCCTGGAGGGGACAGATACCTTCCTAGTATCTCTCACAATAATGGGCAAACACCGGGCTGTTGGGGTGCGTTCCACGCGGCTCTGACCGCTCCGCCCAGCTTCTTACCGGGTCCGTGACCGCATCTGCCGATGTTTGAATCAGTATACCATACCGTTTTCTCTTTGGCAAGTCTTTTTAATCCGCCTGCTCCAGGCCTTCGGGGGCCTCCTCCCCCAGCACCTCCCGGACCAGCGAAAAGACCCGGGTCCCCTTGAGATAGACCAGGCTGAACTCCCGGCGCTCATCCAGACAGTCCAGGTGGAAGGGGGACAGCTCCGGGCGCCCCTCCCCCACCGGCTCATAGGCAAAGGTGATCCCTGCTCCCGCCGACACAAATCGGGTAATGAGGGAAAATTGATTGGCACAAATCACCCGGGAAAACAGGTCCAAGGAGTATCCCCGCTCGGCCAGGGCGTTTTCCAGGATGCCTCGGGTACCCGACCCGGGCTCCCGCACAACCAGGCACTGGCCCGCCAGGTCCTCCAGGGATATAGTACGTCCGGCAAAGGGATGGTCCCTCCGGCACAGGCCCACGAATTTGGCCCGCCGGAACAGGCAGCTTCCGTACCGCTGCCGGTCAAAGGCCCCCTCCACCAGGGCAAAGTCCAGCTGCTCATGGTCCAGCAGGCTGAGCAGGGCCCTGGTGTTGTCCACCACGATCTTCAGGCTGTCCCCCGTCCGTCGGATATAGCGGCTCAGCGCCTCGGCCACCACAAACTCTCCAATGGTCTTGGTGGCCCCCACCCGCACCTCCCGGGCGGCGGGTCCGGTAAGCTCTTGTTGAAGCCGCTGCTCATTGTACAGGGCGGTGCGGGCATACTCCGCCACCCGCTGGGCCTGGGGGGTGGCCTGGAGCTTCCGCCCGTCATACTGAAAGAGCTTGCAGCCGTATTTTTCCTCCAGTCCCCGGATCTGCTGGCTAACGGCGGGCTGGCTCAGGCAGTGCAGCTCCCCAGTCCTGCGGTAATTCATAGTCTCATACAGGGTCAAGAAGGTACGGATCCGATAGTCCACCACGATAGCCACCGCCCATCACAAAATCAAATCAGCTCATAAGTTTTATAAACTTTATTTTATTATAGTGGAGTGTTATACTGGTTTCAAGCGCGGTTCAAAAAAACGCAATATTTAAGGGGGAACTATTATGCGCATTCTGGTCATCGGCGGCGTGGCCGCCGGGACAAAGGCGGCCGCCAAGCTGAAGCGGGAAGATCGGAGCGCCCAGGTCAAGGTGCTCAACAAGGGTGAGGACATCTCCTACGCCGGCTGCGGCTTGCCCTACTATGTGGGCGGCGCCATTGGCACCCGGGAAGAGCTCATCGTCAACACGCCACAGAAGTACGCCGGCCTCACCGGCGCCGAGGTGGTCACCGGCTGCGAGGTCACCCATGTGGACCCTGCCGCCAAGACGGTCAGCGGCCTGCTCCATGGGGAGAGCTTTACCGAAAGCTACGACGAACTCATCATCGCCACCGGCGCGGCGCCCTTTGTGCCCGATATGCCCGGCAAGGCTCTGCCCGGAGTCTTCCCTATGCGCGCCCCTGACGACGCGGTGGGCCTGCGGGATTATGTCTCCGCCAACGGCTGCCGCCGTGCGGTGGTGGCCGGCGCCGGCTTCATTGGCCTGGAGATCTCCGAGAACCTGCTGAGCCAGGGTCTGGATGTGACGGTGGTGGATTTTGCCGACCAGATCATGCCCAACGCCTTTGATCCCGAGATGGCCGACTTTGCCCGCCGGAAGCTGAAGGAAGCTGGGGTGCGGGTGCTCACCGGCCAGCGCATCCAGTCGGTCACCGGTACCGACAAGGCCACCGGCATCGTTACCGACGGGGGCCCTATTGCCGCCGACGTGGTGGTACTGGCCATCGGCGTCCGTCCCGCCACCGACTTCCTGGCGGATACCGGCATTGAGCTCTTCAAGGGCACCGTGGTGGTGGACGAGCTGATGCGCACCAACCTGCCCCACATCTATGCCGCCGGCGACTGCGCCATGGTGCGCTCCGCCATCACCGGCAAGGGCCAGTGGTCCGCCATGGGCTCCACCGCCAACCTGACCGCCCGGGCTCTGGCCAACACCCTTACCGGTTCCCCCACCCCCTACGGCGGCTGTCTGGGCACCGGCGTGGCCAAGCTGCTGCCCATGCTCAACGTGGGCCGCACCGGCCTCACCGAGGCCCAGGCCAGGGCCGAGGGCTTTGATCCCATTACCGTGGTGTGCGTTTCCGACGACAAGGCTCACTATTACCCCGGCGCCTCCGTGTTCCTCACCAAGCTGGTGGCCGACCGGAACAGCCGCAAGCTGCTGGGTCTCCAGGTCATCGGCGCCGGCGCGGTGGATAAAATGGTGGACGTGGCCGCGGTTGGCCTGTACGCCGGCCTGACCATCGACGCCTATGACACCATGGACCTGGCCTACGCTCCCCCCTTCTCCACTGCCATCCATCCCTTTGTCCAGGCCTGTCACGTACTGGAGAACAAGCTCTCCGGCAAGCTGGAAACCTTTACCCCCGCCCAGTATGCCGCCGGGGAAGCCAAGGACTACCAGGTCATCGACGCTCAGCCCGCCCCCGCCATCCCCGGAGCCAAGTGGGTCAACCTGGCTCAGGTCAACGGCCCCCTGGAGGGCATTGATAAGGACGCCAAGCTGCTGCTGGTGTGCGCTCGGGGCAAGCGGGGCTACTTTCTCCAGAATCGCCTGAAATTCTACGGCTATACCAACACCCGGGTGCTGGAGGGCGGCGTCACCTTTAACCAGGTGAAGGTGCCCCTCCCCGCCGGAGCTACCCTGCCCCCCGAGGAGGTCAAGCGTCTGAAAGGCCTGGGCTGTCTGTGGGACAAACGCACCCCCGACCGCTTCAACGTGCGGGTCATTACCCGCAACGGCAAGCTGACCAGCGCCGAGCATGCCGCCGTGGCCGAGGCCGCCCAGAAATTCGGCTCCGGCGAGGTCACCATGACCACCCGGCTCACCATGGAGATCCAGGGAGTCCCCTATCAGAACGTGGACGCCCTCATTGAGTTCCTGGCCGAGGCCGGCCTGGAGGTGGGTGGCACCGGCTCCAAAGTACGGCCTGTGGTGTCCTGCAAGGGTACCACCTGCCAGTACGGCCTGATCGACACCTTCGCCCTCAGCGAAAAGCTCCACGAGCTGTTCTACAAGGGCTACCATGACGTGTCCCTTCCCCATAAGTTCAAGCTGGCAGTGGGAGGCTGCCCCAACAACTGCGTCAAGCCCGACCTGAACGACCTGGGTATCATCGGCCAGCGTGTGCCCGAGCCCGACCTGAACAAGTGCAAGGGCTGTAAGGTTTGCCAGATCGAGAAGGCCTGCCCCATCCACGCCGTATCCCTGAAGGACGGCAAGGCGGTCATCGATCCCACTCTGTGCAATCACTGCGGCCGCTGCCTGGAGAAGTGCCCCTTCGGGGCCTTTACCGAAAGCACCTACGGCTACAAGGTGTACATCGGCGGCCGCTGGGGCAAGAAGGTGGCCTCCGGCAAGCCTCTGTCCAAGATCTTCACCAGCGAGCAGGAGGTCCTCGACCTGGTGGAGAAGGCCATCCTCTTCTTCCGGGACGAGGGCCAGACCGGTGAGCGGTTCTCTGACACCATCCAGCGTCTGGGCTTCGACTACGTGGAGGACAAGCTGCTCCACGGTACCGTGGACAAACAGGCTGTGATGAACAAGACCGTCATCGGCGGCGCCAGCTGCTGACACCATAAAAAAATCGGGGAATTGCCGCTGCAATTCCCCGATTTTCTATTCCCCATCCGATTTGTTCCGACCGATCGGCTGCTCGAACCGGTCCTTCTCCCCGGGGCCAGGGATCTCCGTAGGATAGCCGCCACCGAAGCAAGCAGTGCAGAAACCGGTATTCTCCGGTCCGGTCAGCTGGACCACATGCTCCAGGCTGAGGTAGCCCAGAGAGTCCACCCCTATGATGTCGGCAATTTCTTCCGTTGTGTGGTGGTTGGCGATCAGTTTGTCGGCACTGTCAATGTCGGTGCCGTAAAAGCAGGGGGCCACAAAGGGTGGCGCGCTCACCCGCATATGGATCTCCCGGGCCCCCGCCTGGCGGAGCAGCTGGATGGTACGGCGGCAGGTGGTCCCACGGACGATGGAGTCGTCGATGAGCACCACCCGCTTGCCCTCCACTTCAGCCCGGATGGGGTTCAGCTTCAGGTTGACGCCGGTCTCCCGCATGCTTTGGGTGGGGGAAATGAAGGTGCGGCCTATGTACTTATTTTTGGTAAAGCCCATGGCGTAGGGGATGCCGGAGGCCTTGGCGTAGCCCAGAGCCGCATCCAGGCCGGAGTCGGGCACCCCGATGACCACGTCGGCCTCCACCGGGTGCTCCTGGGCCAGAAAAGCCCCCGCCCGCTGGCGAGCCAGGCTGACGCTGGCCCCGTCGATCACTGAGTCAGGCCTGGCAAAGTAAATCAACTCAAAGACGCACAGCTTTTTGGGTCTTTGGCCACAGTGGCTGGTATCGCAAACCATCCCCCGGTGACTCACCGAGACGATCTCCCCTGGCAGCAGGTCCCGCTCAAACACCGCCCCAACCGCATCCAGGGCGCAGGACTCCGAGGCAAACACCACCATGCCGTCCGCCCGGCGGCCCATGCACAGGGGACGAAATCCGTAGGGATCCCGGGCCGCAATGAGCTTGGTTGGCGAGGAGATCACCAGGGAGTAGGCCCCCTCCAGCTTGTCCATAGCCGCCGACACCGCCGCCTCGATGGAGGGAGCGGTAAGCCTGGCCTGGACGATGGTATAGGCGATGACCTCCGAGTCGGTGGTGGTGTGGAAGATAGAGCCCCGCTCCTCCAAGGCCTGCCGCAGCCGGAAAGAGTTGGTCAAATTTCCATTGTGAGCCATGGCCATTCGTCCCTTGAAGTGGTTGATCACAATGGGCTGCACATTCCGCTTCCGATCAGAGCCGGTAGTGGCATAGCGCACGTGGCCCACCGCAATAGTCCCCTGCCCCATGGCCTCCAGCCGCTCCCGGGGAAAGACCTCGTTTACCAGACCTACGTCACACCATGCGTTGAAGCAGCCGTCGTCATTGAGGACAATGCCGGCGCTCTCCTGGCCCCGGTGCTGCAAGGCGTACAAGCCGTAGTAGGCCAGGGGCGCCAACTCCCCCCGGGTAGGGGCATAGAGTCCCAGTACCCCGCACTCCTCATGCAGGTGCCGGGGCTGTCGTTGGGTCAAGTCATTCATATCCGTGCTCCCTCCGTGGTGATCCGTCATATTAAAACAGACAGAGAGGCCCCAGATATCATATCTGAGACCTCTCTGTCTGCCAATGGGGATACTATACGATGTTTTTCCCGGTTTGTCAATGTAAAACCTGCATAAAAGGGGAGTCACATACTCTCATGGAAGGTACGCTTGACCACCTCCAGCTGCTGCTCCCGACTGAGGCGGGAGAAATTCACCGCGTAGCCAGACACCCGAATGGTGAGGGTGGGGTACTGCTCAGGGTGCTCCATGGCGTCCAGCAGGAGCTGGCGGTTCATCACGTTCACGTTCAGGTGGTGGGCCCCCTGGAGGAAGTAGCCGTCCAGGATATGCACCAGGTTGTCCACCCGCTCGCCCTCCGTCTTGCCCAGGGCGGAGGGCACGATGGAGAAGGTGTTGGACACGCCATCCTGACACACCGCCCGGTAGGGGATCTTGGCCACCGAGTTGAGAGAGGCCAGGGCGCCGTTCTTGTCCCGGCCGTGCATGGGGTTGGCGCCGGGGGCGAAGGGCTCCCCCGCCTTGCGGCCGTCGGGGGTGGCCCCCGTCTTTTTGCCGTACATCACGTTGGAGGTGATGGTGAGGGCGGACAGGGTGTGGATGGCGTTGCGGTACAGGGGGTGCTTTTTCAGCTCGGCGGAGAAGTAGGACACCAGCTCCACGGCGATATCGTCCACCAGGTCGTCGTCGTTGCCGTACTTGGGGAAATCCCCCTCCACCTGGAAGTCCACGGCGATGCCCTGCTCATTGCGGATGGGACGCACCTTGGCGAACTTGATGGCGGACAGGGAGTCGGCTGCGATGGACAGTCCCGCCACCCCGAAGGCGGCCAGCCGCTCCACCAGGGTGTCATGGAGGGCCATCTGACTGCTCTCGTAGGCGTATTTGTCGTGCATGAAGTGGATGATATTGATGGTGTCCACATAGAGCTCCGCCACATAGGACAGCACCTTTTTGTAGTTGCCCAGCACCTTGGGGTAGTCCAGCACCTCGTCGGTGTCCAGCTCGATCTCAGGCACCACCCGGATGCCCTTCTTCTCGTCCACGCCGCCGTTGATGGCGTACAGCAGGCTCTTGGCCAGGTTGGCCCGGGCCCCAAAGAACTGCATCTGCTTGCCCACCGCCATGGCGGACACGCAACAGGCAATGCAATAGTCGTCGCCATACATGGGCCGCATGAGCTCGTCGCTCTCATACTGGATGGAGTCGGTATCGATGCTCATTTTGGCGCAGTAGTCCTTGAAGCCCTGGGGCATGTGGGGGCTCCACAGTACGGTCAGGTTGGGCTCGGGAGCGGTACCCAGGTTGGTGAGGGTGTGGAGGTAGCGGAAGGAGCTCCTGGTCACCAGGGTGCGGCCGTCCACCCCCATGCCGCCGATGGCCTCGGTGACCCAGGTGGGGTCACCGCCGAAGAGCTCGTTGTACTCGGGCGTGCGCAGGTGACGCACCAGCCGCAGCTTGATGACGAACTGGTCGATGAGCTCCTGGGCCCCCTCCTCGTCCAGGACGCCCCGGTCCAGGTCCCGCTGGATGTAGATATCCAGGAAGGTAGCGGTGCGGCCCAGGGAGGTGGCCGCGCCATTGTTCTCCTTGATGCCCGCCAGGTAGGCCATGTACAGGTTCTGCACCGCCTCGTGGGCGTTCTCCGCCGGGCGGGAAATATCGCAGCCGTACCGGGCGGCCATGGCGGCCATCTGCCGCAGAGCCCGGATCTGCATCTGGACCTCCTCCCGCAGGCGGATGCGCTCGTCGGTCATGGGGCCGTCGATCATGTCCAGATCCTTTTCCTTCTCTTCGATAAGGAAATCAGTACCGTACAGGGGCACCCGGCGGTAGTCTCCCACGATGCGGCCTCGCCCGTAGGCGTCGGGCAGTCCGGTGAGCAGCCCCGCCGTCCGGGCCAGCCGGGTCCGCTTGGGGTAGGCGTCAAATACCCCCTCGTTATGGGTCTTGCGGTAGAGGCGGAAGTGCCGCTCGATCTCCGGGTCCAGCTGGTAGCCGTACTGCTCCAGGGCGGAGGTGGCGTTGCGGATACCGCCGAAGGGGTTGACGATCCGCTTCAGGGGGGCGTCGGTCTGGAGGCCCACGATGACCTCGTTGTCCTTGTCGATATAGCCGGGGGCAAAGTTGTCGATACCAGAAACGGCGTGGGTCTCCACGTCGATGACGCCCTTCTTTACCTCCTCAATGATGAGGGCCTTGGCCTTCTCCCACACCCTGGCGGTTTTGGGGGAAATGGAAGCCAGAAAGGAGGCATCCCCCTGGTAGGGGGTGTAGTTCTTCTGGATAAAATTGCGCACATTCACCAGGTGGCGCCACTCGCCGGTACGGAAACCGCTCCAGGCGGTACAGTTCACATCAATGCTCATATGCCCTCCTCATTCTTTGTCACAGCAGGTTTGGTTCAATCTTTGGTTCCAGTCCTCCAGGGTCTTGGCCTCCAAAGGGGCCACTCCCTCCAGAGGGTAGGGGATGCCCAGGGCGGCGTACTTATGGACCCCCAGGGTGTGATAGGGCAGCAGCTCCACCCGCTTCACATGGCGGAGGGTGTTCAGATAGCCCTCCAGCCCCGCCAGGTGGGCCTCCCCGTCGGTGAGGCCGGGCACTGCCACGTGGCGGATCCACAGAGGCTTGCCCATGGCCTGCGCGGCCGTCAGGAACCGGTCAAAGGCCTCCATGGACCGGCCGGTGACCTGCCGGTAGCCCGTCGGGGTGTAGTGCTTCACGTCCAGCAGTACAAGGTCCGTGTGAGCCAGGATAGCCTCATAGTGCCCCAGGCCCACCCCCGCCGTGTCCAGGCAGGTGTGGATGCCCGCCTGCTGGCAGAGCTCCAGAGTCTCCGCCAGAAAGTCCGGCTGGAGCAAAGGCTCCCCCCCGGAAAAGGTCGCCCCGCCGGTGCTGCCGTAATAGGGCCGGAACCGCTCCAGTCGGTGGAGCACTTCTTCCGGGGTATACCAGGCCGCCTTCGGGCTGTCCGGCTCCCAGGTGTCCGGATTGTGACAATAGCGGCAGCGCAGGGCACACCCCTGCAAAAAAAATACGGTGCGGATCCCGGGCCCGTCCACCAGTCCCATGCTCTCCACCGAATGGATCAGCCCCTTGACCAAAAAGCCCTTCCTCCTTTCGCAAGCAAAAAGAAAAGCCGACAGTCCGGGCTTTTCTCGCCCAGACGGTCGGCTTTCAATCATCATACTCCATGTGGTAGGCTCCACATTATCCGTCAGTCATATGATAGGTTTACTTATAACACACCCCCTTTCCCTTTGTCAAGGTCCTTCCTGTCCATCCACAGCGGACTCTTGCAATACGCACTAAGACCTGCTAAGATAGGTCTTGAAATTTGTCGGAAAGGTGGAACATGGAATGTCCGGATATTTTACGGTAGGCGGCTTTTTTGTGGTGGTAGGACTGCTCTTCCTGCTGCTCCCACTGGAGCAGCTGCAAAAGGCCTTCCGCCACATGCGCTCCAAGGTTACCACCAAGATCGGAGGCGCCGTGTTCCTGGCACTGGGCCTGTTCATGGTGGTCCAGGGCGTTCTGGCGCTGTAATTCAAAATCGGGAGTCCGGTATATACCGGACTCCCGATTTATTAGTCGAAGATCATGGTGGCGAAATAGTCCTCCGGAGTCTCTGCCCGGCGGATGAGGCGGGTAGAGCCATCCTCCTGGAGCAGCACCTCGGCGGAACGCAGCTTGCCGTTATAATTGTAGCCCATGGAAAAGCCGTGGGCCCCGGTGTCGTGGATCACCAGCAGGTCGCCCTGCTCCACCTCCGGCAGCATCCGGTCGATGGCGAATTTGTCGTTGTTCTCGCACAGGCCGCCGGTGACGTCGTACTTGTGGTCGCAGGGAGCGTCCTCCTTGCCCATGACGGTAATATGGTGGTAGGCCCCGTACATGGCCGGACGCATCAGGTTGGCGGCGCAGGCGTCCACCCCCACATACTCCTTGTAGGTGTGCTTGAAGTGGAGCACCTTGGTGACCAGGCAGCCGTTGGGGGCCAGCATGAACCGCCCCAGCTCGGTGTAGATGGCCACGTCCCCCATACCGGCGGGCGCCAGGATCTCCTCAAACTGCCGCCGTACGCCTTCGCCGATGGCGGCGATGTCGTTGGCGGGCTGGTCGGGCTTGTAGGGCACCCCTACGCCGCCGGACAGGTTGATGAAGCAGATATCGCAGCCGGTCTCCCGCTCCAGCTCCACCGCCAGCCGGAATAAAATCCCCGCCAGGGTGGGATAGTAATCGTTGGACAGGGTGTTGGAGGCCAGGAAGGCATGGATACCGAAGCGTTTGGCTCCCATGGCCTTCAGCTTTTTGAAGCCCTCAAAGATCTGCTCCCGGGTGAAGCCATATTTGGAGTCCCCGGGGTTGTCCATCACCTGGAAGCCCTCGGTGGATTCTCCGATGGTGAACACCCCTCCGGGATTGAAGCGGCAGGAAATGGTCTCGGGAATGAACCCGATGGTCTCCTTGAGGAAGTCGATGTGGGTGAAGTCATCCAGGTTGATGGTGGCCCCCAGCTTGGCGGCCAGCTTGAAATCCTCCGCCGGGGTGTCGTTGGAGGAAAACATGATCTCAGGGCCGGTAAAGCCACAGCGGTCAGACATCATCAGCTCGGTGAGGGAGGAGCAGTCGGCGCCGCAGCCCTCCTCCCGCAGGATCTTCAGAATGGCGGGATTGGGAGTGGCCTTGACGGCAAAGTACTCCTTGAAGCCCGGGTTCCAGGCAAATGCCTCCTTCAGCTTTCTGGCGTTTTCGCGGATCCCCTTCTCATCGTACAGATGGAAGGGTGTTGGATATTGAACGGTCATCTCCCGGAGCTGTTCCAGTGTCACAAAGGGTCGTTTCATGGGGTCACCTTCTTATCTTTTGCCATTTACTATAGTAAAGTTTTCCCCATCTGTCAATACACAGATCATGAGGGATTTGGGAAATACCCCTTTTATTCTTTATAAACTTGCCCAAATGAACGAAAATTTAAACAACTACCTTGCACATATCCACAAGAGCTGGTATAATGATTTGAATTTAAGCGCGGGCGGGAGGTGTTCGTCTTGAATACGATGGGGATGCTGTCTATGACAGGGCGAACAGCTTGAACGGGAGCGATTGTTTTTTCTTTGGAAAAAGCAGTTGCTTTTTTTCTGCCCGCCGGGAAAGAGAGGTTTCTTATGAACGACAAGAAAACGCCGGGATCTGAGCCTATCCGGGACGCCCGGGTGCTGGGCCTGCCCAAGATGCTCATCCTGGGTCTGCAGCACATGTTCGCCATGTTCGGCGCCACCGTGCTGGTGCCCATTCTGGTGCAGGGATACGGCCTGCCCCTGTCCATCCAGACCACCCTGTTCTTCGCCGGCATCGGCACTCTGTTTTTCCACGTGTGCGCAAAGATGCGGGTGCCCGCCTTCCTGGGCTCCTCCTTCGCCTACCTGGGCGGCTTTGCCGCCGTGGCCGCGCTGGACACCGGCAAGTACGCCGGTATGGATCCCGCCGTCAAGCTGCAGTATGCCTGCGGCGGCATCGTGGTAGCCGGCCTGCTGTACGTGATTCTGGCCGCCGTCATTAAGCTGGTGGGTGTGAAGAAGGTCATGCGCTTCCTGCCCCCCGTGGTCACCGGCCCCATCATCATCCTCATCGGCCTGAACCTGGCCCCCTCCGCCGTGTCCAACGCCTCCACCTGCTGGTGGCTGGCCATTGTGGCCATGGCCATTATCGTGGTGGCCAACATCTGGGGCAAGGGCATGGTGAAGATCATCCCCATCCTGCTGGGGGTGGTGGGTTCCTATGTGGTGGCCCTCATCGCCAACGCCATGGGCGCCACTGCCCTGGACGCCGCCGGCAATGTGGTGCCCCTCATGGACTTCTCCGGGGTGGCCGCCTCCGCCCCGGTGGGCATCCAGCCCTTCTTCCTGGCAAAGTTTGACCTGACCTCCATCTTCGTCATGGCCCCCATCGCCATCGCCGCCATGATGGAGCACATCGGAGACATGTCCGCCATCTCCGCCACCGTGGGCTCCAACTTTATTGAGAACCCCGGTCTCCACCGCACCCTCATCGGCGACGGTATCGCCACCTCCCTGGCCGGTCTGTTCGGCGGCCCCGCCAACACCACCTACGGCGAGAACACCGGCGTGCTGGTGCTCTCCCGGGTGTACGACCCCAAGGTGGTGCGTCTGGCCGCCCTCTATGCGGTGATCCTGTCCTTCTCCCCCGCCTTTGCCGCCATCGTCAACTCCATCCCCACCGCCATCATCGGCGGCGTGTCCTTCATCCTCTACGGCATGATCTCCGCCATCGGCGTGCGCAACGTGGTGGAGAACCGGGTGGACTTCACCAACTCCCGCAACCTGATCATCGCCGCTGTTATCCTGGTGTGCGGCCTGGGCTTCTCCGGCGGCATTACCTTTTCCATCGGCGAGGTCCACGTCACCCTGACCAACCTGGCCATCGCCGCCATTGCCGGCATCGCCCTCAATGCCATCCTGCCCGGCAAGGACTACGAGTTCGGCGCCGACGTCACCGAGGGTCGCTCCGGGGATTTTGGCCGGTATTGAGCCGTTATAAAAACTTGTTGCGGAAGTGACAGCATGTTGCGGTGACTTTGCCCGGGGGATTCTGGTACCATAGAACCAGAAAACCAGGAGGTGCGTCTATGAAACTGCCCGAAAAACTTGTGGCCCTGCGCAAAGCACAGGGTCTGTCCCAGGAGGCTATGGCGGAGCGCCTGGGGGTATCCCGGCAGGCCATCTCCCGCTGAGAGGGGGGCTCCGCCCAGACCTACGATCTGGAATTGCGCACCGCCCTGCTTTGTCTCCTGTTGGTGGGCGGCATTGCCCTCTTCCTGGTCTCCTGGCCCCCCATTCGGGCCAAGCTCCTTCGTTGACAAGTGACTTGGGCCTGCTGCATATTCGCGGCAGGCCCAAGTTTCAGCCCAATCTGACCTTATTATTTTTTCTAAAACTGGTTATTCAAATAGGGTCAGTGTTGTCCTATAATAGCCCCATCAAACAAGATCGGAAGTGGTTCCCATGAAGAAGAAACCGTGGATGACCGTGCTGCGGCTGGCGGTACTGGCCATGATGACCGCCCTGGTATTTGTCAGCAACTATCTGCGGGTCACCATCCCCATCAATATCGGCGGCAACACCTCCTTCACCCTGGCCAACATCATGTGCTGCCTGTCCGGGCTGCTGCTGGGCCCCATCGGCGGACTGGCCTCCGGCCTGGGCTCCATGCTCTTTGACTTTACCGACCCCCGGTTTGTCTCCGAGTGCTGGATCACCTTCCTCACCAAGGGGGCCATGGGCCTGGGGGCGGGGCTGGTGATGCTCCCTGCCCAGAAGCGAGAGGAAGCCGGATACCCCCGGTGCCTGACTGGCGCTATCCTGGGCTGCGTGATCTACTACATCCTCTACTTCACCAAGAGCTACTACTATAATGGCTTGCTGGTGGAGGGGCTCCAGCCCCAGGTGGCTCTGGCCACCCTGGGACTGAAGGTGCCCGCCTCCCTGTTCAACGGCATCATCGCCATTGTGGTAGCCCCCATCTTGTGTATGGTGATCCGAAACGCACTGAAAAAGGCCCACCTCAAGCTGGCCTGAACACAAATCGCCCGCCGCATCCCGCGGCGGGCGATCTTTGTATATCCGCTATTCTGTTACAGAATGGCCTTGATGCGCTCCACCGCCAGCCGGGTGGCGTCGGCATCACCGAAAGCGGTAAGGCGGATGTAGCCCTCGCCGCTGGGGCCGAAACCGGCGCCGGGAGTGGTAACCACATTGGCCTCATGGAGCAGCTTGTCGAAGAAGTCCCAGGAGCCCATGCCGTCGGGGGTGCGGCACCAGATGTAGGGGGAGTTCTCCCCACCGGACACGGTGAGGCCGGCAGAGGCCAGGCCGTCCCGGATGATCCTGGCATTGTGCAGGTAATACTGGATGGTCTCCTTCACCTGGAGCTGGCCCTCGGGGCTGTACACCGCCTCTGCGCCCCGCTGGACCACGTAGGGCACCCCGTTGAACTTGGTACATTGACGGCGGTTCCACATGGCATTGAGGGAGGTCCCACCCCGGATCAGCTCCTTGGGGATGACGGTATAGGCGCAGCGGGTGCCGGTAAAGCCGGCGGTCTTGGAGAAGGAGCGGAACTCGATGGCGCAGGTGCGGGCCCCCTCGATCTCAAAGATGCTGTGGGGGATGTCGGGATCGGTGATGAAGGCCTCATAGGCGCTGTCAAAGAGAATAACGGCGTCGTTGGCATTGGCGTAGTCCACCCAGGCCTTCAGCTGCTCTTTAGTGGCCACAGCGCCGGTGGGGTTGTTGGGGAAGCACAGATAAATCATATCCACCTTCCGCTGGGGAATCACGGGAGAAAAACCGTTCTCCGCCACGCAGGGCATGTAGACCAGGTTGCTCCAACGTCCGGCAGCCTCGTCAAAATCCCCGGCCCGGCCGGCCATGGCGTTGGTGTCCACGTACACCGGGTACACCGGGTCGCACACCGCCACCACATTGTCCACACCGAAAATGTCCCCGATATTGCCGCAGTCGCTCTTGGCGCCGTCGGACACGAAGATCTCGTCGGGGCTGATCTCTACCCCCCGGGCCTTGTAGTCGGCCTGGGCGATGGCATTGCGGAGGAAGTCGTAGCCCTGCTCCGGGCCGTAGCCGTGGAAGCCGGATGCGGTGGCCATCTCATCCACCGCCTTGTGCATGGCGGCGGTGACCGCGGCGGGCAGAGGCCGGGTCACGTCGCCGATGCCCAGGCGGATGATGGACTTCTCCGGGTTGGCCTGGCTGTAGGCCGCCACCCGCCGGGCGATCTCGGAAAACAGATAGCTGCCGGGCAGCTTGTTATAGTTTACGTTGATATTTGCCATGTTTCTCTCTCCTTTTGTATCAAACGGGGTATTCCCCTTCAAAAACCGTTTCAGCAGGGCCGGTCATCACCATCTCCTGGCCGTCGTCCGGCCAGAATAGCTCCAGCTTTCCTCCAGGCAGCCCAGCCACCACCTGCCGCTCCGCCCTCCCCTGCCGTACCGCCGCCGCCAGGGCAGCGCAGGCTCCGGTCCCGCAGGCCAGGGTCTCTCCGCTGCCCCGCTCCCATACCCGCAGGCGAAGGGTGTTCCGGTCCGGGCAGGTGACAAACTCCACGTTGATCCCCCTGGGAAACACAGGATGGCGCTCCAGGGGCGGCCCCAGCCGGGCCAGATCCAGGGCGTCCGGGTCCTCCACGAAGACCACCCCGTGGGGATTGCCCATGGACACCGGTGTCACCTGCCATAGGGCTCCCCCGCTCTCCAGCGGCAAGGGCTCCTCCAGGATGGGCGCCCCCATGTGGACCCGGACAGCTGACACCGTCCCACCGTTCCCAAGCAGCTCCAATGTGCGCAACCCGCCGTCAGTCTCAATGGTCAGGGCCCGGCGTCTGGTGAGGCCATGGTCAAATACATATTTCCCCAGACAGCGGATACCGTTGCCACACATCTCTCCCCGGGAGCCGTCGGCATTGTACATCACCATCCGGAAATCTCCCCGGCTAGAAGCGCAGATACAGATCAGTCCGTCAGCTCCCACTCCAAAATGGCGGTCGCTCATACGGCGGGCCAAGGCGGGCAGGTCCGCCGGCAGGCCGTCCAGACCGTTGAGATAGATATAGTCGTTACCCAGTCCCTGCATTTTGGTGAAGTGCATGGCCATCCCTCCTCAGACAGAAGAGGGGCGGCGCAGCCCGCCGCCCCTCTCCGTTAGGGTATGTCATGCATCTGGGAAACAGTACGCAATGGGCTTTAATAATTGATGATATACTTCTCCCGCTCCCAGGAGGACACACGGGTGCGGAACTCCTCCCACTCCTTCTTTTTGCCCTCCAGGAAGTTGGTGGCCACGTGCTCTCCCAGGGTGTCCAGGATGAGCTGGTCGTTCTCCAGCTCGTGGATGGCCTCCTCCAGGGAGCCGGGGAGGTTCTTGATGCCGTGGGCCTTCCGGGTGGCGTTGTCCATGGCGTAGATGTTCTCGGTGATCTCGTCCGGGGGGGTGAGGCCCCTCTCGATGCCGTCCAGGCCGGCGGCCAGGCAGACGGCGAAGGCCAGGTAGGGGTTGCAGGAGGGGTCGGGGGAGCGGAGCTCCACCCGGGTGGACTGGCCCCGGGAGGCAGGGATGCGGATGAGGGCGGACCGGTTGGAGGCCGACCAGGCCAGGTAGCAGGGGGCCTCATACCCGGGCACCAGCCGCTTGTAGGAGTTGACCAGGGGGTTGGTCACCGCCGCCATGCCCCGGACGTGGGCCAAAATGCCGGCGATGAAGGAGTAGGCCTCTTTGGACAGCCCCCGCGCCCCGTTGGGGTCGTCGAACACGTTTTTGCCATTGCGGAACAGGGACATGTTGGTGTGCATACCGGAGCCCGCCACCCCGTAGATGGGCTTGGGCATAAAGGTGGCGTGGAGGCCGTTCTTCTGGGCCAGGGTCTTCACCGCCAGCTTGAAGGTCATGATGTTGTCGGCGGCGTGGAGGGCCTCCTCATACTTGAAGTCGATCTCGTGCTGCCCCTGGGCGCACTCGTGGTGGCTGGCCTCGATCTCGAACTTCATGGCCTCCAGGGCCAGGCAGATCTCCCGGCGGGTGGACTCCCCGTGGTCCAGGGGGCCCAGGTCGAAGTAGCCCGCCTCGTCGTTGGTGCGGGTGGTGGGCTTGCCCTCCTCATCGGTGCGGAAAAGGAAGAACTCCGCCTCGGGGCCCACGTTGAAGGAGTCAAAGCCCATGTCCTTGGCCTTCTGGAGGGCCCGCTTGAGCACATACCGGGGGTCGCCCATGAAGGGAGAGCCGTCGGTGTTGTGGACGTCGCAGATGAGCCGGGCCACCTTGCCGTGGTGGGGCTGCCAGGGGAACACCCGGTAGGACTTCAGATCGGGGAACAGGTACTGGTCGGACTCATCGATGCGGACAAAGCCCTCGATGGAGGAACCGTCAAACATGCACTGATTGTTGACGGCCTTCTCGATCTGGGAAGCGGTGATAGCCACGTTTTTCAGCTGGCCGAAAATGTCGGTAAATTGCAGGCGGATAAATTTGACGTCATCCTCCCGCACCATCCGAATGATATCTTCCTTGGTATGCGGCATGGTGGATGCCCCTTTCTCTTTGCGACAGCAGGATATCGCGTAGCGTGAAGGCGCCCCCTCAGCCGGCTGGAACGCCCTGAATTACAACTAAAGAGTAGTATACGTGCTCCCTTTTCTCCTGTCAAGGTGCTTTCCCTTCATATGTCTGTTTCTTCACCAGGTTGCACAGTCTGTCACAACAGATCCAAGCCGTTGATGTCCAATTTAAAGGTAAGACCCAGGAACTCTGCCGCCCGGCGGCAGAGCAGCATCCGCTCCAGGAAGATCTCAAAGTAGTCCATTACGGCGCACACCTGGGTGTTGATGGTCAGGGTAAGGGTAATGGTTCCCGCTCCCCGGTCCAAAGTCAGGTCGGATCGCTCGGCAGCGTAGTTCACCCGATCATGGATGTCAAATTTCTGCCGCTCCTTGTTGCGCACCCGGCTGCGGCGCACGTCAGTCTTGTCCGCCAGGATCAGAGCGGCGGCCACCGGATTCACCGGATAGGCGGTGGAGTCGTCATGGTGGCCAATGGCGGTGATCACCGCCGCCACGTCGGCGGGCTCCATTCCCATCTTGTCCAGAATGCGGAAGGCCATCACCGCTCCGGTCTGGGCGTGATCGTGGCGGTTGACCACGTTACCGATATCGTGCATAAAGGCGGCGATCTGCGCCAGCTCCTGCTGGTAGTCGTCATACTCTAGTTGATTCAGGATATCCGCCGCCACCTGGGCGCAGCGGGTGACGTGGGCAAAGCTGTGCTCGGTAAAGCCCCGGGCCAGCAGGGATCGGTCCGCCTGAGTGATATAGGTGCGGATCTCCTCGGACTGGCGCACCATATCGTAACTGATCTTCATGCCCCTTCTCCTTTCCTGCGGCCACAGCCGCTTGTTCTATCTTACCCATCCCAGCCCTGATATGCAAGGCCTTCACCCCCGGAAGAATCGATTTTACAAAAAAGAAAAAAACCATTGACAAATAAGAAACCGTATGCTACTATATTCTGGCTGGCTGACAAAGTTAAGTAATCAGCTCCCATGCGGGTGTAGTTCAATGGTAGAATCCCAGCCTTCCAAGCTGGTCGCGTGGGTTCGATTCCCATCACCCGCTCCATACGCGCCTGTAGCTCAGGTGGATAGAGCAACTGCCTTCTAAGCAGTGGGTCAGGGGTTCGAGTCCCTTCAGGCGTGCCATTGTCCTTGCAATAGTTCTATGGTGGATGTAGTTCAGTTGGTAGAGCATCGGATTGTGGTTCCGAGTGTCGCGGGTTCGAGTCCCGTCATCCACCCCATAATGAAGGCGGAAGGGCCGGAGCGTCCGCTCCGGTCCCTTTGCTTTTAACCAGCCATGTTGGGGTGTAGCCAAGTGGTAAGGCACGGGACTTTGACTCCCGCATTCGCTGGTTCGAGCCCAGCCATCCCAGCCATTTGACTCGTTAGCTCAGTCGGCAGAGCAACTGCCTTTTAAGCAGTGGGTCCGGGGTTCGAATCCCCGACGGGTCACCAGAAAGAAAACCCTGTAGTCTCAACGGCTACAGGGTTTTTTCTTACTCTCGCAATGGTTTGCGGTATTCTTTATGCGCTTTTATTGTGCATGGAATGAACGCGGGAAAACACCAAAAGCACACGAAAATTGCACACGGGATTGCACACGGCTGCACATGCTTTCTCTGGGCCAGCTCCAGCAGATTGATACGGGACTTAGGAAAGAAAAACCGCCCCCGAAGGGGCGGCAATCATCTTTCCCAGCTCTGTTTGCTGATGTCCATACGACACTCAATGCCGGGGCGGGACTTGCGCATGGCGTCAAATGCCTGGAGCGCCGCCCGCCGCTCTTTGCCGGGGTACTTGGTCTCCGTCTCCGCCTCCTCGTGTCCGTCCTGATAGCAGCGGACCAGACGCAGGGTGTATGTCACCCGCTTGTCGTACCAGCCCTTATGCCGGGTCAGGTCAATGCGCAGCGTGTAAGGCATTGCCGCAAGGGCGGCGTACCGCTCCGCCAGGGCTTGGCGGTAGCCCCTCAGTGCCTCGATGGCATCCTCCATGCGCTGGATAGTATCGGCGGCGCTGCGGTCGTACAGCACAATGCTGTCGGCCATGGTCAGCTTGTCCGGATGGCGCAGGTGGTCATATATCCTGACCTCCGCCTCGTCGCCGCGCCAGCTGCGGGCGAAAAGATCTTGCCAGGTCATGCAAATTCCCCCTCACAGCTGGAAAGCCGCTTGATGTAAAATCGGTCCTTGTTCTCTTTGGGGAGAAATTCGTCAATAAACCGCTCAGCGTCAAACGGATAGCGAAGAACGGCCGCAATTACCGTTTTGGTTTTCCCGTCGTCGTAATACCTGCCGTCAATGTCATAACAGACGGCCCAACTACACCCGATGTTTTCCATTGTGATTTCCTTTCTGCCCTCGTGACCTCCGGGGCGGGCTGTGCGGGTTAAGCTGCAAAAGCGGCAGGGTTAAGGATTGACGCCTTGGGATGCCATTTGATGCTGTACAATGGCCGCAACCTCCTGGTACATCCGCCGAATGCCAAAGGCATTGGAGGTACGGTTTACCTGATCAGGGTGGCTCCAGTGGTTCGCCCGGGCCTTGATCGCCCGGAGAATAAGACGGGCGTCAGTGGGGCTGACGGTCAGCGTAATGTTCTGCTCAGTTTTGGGCTCGTCCTCGCTCTCGGCCTGGACGAACTCCAGCTCCTTGGGCATGGCCTCCGCAATCTGGGACAAGTGGGCGGCGTGGATGCTGGTATACGCATCATCAATGCGACGCTCCCAGTCGGCGGACAGCTCCACACCCTCGGCCCGCGCCTTGGCGCTGCGGCTGATCCGTCCGTCCCAATGGAGCCGGCGGACCATGATGGCCACACACTGAGCGGCGGTGTCAGAACCGACGGCCTGGATGAAGCGGCGGGCGGTGTCGCGGGGGTTGTTGCTGCCAGAGCAGACGTCAGAGTGGATGCTCTCCAGAGTCTCGATGATGGTACGGAATTCCTTCAGTTTCATGATGTTACCTCCTGCCCTGTGGGCTGTCGCTGTTTCGTTGTGGCTATATCATACACTGTCTACAGTGCATTGTAAATTGACAGGCTGCGCAAGGTTTGCAAAATCATTTTGTGCAGGTCGTACACTGTACGACAGTGTTTAGCGGTGATACAATATAAAAGAAAAAGAGGGGGTGAAGCAGATGGTCACGAAGGCCAAAATGGAGGCGAATAGGCGATGGGATCGGGACAATATGACCTCGCTGAGCTGCCGGGTAAGGAGGGAGTACGCAGAGCGGGTCAAGGAGGTGTGCAGGGACTCCGGGGATACGATCAACAGCATACTGAAGGCCGCTCTGGATCAGTATCTGGCCCAGCACGGGCAACTGGACGATGTTTGATTTTCGAAACTTTTCATAGCACTTAACGATATGTTAAGTAGTTCCACTTGTCCAACAAAAATGACCAAAACGAAAAAATTTTTAAACCCGCTATCTGTTGTGCTGCAATGGATAGCGGGTTACTTCGTATTCCGAAGATGTACAAAATCGCATTTCCGTGCGCATACCTGTATGTAAAAATACAGTGCGACTTAACAGGAAAAAAGACAGGAGGTGAGCGGGAATGTACATGACTGATAAACAGCGGAAAGAACAGGGGAAAGACAGCTGGTACACCGCCCCTCAACTGGATAAAGCGTGTGCGGATTACTTTGCTGACTGCGACAGCCAGGAGCCGCCAAAGCAGCCTACATTGCCCGGACTCCTCATTTATCTCGGTGTCACAATGAAGGATTGGAAAGTGTGGGAGGAGGGGCAGCCTGGGTACAGACAGCACCCGCAGATCTGCGAAAAAGCCTTACTCGAAATCCGTGATCGGCTGGAGCAGCGGAAGGACGCCGGGGCGATCTTCCTCCTTAAACAGAAGCCCTACGGCGGATACTCAGACCGGCCAGAGGCGGAGAACTCCGGGCAGCTCAAAGTAGAAGTGACCTTCGGAAAGCCCAATAAGAATATAAAGGTAAGGGCAAAAGGCAAGTAACTCAATAAAACGGGTCTTTTGTTGAGTTCTCATAAATCCTGAAAGCCTTGTGCCGCAATGGGTACAGCGTTTCGGTAAACCAGATGCAATCAACGAACCGCCCGCCGGACGTGGTGTTGTGCATTATGCCAGGGCCTGCCTGGGCTGCGTGGGCGTGGCTGCCGGGCCTGCGGGGAGGGGTACCCCCCTGGTGCTGGGTGCGAGGATCATGTGGGCAGGCACCCCCCTCCCCCCTACC
>NZ_JACJLC010000011.1 GCF_016901955.1 Pseudoflavonifractor phocaeensis
TTGACAGTTGTATTTTCCTTGGCCTCACCAGAGCTAATCTGTTCTACCGTAGCCACTCGCACATAAACCGCAACAGTCATTCCTTTCCCTCCATATCTTCAAAGATGTCTTTGAATTTCCAGACTATTTCGATACTGTCCTGACCATGAACATAGATGGCAGAGATCAAAGCATGGGCAAGCTCGTATGTAAGACCTTCGCCTTTCTGGTATTCGCCTACTACCTTAGCTTCGTGCATCCCCTCAACGACAATCCAGTCCTCTCGATCCTGCGGGATGCTCTTCCGTGAGCCGACACCGCCGGACTTGCGCCTGTGGCCTACTGTCGCTCCGGTATAAACATAGTTGGTCAGGATTTTATAGACCATAGATGCCGTCCAGCTTATCTTATCGCTCATGTAGCTGAACTTCTTATTGTCAGGATGCTTGCCTTTGAAATACTGTCCCGGCGTGAGAATGTTGTCATCGTTCAGGCCAAGAGCAATCTGTGATGTGTTCATGCCCTGCAAAGCCTCATCGAAGACCCTGCGAACGACTTCTGCGGCCTCCGGGTCAAGTTTAAGCTTGTTGCGGATTTCCGGGTGAAGCACATAGCCGTAGGGAGCGTAGCCGCCCACATACTTGCCCTGCTTCATCATCTGGATTTTTGCAGTTGTCGTTTTGACCGAGAGATCCTTGCTGTACGCAGCATAGATGATACTGCGCATGACAACCTCAAGGCCACCGGTTGTTCCCTTATGCCCACAATATGGGCATTTCACCATGCGCATCTTCTGATTGACAATGGCGTGTCGCGCCCTTCGGATTTTCTCTTGCATCTCAGGGGAAGGCTCAGACACACGGATGCTTTTCTTCATGCCCACACCTCCAACGGATCGTTGTACTCGCTGTATGGGCAGCACTCCAAGTGACCAAGCTGTTTCAACCGGATGATTGCGGCTGATTTGGAAACGCCAAACTGCTTACAGACTAAATCCAGCGCAACCCTGTCCTGATAGACAAAAGTCCCTTCATAGCTGACGAGCTTCCGGCCTCTGGCGTAATACGCAACCGCAAGGTCGATTTCCCGCTGGGGCATCAGGATGGCCGCGCCTAAGACATTTGCTTGCCATTCATTCCAGTCTTCACGGGTTTTTAATTCCCGGAGCGAATAGGCTGTCCGGGCGGAATATTTACGCTGGCAGACTTTCCGAACTTCGTCTGTCTCCATCTGGAACAGGATTTGATGAGCGCACTCATGGGCAAGGGTACGTATGTTATTAGCGAATACCGTCATTGGGAAGAAACACACTGTTATCTGCTGAATGGTACCAAACGCAGTTTGTTAATTGACACAGGACTCGGAATTTGTAATATTTCTGAAGTGATTTCAGAGTTGACAGATAAGCCTGTTACAGCTATTGCAACCCATATCCATTGGGATCACATAGGCGGTCATAAATACTATCCTGATTTTTATGCACATGAAGCAGAATTGGATTGGCTGAACGGCGGCTTCCCTCAGCCGTTAGAAACGATTAAGGAATATGTGGTTGACCGCTGTGAATTACCAACTGATTTTCAAATCAACGAATATAAGTTTTTTCAGGGAAAACCGACCAAAATATTGCATGTTGGTGAACATATTGACTTAGGCGGAAGAACGGTTGAAATCATTCATACACCAGGACACGCACCGGGACATATGTGCTTTTGGGAAGCAAATACAGGCTATCTGTTTACTGGTGATTTAGTCTATAAGGATACGCTGACAGCATGGTTTCCCTCTATGGATTCTGCGGCGGGAAAAAATACGGCATCTCTATGCCGGACGGAAAGTTCTATACCGGTCTTCTGGTGCTGCCCCTCCGGGAAAATGCCCTGGAGGGAATCCATGGTTACGCTGAATTTTCCGAGGCGCTGGAGGCGGAGGAAGCGGATATCCTCGCCTTCGATGCTTCATTCCCGAAAAAGGAAAAGAAAGTGCTTCCCTGCCAGCAGGAGTATGAAATTGCCTGTGCACAGCTGGATGAATAAGAGGCGATGAAACCATTTTGGAGCTTGGCATGGGTCCGGTGCAGAGTTGCTGGCGTTTTCTAACATACAAGGCGGACGTGAGGTTTAAAAGAAATACATGAACTACGCCGGAAATCCCTGAGGATTTCCGGCTGTTCTCTTCTTTGCATTTTTTACACTCTTCTCATGAACAAACTGGAAGAGATGGATATTGGGAGAAAATGGGCGGTCATCGGGATACGGATTGTATTTATAGTGTTTACTAAGTAAAATCATAAACAGAAACCATAATTCGATCTATCTTCGGCCTTTCGTCCGGTTTTACATGACGGATCAAAAGAAAGAAATATGTACTGCCTCATGACTCGGGACAGGGACATGATCTGAACAGAATCTATATGTATAATAGTCACTTCACAAGTTGACGAACCGAAGATTGTCTGATAAGATATGGAACATTACAATGAAAGGAGAAGGTCTTCAACTTATGGATGACGGTGACAGTAACACCCCCGCCAAGCCTTCCTCGTACAATTATGAACAGAATCGAATGAGACATGGCCTGTACTTTCGCGAATAATGTGACAGGTCGTGTCTTTTTGCGCTTTTTTCTGTAATTGTTATGATTTGAGGAGGTACTTACATTGGAAAATTCTATCTTATTTATGATTTTACTGCAGGTGTTTCTGATCCTGCTCAACGCAGTCTTTGCCAGTGCGGAGATTGCAGTAATTTCTATCAACGATGCCAAGCTGGCCCGAATGGCGGCGGAGGGAGATAAACGAGCCGTACGACTGGCTCGTCTGACCAGCCAACCGGCTCGCTTTCTCGCCACCATCCAGGTAGCCATCACCCTGTCCGGCTTCCTGGGCAGTGCCTTTGCGGCGGAGAACTTTTCGGACGGCCTGGTCAGTTGGCTGGTAGGCCTGGGTGTGGGCATTCCCGCTGCTACCTTGGATGCCATCGCCGTGGTCATCATCACGCTGATTTTGTCCTACTTTACCCTGATCTTTGGTGAGCTGGTTCCCAAGCGGGTGGCTATGCGTAAGGCAGAGTCCCTGGCTCTGGGAATCTCCGGCCTGATCTCCGCCATTGCCAAGCTGTTTGCCCCCATCGTGTGGTTCCTGACCGTTTCCACCAATGCCGTCCTCCGCCTGCTTGGTATCGACCCCAACGCCGAGGAGGAGACCGTCAGTGAGGAGGAGATCCGCATGATGGTGGATGTGGGTACTCAGAAAGGCACGATTGACTATGAAGAAAAGCAATTTATCCAAAATGTTTTTGAGTTTGACGACTTGACCGCCGGGGAGATTGCCACCCATCGAACTGATCTGACCATTCTATGGTTGGAGGAGAGCATGGAGGAGTGGGCTGCTACCATCCACAACAGCCGCCACACCCGGTATCCTGTGTGCGGAGAATCCGCGGACGATGTGGTGGGTATCCTCAATGCAAAAGATTACTTCCGTTTGACCGAACGGAGCCGGGAGGCCGTGCTGGAACAGGCGGTGGAGACTCCCTATTTGGTACCGGACAGCGTCAAGGCAGATGTGCTGTTCCGCAACATGAAGGGTGGCTGTCATCCCTTGGCGGTGGTGCTGGACGAATACGGCGGCATGACGGGCATTGTCACCATCAATGATCTTGTGGAACAGCTGGTGGGAGATCTGGGCGAGGAGGATATATGCCGAAGCGCTCTTCCGCTGATCGAGGCTGTGGATTCCGGCACCTGGAAGATCCGTGGAGAGACCCCGCTGGAGGAGGTCGCCCAGGTACTTGGTGTCACACTGCCCTGCGACGACTTCGACACTTTTAACGGACTGGTCTTTGGGGCCGTAGCCACCATTCCCGAGGATGGGGCCACTATTGAAGTGGAAACCACCGGCCTGGTGATCCGGGTCACTGAGATCCGAAACCATCAAGTGGTGATGGCGTTGGTTTGCCTGGCAGAGCCACAGAATACAGAAAAGCAGAAACATAGAGGTGAGCATGAGTAATTGGATTTGAATTTACAGGCGAACTGGATACCAAAGGGGAAGAAATCATGATATATCGAAGTACCATGTGAGAAAAGAGTTGAATTCAATATAAGCAGTATGTTTCGAGTAACACACGATACAAAACACGCCGACCTCAAGGAGATTCTGGCTTTGATCCGAACAAAGAACCCGATAGGATTTGAGCTGCTCTATGCCCGGTATTACCGGCTTCTGTTTAGCACTGCCTATGCGGTGCTCCGGCAGGAGAGCGACGCTATGGATGCGGTACAAAACGCGGCATTGCGGCTCTATACCATGGACGAGAGCCTGTTTCCCTCCGATCACGAACTGGCCTGGCTCCCCATACGGTGGTCAAAAATGAAGCCCTAATGGTCCTGCGGAAAAAGAAGCCGGAGCATTCTGTGAATGAGCTTCCGGAGATCCCTGTCCCTGAGCGGCAGTTGGAGATGCTGGAGGACATGGAGACGGTTCAGTCCATGCTGTCCTCTCTTGATCAAAAGCGACAGAATGTGGTCACCCTGAAAGTCCTGGGTGGCCTGAGTCACAAGGAGATCGCCCAGCTGTTGTCCATGCCTGTGGGAACGGTCCAGTGGCTCTACAACACCTCCATCAAAAGCCTGCGGCGAACCCTCACCGCTCTGGTCAGCGTGGCAATCGTTTCTGCGGTTGGTCTTCTGTACCAGGCAGCCCAGTATTTCCGTACACCTGTCCAGGAGCCTGGCGGCGATTTTGGCATCAGCAGCATCCCGCCCGCAGAGCCGTCCCTGTCTCCCTGGTTTACGGTGTGGTTGACCCTGCTGATCGTTTCCATTGTGGCCGGAATTCTTTTTTCAAATTTTCCGACAAAATTCCAACAAAGCGAAATCCTCGCCGCATCTAAATAGATGAACGGGCAAACGCCAAAACATCGAAGGAGGATTTCAAATGCGGTTCAAACGATTCTGTTCACTAAGCATAGCTGCGGCCATTGGCATGAGTATTCTGGCGGGGACTGCCGCCGCAAAGGAGACGACCACCGGAGTAGGGTTTGACTTTAACCAGAATGACGGTGGGTTTACTCCCATTTTTTCCGACTACCCCAACGAGCAGGGGGTGGAGGAATTTTATGAGCTTCGCTCCGGCCATGAGGAGGTTCCCATTGCAGACGCTGGAAAGGGACTTTTCCTCTCCGGCAATAATCACAGCGACGATCTCTTTATGGGATATTTCAAAGAACTGAGTGGCCTGGCTCCCGAGACAGAGTATCAGTTCACTGTCCGTTTCAAGCTGGCAACCAATGTGGAAAATGATATGATCGGCATCGGCGGCGCTCCCGGAGAATCGGTCTTCGTCAAGTGCGGTGTTGCCTCTGAGGAGCCGGAAAACAGCCTGGACACCCTGAACCACTTCCGCCTGAACATCGACAAGGGCAGTCAGAGCACCAGCGGATCGGACATGATCGTGGTCGGCAACCTTGCCAAAGAGGAAGTCAACCGTCCCGGCGAATATGAGTTCAACGAGATCGAGACTAAGGTAATTGCCCGGACAGATGAAGCGGGAACGGCGTATCTGGTGATCGGCACAGACTCCGGCTTTGAAGGGGTGACCTCCTACTATCTGGATGACATCTCCGTCAGCTGGGCCGATACAGCCACGGTCTCCGTCACCCGGGGCGACGCAGCCAAGATGCTGTTTGACCATGCCCATCGCTGGGACGAGGCCGTTGGAACCCCCACCTTTACGGATGTGGCCTGGGATGCTCCTTACGCTGAGGCAGTTGCCTGGACAGAGCAAAACGGTTATCTGGGCGGCTACGGCAACGGCTTCTTTGGGCCGGAGGATGCCATGACCGTGGAACAGGCCATGGTGATGATCTATCGTCTGTTCGGCAGCCCCAAGGTGACCGATGCAGACATTCTGGACCGGTACGAGGATGGCGAACAAGTCTCCGCCTGGGCCCGGGACGCCGTTGCATTTGCCATTGTCAACAAGCTGCTGGAGCCGGATGGGAGTATCCTGCCCCAGTCGCCCATCAGCGTGAAAGCCCTGCGCTATGCCATCGGTCAGATCGGAATGGCTGACTAAACAACCATATGACATGCCATTGTAGAAGTAAATCCTGCAACAATCGTTTTTGCTATATCATAGATAGAAGGACACCGATAGCGAGACTGTCGGTGTCCTTCTATGCCATCCGGCCTTGCTACCGATGTTGCAAAGCTCATGGGTGCGCTTCGCTCGTTCGCCTTTCTCGTAATACTGCTTGCGGTTTTCCAGACGGGTAAGCCTGTGCTGCTCTTGGGCAAGCCTAAGTTCTGCCCGTTCTTTCTCCAAACGGAGTTGGTCGAGTGTTTTCTTCTCTGGCATAAAAATGACCTCCTTCTTTGAAAATTGGGATAAAAAAAGACCGTTTCTTCTGCATAATGCAAAAGGTTAACGGCCTTTTGGTAATTATCTTTTCTTCTTTGCTATCGCCTTGACAAGCAACATCATCGGGCGACGAAGTTCATCCGTCATTCCCGGAATATCCATCATTTCTTTTGGTGGCTGGGCTTCCTCTACAACGGCAATATCAAATTGATTATTTAATAATCCCATCAGAATCTGGGTAAGGGTATGGTGATATTTCACTACATCACAACCCAAAAAATGAGTGTTTCTTTGACCTGAAAGAAAATAATTGTCAACCGGCCAATACTTCGGTGTTCCATCAGTTTTGTATATCCAATCTTGCCCAACTCCCGCAGTGAACACAGGATGTTCAATATTAAAAAGGAATATGCCATCTGCCTTTAGTGTTTGATAAATTTTTTTGAAGATTTCATCGAGATTCTCTACATAGTGTAAAGCCAAATTAGAGACAACACAATCCCATGTATTTGGGGGATAATTATAATCTTCAATACCGGCTACTTGATATTGTATGCACTCATCTGCATTTCTCTTTTGTGCTTCTGTAATCATTTTTTTGCTCAGGTCAATACCTAATACCTGTTTAGCACCCTGTTCTACTGCAAATTTACAGTGCCACCCATAGCCACATCCTAAATCCAAAACTTTTTTTCCATCAAGTTTTGGAAATAGAGGTCTTAGTTGGTGCCATTCTCCGGCAGCCTCCAGTCCATTTTGGCTACGGGCCATTTTTGCGTACTCGTTAAAAAATTTTTCGTTATCATATTCATTATTCATAATGATCGTCCTTCCATTATTTTCTATTGGCTAAATACTTTTTATCAAATTTTACCACAAGAGTATAAATAAAACTACCACAGCCCCCAAAACCGCCTGAAAATTTTTCCTCGGGATAAAATTCCCCGTTAATAAAAGTGTTTTGCACGCTCACACACCTGATGCTATAATAGCAGAAATAACGGTAATGGTAACCATGTTGGTGACATAAATAGACCGGAAAGAAGGTAACGCTTATGCTGAAAGGAATCATTCATGTGGGTCTGACGGTAACGGATCTGGACCGTTCGGTGGCATTTTATCGGGATGTTCTGGGGCTTGCCTATTTGGGCGAGATGGAGATGGAAGGGCTGGAGACAGAGCAGCTGTTTCAGCGGAAGGGCTGCAAGGCCAGAGTGGCCTATCTCAACGGCAGCCGGGAACTGGCTGCGCCGCCGGTGGAGCTGATTCAATTTGTTGGGCAGGAACCGGAACGTCAGTCCGGAGATCTGTTTCGTACCTCCATTTCGGAGCTGTGCTTTGCCGTAGAGGACATCGACCGGGAGTACCGGCGTCTTAAGGAGATGGGCGTGGAGTTCCTGTCCGAACCGCAGACCTTTGACTCCAGAATATGGATTTGGCAAGAGCCGGGCAGTCTATCTACGGGATCCGGACGGGATCGTGCTGGAGCTGTTGCAGACTCTTTAAATGGAAACGCCTTGGAAAGACGATGATTACAAGCGTCTTTCCAAGGCGTTTTTATATGCAGGAGATTTTATGCTCTGGCGCTGCGGACCCAGGCTGCCAACCGTTGCAAGGTGTCCTGACTGTAATTCGATCCTTTCACATTTGGATCGCACCAGGGGAATACATAGGTACCCAAATTGCAAGCCAAAGAAGATTCGCAAAATTTTTCAAACTGCATTGCAACAAGCTCTGTGTTGTGCTCTTCAGGCCCTTGGCAGGACACCACCAGCGCCACAGGCTTATTGCGGATGAAGGAGAGAATCTCCATCTCCTCCACTGCCTTGTCTCCGCCGTCCACAAATTTGAACAGCGCAACATGGCGATCCATGAACAGTTTCAGCTGCCCGGAATAGGAGTGGCCATACAGCGGGGTTCCATAAACCACTGCATCGGCTTCCATCACCTGCTGAAGGAGGGCCGTTATGTCGTCCTGCTGGACACAGCCGGGCTTCTCCAGATCACTCTGACACACCGAACAACCAAGGCATCCATTGAGATGGAGCTCGGCCAGAGAGACCATGGTCACCGTTTCCCCTTCCAGGGCAATAGATAGCTGTCGCAGAATCTGTGCGGTATTACCCTGTTTTCTGGGGCTTCCGCAGATTAAAAGAATGTTCATTGTTGCTCACCTTCATGCATATTTTGACAATTATTATAGCAGAGAAGATTTTTAACTGTAAAGTAGCGTAAAAAGTTTTAGTAGGAAGAGAACTCAGAAGTGATCAATCAGAAGGACTTGTTCCTAAAGGCAAAATATTATGATACGCCTTAATTCAGCACACTACTTCCTATGTAAAATCAGGCATCCATCTCCGCTTCTTCCGCTGGAGATGGATGCCTGTCCATTTCAAAGTGGTTCAGTTCATATGCCAATTCCCATGCTAATTGGAATCCGCAAAGGAAACTGTCCATGGAGCGTTCCTCTGTGATTAGGTTCTGTGCGTCCATTATCCGCAACACCAGCTTTCTCTCTGGCTTTTCCAGTCTCTCAATGAGTTGTTGGTGGCAAGTTTCAATTTCCTGCTCAGACTCTGCCATAGGCAGTGGCGTGTAAAATCTGTAATAGAATTTTTTCAGGGCGTTGTTCATGTGCTCTACCTCCTTGTAGCAAGACACCATACCACAAGTTAGCGTGAAAAGCCACTGGAATATTTGTATTTCAATAAATGCCTTATCATTGGTTTTGCAGACCATACACCACTGTCCGTGGGTAGAAAACTTACCACTTTTGCGAGAGCCGGTAGTTGTCCTGTTAAATAAGAAATTAGAGCCTGTGGTGCTCCACAAGCCCTAATTTTCCCCATACACGGCGTTAAGCCCCATAGGTTCACATTGTGTACCTATGGGGCTTAACCCTTCGCAGGTGCTTTTATTTTGGTGACCACAGGCTCATTTCAATGCTCAGGGCAGCAAGGCCGCCCCTCCGCCAAGGTTTTTGTCCATGGCGAAAATACTTGTACAGCGCAAAAGCGCCACCCCACCGTGTGGGGCCCCATGTTCTTCTGCATCTATACTGTTGGGATGACACATCGTCGGAGCAAGCGGCACATCGCTTGCTCCGACTTGTTTTATCAGTCAAAGCAAAGGAGCGTTGCAGAATATCCATCCGCAACGCTCCCTTGCTTTTTTAGTCCATTTTATAAGCGTTCCGCAGCCAAGAACTTAACGGCTCAAATGGCCTCCGCCGCCGCCCGGATCACCGCCACCGCGGCGTCGATGCCGATGCGGCTGTTGATACACAGGTCGTACTCCCGGCTCTGGCCCCAGCGGCCGGTGGCGAAGTAGTTGTAGTAGGACGCCCTGGCCTTGTCCTGGCGGACCACGTAGCTCTCCAGGTTGGGCTCCTGGACACCGTACTCCTCCCGGGCCCGGCGCACCCGCTGGTCCAGGGGGGCGTTGATGAACACCTTCAGGCAGTGGGGGTGATCCCGCAGGATGTAGTCGGCACACCGGCCCACGATCACGCAGGGGCCCTTCTGGACCGCCTCCTTGATGACCTTGGCCTGGGCAATGAACACCTGGTCAGGCACCGACGGGGTCTGCACGCTGGTGTACAGGTCGTACAGAAAGCTGTTGGTGGGGCGCTGATGCTCCGAATTGCGGATAAACTGCTCGGAGAAGCCAGTCTTTTTGGCCACGTCGGAGATCAGCTGCTTGTCATAAAAAGTAATGTCCATCTGGTCGGCCAGCTTTTTGGCGATGAGCCGCCCGCCGGAGCCGTACTCGCGGCCAATGGTGATCACGATGTGCTTCATAAGGACACCTCCTATCCTGTCTTTAGTATAGTACAGTTGGCGGCGTTCGTCAAAGCACTTTTTACTGGCGGAGATCGGTACTGCCGGAATAGCGGGAGGGCAGCACCCTCTGGATGGACAGCCCGTCAATGACGCCGTCCTCCCACATCCGGAGCAGCGCAGAGGGCTGGGCATACACCAGGGCCCCGTAAATCTGCACCCCGTGTTCCGTCACATAGTCCAGCGCCCCCTGGAGATCCAGGCTGTCCGCAGACCCGCCCAGGGCCTCCACCGCCTCCGGCCGGTCCGCCAGATAGCTGAGCAGGGTCATAAAGTGCCGCTTGGCGGCGCTGCCCTCAAACTGGACCGCGCTCTCCTCCGTAAAGCCGCGCTCCGCCATCTCCTCCCACATCTGGGTATAGGAGAACATGGGGTAGCGCTCCTGGTCCGGCCTGGCCTCCAGGCAGGGGCAGTCCTGGGTCTGATATCCCATGAGCCGCTGGTTGTCCTCCGCCGCCTGTACGGCGGCCCAGCGGAAGGAGAGGATACCCCGGGCGCAATAGCTGTTGTATGCCGCCTCCAGCTGCGCAAAGCCGATGGGGTTGAGCCGCTCCGGAAAATGGACCCACACTGCCAGATAGGAGGTCTCGGGCAGCTGAGACAGGTAATCCACCAGCTCCTGGCTGTAGTCGCTTCCCGACAGTCCCCTCCCCTCCTCCGCGATGGCCTCCATGGTCAGCAGATCAAAGCCCCCTTGCGTGGTAGGAGTGATCCAACCAACCGTTCCATATTCGCCGGGCAGCATGGTCCGGCTCACCTGCCCCGTCTCCCCTGTCAGCCAGTCCTCCGTCTGGTAGGTGAGGGCGTACCTCCCAAACCCCTGGTCCCGGGTCTGGACCTCAGTCACCGTCTGCCCCGGCACCAAAAGGCTGTACAGGGCGGTCAGATCGTAGAGCGCGTCGCCGTACTCCTCCTGGCCCACGGTCTGGGCATTGGGCTGATAATAAAAGGAAGATACCAGAGGATCGACCACAAACCGTGCCGCCAGTACCACCGCCAGCACGATGGCCGCCGCCCAGAGGGCGGCGCCGCGCAGCCGGCGGTTCACGGCGCGCTTCACCTTTTTTACCTCCGCACCGGAGGTATCCAGCGCCTCCCCGCTCCACTCCAGCGCGTCCAGGCCCTCCGCCAGATAGTCGGCGATGGCCTCGCTCTTCTCCAGCTCCGCCTCCACCAGCGCACGCTCTTCCTGGGTGGCGGTACCGTTCTTGTATTTCTCCAGCAATTCCCGGAACATCATACCATTCCCTCCAATCTGCCTTTCAGCTTCTTCCTGGCCCGGCACAGCATGGTCCGGGCCGCGCCGGGAGTGATGCCCATGGCCGTCCCCACCTCTTTCAGGGGGAGCCCGCCGTAGTAGTAGAGCGTGATGATTTCCCGATCCAGGGGAGCCAGCTCCTGCACCGCCCGGTAAACCGTCCTCCGGCGCTCTTCCCGGAGCAGGTCCTCCAGCAAGTCGCTCTCCCCCACCAGCCGCTCCGGATCGGGCGGCTCCCCGGTGAGGCGCTTCCGGCGGCGGCACTGGTCCAGCCACAGGTTGCGGCACACCTTGAACAGCCACCCCTTCCAGCTCTCCTCCGTCCCGTCCAGGGAGAGCAGGGCCCGGCAGAAGGCCTCGCTCACCAGATCCTCCGCCCCGGCCCGTTCCTGGCAGAGGGAGAAGGCGTAGAGGTACAGTTCCCCGGCATACCTGCGGTAGATCGCTTCCAGCCTGTTGGACTCCACTTCTCTCCCCTCCTCTCACCCAAATAACGCGCCGGCGGCAAAAATGTTACATTCGTCATTCTATTGCACGCTAAAGCGATTATTGGTGCAATACCCACAAGTTTTCACGAAGTTACTCAGCCTTTTTGCAATTTTATATTTTACTCTTGCATTTCCTGGAATAACGCATTATAATATCACCATCATGTTGGAGCAGGTGTTTCGGCGCCGCTCTCAGTGTATCAAAATCCGGTGGCGCCGTCCACAGGGGCCGCCATACAAAGGAGTCTGGCAATATGGCATTCACGATCACCAATCCTTACCTCCAGGGCGTGTATGATGGCGTCTGCAAGAAGAACTCCCACGAACCCGAGTTCCTCCAGGCCGTGGGCGAGGTGCTGGAGACCCTCCAGCCCGTGTTCAACCAGAAGCCCGAGCTGGCCAAGATGGGCATCATCGACCGCATGGTGGAGCCCGAGCGCAGCCTGCTGTTCCGGGTGTCCTGGGTGGATGACAAGGGCCAGGTCCAGGTGAACCGGGGCTACCGGGTGCAGTTCTCCACCGCCATCGGCCCCTCCAAGGGCGGCCTGCGGTTCCACCCCTCCGTCAACCTGTCTATCATCAAGTTCCTGGGCTTTGAGCAGGTGTTCAAGAACTCCCTCACCGGCCTGCCCATGGGCGGCGGCAAGGGCGGCTCCGACTTCGACCCCAAGGGCAAGAGCAGCAACGAGGTCATGCGCTTCTGCCAGTCCTTCATGACCGAGCTGCAGCGCCACATCGGCCCCGACACCGACGTGCCCGCCGGCGACATCGGCGTGGGCGCCCGGGAGATTGGCTACCTGTTCGGCCAGTACAAGCGCATCCGCAATGAGTTCAACGGCGTGCTCACCGGCAAGGGCCTGACCTACGGCGGCTCCCTGGTGCGCACCGAGGCCACCGGCTACGGCCTGTGCTACTTCGCCGACGAGATGATGAAGGCCGCCGGCAAGTCCTTCCAGGGCCAGAGCGTGGTAATCTCCGGCTCGGGCAACGTGGCCATCTACGCCAACCAGAAGGCCACCCAGCTGGGCGGCAAGGTCATCGCCATGAGCGACTCCAACGGCTACATCGTGGACGAGAACGGCATCGACTACAAGGTCATCCAGGAGATCAAGGAGGTCAAGCGGGCGCGGATCAAGACCTATCTGGACTACGTGCCCACCGCCAAGTATGTGGAGGGCTGCCAGGGCATCTGGACCGTCCCCTGCGGCATCGCCCTCCCCTGCGCCACCCAGAACGAGCTGCCCCTGGAGGGCGCCAAGGCTCTGGTGGAGCACGGCTGCTTCGCCGTGGCCGAGGGCGCCAACATGCCCTCCACCCCCGAGGCCGTGGCCTGGTTCCAGGAGCACGGCGTCCTCTTCGCCCCCGCCAAGGCCTCCAATGCCGGCGGCGTGGCCACCTCCGGCCTGGAGATGAGCCAGAACTCCATGCGCCTGAGCTGGAGCTTTGACGAGGTGGACCAGAAGCTCCACGGCATCATGACCAACATCTACCACAACGCCGCCAAGGCCGCCGAGGAGTACGGCATGCCCGGCAACCTGGTGGCCGGTGCCAACATCGCCGGCTTCATGAAGGTGGCCGACGCCATGATCTGGCAGGGCGTGTCTTACTAAGCAGAACGTCTATAGCAATATAACCATTTCTCTGGGAGCTGCGGCAATGCCGCAGCTCCCTTTGCGTCGGCCACCGGGGCCCCATCGCAGATGGGGCGGCGCGGTAAGCGCCGTCCAAGGGTTTTGCCGCAAGGCAAAACCTTGATGCCGGGCGAATTCATTTCGCCCGAGCAGATAAAACGATTGGGGCCCCCAACCCGTCCTGCGGGTTGGGGCTGGCCGACGCCATGATCTGGCAGGGCGTTTCCTACTGAGATACTTTCTATTTATCAAAGCTATCCAAAAGGAGCAGGCACTCTGGAGAGCGCCTGCTCCTTTCATCTTTCTTCGCTATCTAAACCAAGTACAGTCATATAGGCGCTTTCATACACCCAGCATTTTCTGGATACCATCTGGTAACGGCGCCATAATCGCCGCAGTTGCCCGCCCTGCTCTTTTGCAAGTTGATCTAACTGCATTGAATGGGCTTTACGTTCTGGCACTTTTGGATAGCAATCATGTGTGCCTATCCCTTTTTCCTTAGATGCCATCACACGTCCCCACTCATAACAATAGATATAATAGTCCAGTCGTTCGGCTTCTTCCTGCCTTAGGTAAGACTGAAACAAAAAGCCTATCGTTTCCCAGCCAGCCAATATTTCTGCCAGTGTCACCCGCACTACACAGTCCAGACAGTATTCCGGGTTGTCCATTCTCATCTCTTTTTGCTTTTCTTTCAGTAATATCCGCATCCTGTCTCGATTCATTTTCATCACCACTATAGACTATAGCATTATCTAATGTATTAGTCTATAGTTTTTCATAAGATACACCATACTATCTATTTATTACATTAGATAGCGGGTGCATAGGATATGATTAAATTAGACGTCTTGTCTCTGTTGGAAGCCCAGGGGAAAAGCAAGTATTGGCTCTATAAACAGTTGGGTATGAGCTATCAAAATTTCAATCGGATGGTAAACAATCAAACAAAATCTATTCGATATGATAACATTGAAGCAATGTGCCTTCTTTTAAACTGCACACCAAACGAATTATTCCTAATTGACTTTGAAAACGACTGACTTTTTGATATATTGTAGGGGCGACCTTTATGGTCGCCCGCGCTTCTCATCCTTTCTCACGAGGTACTGTATATGCTCCGTATCCAAAATATCCCCCTCCCCCTGGACGGGGGGGAGGCGCAATTAAAAAAGAAGGCCGCCCGCGCCCTGGGGGTCAGGCCGGAGGCCATCCGGAGCCTGACCCTGGCCCGGCAGTCCATCGACGCCCGGAAGAAGAGCGACGTCCACTATGTGTGCACCGTAGACGTGACGGTGGCCGACGAAGTCCGGCTGATGACCCGCTGCCGGGACAAAAACGTCAGCCTCCACGTCCCCCAGCCCTACGTCTTTCCCCCGGTGCGGCGCACCTCCCCCCTGCCCCCGGTGGTGGTGGGCATGGGCCCGGCGGGGCTGTTCGCCGCCCTGTTCCTGGCCCGGAACGGCCTGGCTCCCATCGTGCTGGAGCGGGGCCGCCCGGTGGAGGAGCGGACCGCGGACGTGGAGCGGTTCTGGGCCACCGGTGTGCTGGACCCCTCCTCCAACGTACAGTTCGGCGAGGGAGGCGCGGGCACCTTTTCCGACGGCAAGCTGAACACCGGCACCCACGACCCCCGGATCGCCACCGTGTTCCGGGAGCTGGTGGCGGCGGGGGCCCCGGCGGACATCCTGTACCAGCACAAGCCCCACATCGGCACCGACGTGCTGCGGGAGGTGGTGAAATCCATCCGGCTGGAGCTGCTGGCCCTGAGGTGCGACCTGCGGTTTTGCCATCAGCTCACCGGCCTCACCCTCCGGGACGGGGCGGTGGCCGGCCTGACGGTCACAGGGCCCCAGGGCCCCTACGACCTGCCCTGCGACGCCCTGGTGCTCTCCCCCGGCCACTCCGCCCGGGACACCTTTCAGATGCTCCACGCCGCCGGGGTACCCATGGAGCAGAAGGCCTTTGCCATCGGGGTGCGCATCGAGCACCCACAGAGCGCCGTTTCCCTGGCCCAGTTTGGCCCCGCCTGGGAGCGCCTCCCCGCCGCCGACTACAAGCTGGCCTGCCACCTGCCCAATGGCCGGAGCGCCTTCACCTTCTGCGTCTGTCCCGGCGGCCAGGTGGTGGCCGCCGCCTCGGAGAAGGGGCGGCTGGTGACCAACGGCATGAGCTGCCGGGCCCGGGACGGGAAGAACATCAATGGCGGTTTCCTGGTGGGAGTCAACCCCGCCGACTTCGGCTCGGACCATCCCCTGGCCGGGGTGGCGTATCAGCGGCACTGGGAGGAGGCCGCCTTCGCCCTGGGGGGCGGCGGCTATATGGCCCCCGCCCAAACCGTAAAGGATTTTCTGGACCGCCATGCCTCCACCCGGCTGGGCGCTGTGGAACCCACCTACCGGCCCGGGGTGGTCCCCGCGGACCTGGACCGCTGCCTGCCCGATTACGTTACCGACACCCTGCGGGGGGCCCTGCCCATCTTTGACCGGAAGCTCCGGGGCTTCGCCGCCCCGGACAGCCTGCTCACCGGGGTGGAGACCCGCTCCTCCTCTCCTGTGCGTATTCTCCGGGGGGAAAATTATCAGTCCGTAATCGCCGGACTCTACCCCTGCGGCGAGGGGGCAGGCTATGCGGGGGGCATCACAAGCGCCGCCGTGGACGGCATCCGGGTGGCCGAGGCAGTAGCCGGGCAGCCCTGACTACAATTCGCCGCCGCATTCCTGCGGCGGCGAATTGTTTGGATTCCGATGCAATCATCCGCCCGGCTCAGGTGTGTTATGGGCAGAAAGGAGAGAGCGACATGGCCATGCAGCTTCGGGGCGACGCCCCTTTCTCCTATGCAATGGAACACTACCTGGACACGGTGTACCGGGCGGCCTGCCACAACGCCCCCACGGTACAGGACGCGGAGGATGTGACCCAGGAGGTCTTTGAGGCCCTGCTGCGCAGCGGCAAGGCCTTCGCCGACGGGGAGCATCTGAAGGCCTGGCTGCTGCGGGTGGCCATCAACAAGTGCAAGAACCTCCACCGGGCCAGGCGCTCCACGGAGGTGCCCCTGCCGCCTCAGTTCCCCGCCCCGGCGGGGGCCGACGGCTCGGTGCTGGACGAGGTACGAGCCCTGCCGGAGCCCTACCGCAACGCCATCTACCTGCACTACTTCGAGGGCTACACCGCCAAAGAGATCGGAGAGATCCTGGGGGCCAAGCGGAACACCGTGCTGTCCTGGCTGGCCCGGGGGCGGCAGGCCCTGCGGGAGCGGATGATCGGAGGCTTTGACGATGAATAGACTGGATTACATGGCCCAGGTGGAGGGGCTCCACGCCTCTCCGGAGCTGCGGGCGCGGCTGGATGCCCTGGCCCGTGAACCCAGGCCCCGGAGGCGGTTCAAGCCCTGGATGGGGGTGTGCGCCGCCCTGGCGGTGGTGGTGATCGGCGCGGGGGTATTCAGCGGCGCCATCCCCCTGCCCCGGTTCGGGGGCAGCGCCGGCGGAGGCGGCCACGACGAGGGCTCCACCTTCATGTCCTACGCCGGGCCGGTATTCCCCCTGACCCTGGGGGAGGAAAACGACAATATCACGGCGGAGCGGGACGTCACCCTGGACTTCGCCTCCTGGGAGCCGGTGTGGGTGGAGACGCCGGAAATGGACGCCGGGGGCTACTGGAGCCGGTCCACCGACATTCTGGTCACCGACTCCTACACCCTGACCAACCACAGCGACACCGACCAAAGTATCACCATATACTATCCCTTTGTCAGTTCCGTCCAGCAGCTGTGGGAAGAGTCCCCCACCCTCACCGTTGACGGCCAGGCGTTGGAGACCTCCCTGCGGGCAGGGGACTACTCCGGCGGCTTCCAGGGTGCCTGGGGGGAGGAATTCCAGGCCACCGGGGAGAACCCAGGCACTGCCAACCTGCTCTATCCCGAGAGCTGGGAGGACTACAAGGCCCTGCTGGCCGACGGCAGCTATCTGGAGGGGGCCCTGACCCAGCTGCCCGACCTGAGCCACGTACCCGCCATCGTCTACCGCTTCACCGACGCCTGGGGCGGTCCCGAGGACGAGGAGCACCCCAACCCCACCCTCCGGGTGCTCTTCTCCCTGGATTACGCAAAGACCGCCGTGCTCTCCACCGGCTTCCACGCCGGGATGTACGACCGGGAGAACGGGATCATGGGCAAGGGCTTCTCCATCCCCCAGCCCGGCGACCTGCACCCCACAGAGGAGTGGTGCCTCATTGTGGTGGGGGAGGACATCTCTGACATCACCACCCAGGGCTATGTCACCGGCGGGTGGGACACCGAGGAGACCATGGAGGCCGGGGCCACCATGGAGCGGTATGAGACCGATCTGGCCACCGCCCTGCGCACCCACTATCTGGACCAGGCCTGGGAGAGGCTGGAGAAGGCCCCCGGCATGACCTACGAGCTGTACTGCGGCCTGGCCTTTGACTTCTATCTCACCTACGGCTCCCTGTCCGACCACCCCATGGAGCGCTATGACGACAGTATGCTGAACACCGAGTTTGCCCTGGTGGACCGGGTGTTCTATCTCACAGGGGAGCTCACCATCCCCGCCGGGGGCAGCGTCACCCTCACCGCCAACATGACCAAGGAGGCCAGTTATGACCACTACTGCGCCCACACCGAAAACCAGGGGGTGTACGGCTACGACCTGGTGACCCAGCTGGGCTCCAACCTGACCTGCACAAGCCAGACCGCCACCCTGGAGGACCGGGGGTTCATCGAAATCGTCCGGCAGAACTTCGGCTTCGACCTGGACAACGGGGTGAACACCGTCACCCTGGACCCGGCGCAGGAGCATTATTACATGGAGGTACGCCGCACCGCAGACGAATAGGCAGTAAAAGAGCCGCCCGTCCGGGCGGCTCTTTTTTCATGGGGTTCAGCGTTCCTCCATGGGCACATAGTCTGTGTGGGTACCCACGTACTTGTAGGCGGGGCGGATGATCTTGCTCATGTTGATGAGCTCCTCGATGCGGTGGGCGGACCAGCCAGCCACACGGGCCATGGCAAAGATGGGGGTGTACAGCTCCAGGGGCAGCTCCAGCATGTGATACACGAAGCCGGAGTAGAAGTCCACGTTGGCGGAGACCCCCTTGTACATCTTGCGCTCGCCGGAGATGACCTCGGGACCCAGCTTGGCTACCAGGGAGTACAGCTCGTACTCCTCGTCCCGGCCCTTCTCTCGGGAGAGCTTTTCCACAAAGGACTTGAACACGTTGGCACGGGGATCGGACAGGGAGTAGACGGCGTGGCCCATGCCGTAGATGAGCCCGGCCTTGTCGAAGGCCTCCTTGTTCAGTAGGGCCCGCAGGTAGTGCTTGATCTCGTCCTCGTCCTTCCAGTCGGTCACCGTCTTTTTCATGTCCTCAAACATCTGCACCACCTTGATGTTGGCGCCGCCGTGCTTGGGACCCTTCAGGGAGGCCAGAGCGGCCGCCATGCAGGAATAGGTATCGGTGCCGGAGGAAGTGACTACGTGGGTGGTAAAGGTGGAGTTATTGCCGCCGCCGTGCTCAGCGTGGAGAGTGAGACAGATGTCCAGCACATGGGCCTCCCAGAAGGAATAGGAGGAATCAGCTCGCAGCAGGGTAAGGATGTTCTCCGCCGCCGACAGCTCCGGCCGGGGGGCGTGGATGTACAGGCTGCTGCCGCTCTTATAGTTCCAGGCCTGGTAGCCGTAGACGCTGAGCATGGGGAACAGGGCGATGAGCTGGACACACTGGCGCATCACGTTGGGCAGGGAGATGTCGTCCGCCCGGTCGTCATAGGAGGCGAGATTGAGCACGCTGCGGGCCAGAGAGTTCATAATGTCATGGCTGGGGGCCTTCAGGATGACGTCTCGCACAAAATTATTGGGCAGGGAACGGTAGTAGGAGAGCTGCTTGGTGAAGCTGTCCAGTTCCTCCTTGGTGGGCAGCTTGCCCAGCAGCAGCAGATAGGCGGTCTCCTCGAAGCCAAAGCGGTTCTCCCGCAGGGCGCCCGCCACCAGCTCTTCCACGTCCACTCCACGGTAATATAGCTTGCCCTCGCAGGGGAGTTCTTCGCCGTCCACGACCTTTTTGGCCACGATGTCGGACACCTCGGTGAGCCCGGCCAGGACACCCTTGCCGTTCAGGTCACGCAAGCCCCGCTTCACATCGTATTTCACATAATCGTCCGGATCGATACGGCTGTTGTCCCGGGCGCACCCTGCCAGGGCCTGGATCTCAGAGGTGATATCACAATAGTTTGGATTGGTAGCCATGTAAAACCTCCATTCATTCTTCCCGTTTGGGGTCTGTCGATCCCCTGTCTGATAGCTTGATTGCTAACTATTATCCCATAGAAATGTTACCATAATGTGAAGGAGACCCGAAATTTTTTGCATGAAATTCCGGATATATCCGAATATTTTCCATAAAAGGCCCGCCGTATCCATACGGCAGGCCTTTATACTCAAAACAGGTCTTTCTTTTTCAGGATGATCCCCACCACCAGAATGACCACCACCGACAGGGCCAGAGGGAACCACCAGAAGTGATCCAGAGGCAGGTTGGCCACGTTCATGCCGTAGAAGCTGAAAAAGATGTTGGGGATGGTGAGCAGGATGGTGATGGAGGTGAGCACCTTCATGATCACGTTCAGGTTGTTGGAGATGACGCTGGCGAAGGCGTCCATCATACCGGAGATGATGGAGGAATAGATGTTGGCCATCTCGATGGCCTGGCGCACCTCGATGAGCACGTCCTCCAGCAGGTCGTGGTCCTCCTCATAAAGGGTAATGATGCGACCCCGGAGGATCTTCTCCAGGGTGACCTCATTGGCCTTCAGGGAGGTATTGAAGTAGACCAGGGACTTTTCCAGGTCCAGCAGTTGGATGAGCTCCTTGTTCCGCTGGGATTTGTAGAGCTGGCGCTCCATATAGTTGTAGATCTTATCGATCTGCTTCAGGTATTGCAGGAAGCGTTTGGCTACCTGGAGCAGCATATAGAGGATGAACTGGGTGCGCTTCTGAGTGTCAGCGTTGCGCACCAGCCCATCTTGAAAGTCCTTCAGGATGGAGGTTTCCTTCAGGCAAACGGTAATGATGTGCTTTTCCGTCACGATAATGCCCAGAGGAAGGGTGGAATACACCACCGCGTCGTCCTTTTCCACCGAGGGGGCGTCGATGATAATAAGGGTCTGTCCGTCCTCAGTGTCGATACGGGAGGTCTCCTCCTCGTCCAGGGCGGCCCGCAGGAAGGTGGGCTCCACCCCCAGAGTCACCGCTACCGTGTTCAGTTCGTCCTCGCTGGGGTAGGTCAAATTGACCCAGCAGCCGTCCTGGACAGACTCCAGACGGGTCATTTTACCGTTGATGGTCTTGTGGATCGAAAGCAAATTACTCACGCCTTTCCGGGCGCAGGGGCAAAATGAGCATAAAAATCCCCGCACACCTATTGTCTCTTGGAACCGCTCACCCTATTCAGGGGACGGCAACGGAGCACAGGCGTACGGGCGTCACGCAGACCAAGGGTCACAGGGACAACAGATACGCCGTGCCAGATTTGGAATACGCTCGACTCAGAGGGTCACCGCTCACGGCGCATATCACTCCCTTATTTCTTGAGTTTGGGCCATAGATCCCTTTCCAGGCCTGGCCGGGTTATATTATATGCCTTTTTCCGCCGGATTGCAACCCTGCAAAACGCAAAACCGGGAGCCGCCCATTGGGCGGCTCCCGGTAAATACGTCAGCGGTTGCGGTTGAAGATCTTGAAAATATCTTCAAAGGGATCGTCCTCGGCGGGAGCGATAGCATCCTGCTGAGGAGCAGCGGCGCTGGCCTGGGACTGCTGCTGGGCAGCCCCCTTCTTCTCGGCGGCAGCGGTAAAGGGCTTATTGGGCATAGATCCCTCAGCCTCCTCAAAGCCAGTGGAAATGACGGTGACCCGGATCTCGTCCTCCAGAGTATCGTCGAAGGCGGCGCCAAAGATGATAAGGGCATCGGGATGGGCGGCCTGCTGCACCAGGTTGGCGGCAGTTTCCACTTCCTCCAGGCCAATATCCACCGAGCCGGTGACGTTGACCAGCACACCCTTGGCCCCGTTGATGGAGGTCTCCAGCAGGGGACTGGAAATAGCCATCTTGGCAGCTTCCTCGGCCTTGTTCTTGCCACCGGCCCGGCCCACGCCCATGTGGGCCATGCCCGCGTTCTGCATGACGGCGGTAACATCGGCAAAGTCCAGGTTGATGAAGCCGGTATTCTTGATCAGGTCGGAGATAGACTGTACCGCCTGGCGGAGCACATCATCGGCGATCTCAAAGGCGTTCTGGAAGGTGATCTTCTGATCGGTGGCGTATTTCAGCCGCTCATTGGGAATGATGACCAAGCTATCCACTCGGGTGCGCAACTCCTCAATGCCCTTTTCGGCCTGCTGCATCCGGCGGCGGCCCTCAAAGTTAAAGGGCTTGGTGACCACGCCCACGGTGAGGATACCCATTTCCTTGGCAATGTCGGCCACGATGGGGGCCGCGCCGGTACCAGTACCGCCGCCCATGCCGGCGGTAATGAACACCATATCGGCGTCCTCCAGGGCCTTGGACACCGCGTTGCGGCTCTCCTCGGCAGACTTACGGCCCACCTCAGGATCGCTGCCTGCCCCCTGACCGCCGGTAAGCTTCTCACCGATCTGGATTTTAAAGGTAGCACTGGAAACGGAAAGGGCCTGCTTGTCCGTATTCACAGCAATAAAGTCCACGCCCTTGGTACCGGATTTCACCATCCGGTTGACCACGTTGTTACCACCGCCGCCAACACCGATCACCTTGATGGTGACTACGTTATCGGGGCCGGTGTCCAGTCCAAACGCCATAACTGCTCCTCCTATGTAAAACGATTTCGTGCAAAACACACAGATAAAGGGTAACTTTCATCACTTGTTGTCGGGCTCCCGACCAGATACTATATCTTGGTTTATTTTATCTCTCTTTTGCTTTAAGGTCAATAGCTCCCGGCGGATTTTAGCAAAGTTTTGAAAGATGCGGGTACCGAACACCACCACCGCCGCCAGATACAGGGGGATGCCCAGTTTCTCCCCCAGCCAGGTCAGCAGCACGGCCAGCAGGGCGTTGCCGATGGTGCCCGAGAGGAAGACGGACAGGCGGAACTCCTTCTGCACCCGGGCGCAGTAGCCGCCCAGGGCGGAGTCCAGGGCAGCCAGCAGGCCGGCCGCCGCGTAGAGGGAGTATTGGGCGGGGATGGTCCAGGGGACCAGCACGCCGATGAGCAGGCCGCACAGCAGGCCGATCAGCTCCAGCATCAGCCGTTCCCCTCCTCTCCGGTGACGGTGTGGGCGTACCGGTACTCCACGGTACCACTGTATTTGGGGATGAGCAGCAGGTCGTTCATGGTCACCTTCACGGTGATCCCCCACTGGCCCAGCACGTCCACCACCCCGTTGCGCATGGTGAGGGCGTTGTACAGGGTCTCCTTGTCGCCGATGGCGAAGATGACGTAGGGGGCGGCGTACCGCCGTCCGTTCACCGTCACCACCGCCCCGGTGCAGCGGATCTCGCTGTTGGCCAGCAGCCGCTCTCCGTTGAGGGAGATGGCCTCCGCTCCCGCTGAGCGCAGCTCGTTGACCACGGACAAAAGATCGCTGTCGTGGATGAGATAGTCGGCCTCATTGCCGGTGACGTTGCTCTGGGTGGAGTCCTCCAGGATGATGCACACCCCGGGTCCCTCCACATCGGTGCGGCCGGCGGTGATCTCCAGCTGCTCCAGCTCCTGGCGCAGGGCCTCGCTCCCCGCCTCGCCGGAGGCGGCCTGCTCCCGGTAGATGGACAGCTCGCTCTGGAGCTGCTTCACCTGGTCCTCCAGGGCCTCATTCTGCTCAGACTGCTCGTTGTATAACTCCTGCAAGGTCTCCAGGCGGCTGGCGCTGGCAGCATCCGCCGCTCCGGTGAGCTGTACCGTCCGCAGCTGGGCAGCCAGCAAATAGCCCACGATGATGCACACCACCACCACGGCCAGTTCCCCTTTGTTTCGTTTCCATTTGATCTTCATGCTCTGAATACGTCTCCTTGCCTCAGGCGGCGGGATCGCCGTTTCCGGCGTCTGTGTCCCCGGCGTTACCGGCCTCGCCGGCATCCTCTCCGGGATCAGTGCTTGCCTCCGGAGTCTGAACCGGAGTTTCCGCAGTCTGGTTCTCTTCTGCGCCCTCCCAGCCTGACGGCAGCCACCGCTCCGGCAGCAGATGGATCTCGGCGCTCTCATAATTCTGGTCCAGGGTGCCGGTACGGGGCAGGCCCCGCTGGTCCATGGTTTCCAGGGCCAGCTTCAACTCGTAGGTCTCCTGGGTAAAGTCCCCGTTCAGTGGGAACACCACCGTCAATTCCTCCCCATAGCCGAACCGGATCTCGTTGCCCGAGGTCAAATCGATAAAGGAGGTGAGACTTCCGGTCATCTCCCGGGCCTGGATGGCCGCCAGAAAGGACTGGAGCCGCTCCAGCTTGTCCTGCTGCTCGGGAGAAACCGTCAGAGAGTTGCCCACAGTGGGGTCCACCGGAGTCAGACCCAGCAGTTTGGGCTTGCCATCCACCAGGGACTGGTCCCCCATCTCCAGCAGCTTGCACTTGCTGTCCATCAGCCAACAGGTACCGCCGCTCTCCACCCAGAGGACGCCAGTGCTCTCCTTCACCTCAAAGATCAAGGTATCGGGCAGCTTTCGGCTGATGGATACCTCATCCACATAGGGCAGGCGTGTGAGGATCCGCCGGGCTATCTGGTATTTGTTTAGGGTGAAGAGATTGTCCCCCTCCTCCACCTGAGCCGCGGCGATGATCTCTTCCTGCGTATACCGGCTGTTGCCCGTCACCACCATGGTGTGGACCCGGAAAAAAATCACGCAGCCAGCCAGAATGGCGGCAAGAATCAGCACGATGGACAGCAGCATATAGAGGCCGCCAAAGCGCCCCCGGTTCCTCCGCCGTCCTCGTCTGTTCCGTCTTGCCGCCATTCTTCCGGTCTCCTGTCTGTGATTTACTCCATCCTCTCACAGAATGGTTCAAATTCCACTAAGAATTTCTTACATTTTCCTCAAGCTTTTGAGTCATACCCGGCGGATGCCGGCTCCCAGCGTCTGGAGGTCACGATCCAGGGCCTGGTAGCCCCGGTCCATGTGGTGCAGGCCGGTGATGGTGGTGCGTCCCCTGGCGCCCAGAGCGGCCACCACCAGGGCGGCCCCGCCCCGCAGATCGGAAGCGGCCACTGCTGCCCCATGGAGCCGGTTCACACCGTATACCACGGCCACCCGGCCCTCCACCCGGATATCCGCCCCCATGCGGATGAGCTCATCCACATGGCGGTACCGGCTGTCAAACATATTTTCCACAAAAACCGTGCAGCCGGTCCCCCCCGCCAGGGCCGCCATCACCGGAGCCTGGGCGTCGGTGGGAAAGCCGGGGTAGGGAGCGGTGCGGATGGGACGCACTCCCTTCAGAGGTCCCTGCGCCTTGAGGAAGATCCGGTCTCTGCCGCTGGTCACCTGACAGCCGGCCTCCGTCAACACCGCCGTCACGGTGGACAGGGTGCGCCAGTCCACGCCAGTGACCTCCACACTTCCGCCCGCCGCCGCCGCGGCACTGAGGTAAGTGGCAGCCACAATCCGGTCCCCCATAACGGTGTAAGCGCCGCCGTGGAGGGGCCTGCCCCCTTCTACCGTCACTACTGAGCTGCCCGCCCCCCGGACGCTGGCCCCCAGGGTCTGCAAAAAGCCCTGGAGATCCACGATCTCCGGTTCCCGGGCAGCGTTTGTGATGGTGGTGGTGCCCTGGGCACACACCGCCGCCAGCATGGCGTTTTCAGTCGCCCCCACGCTGGGCAGGGAAAGAACAATATCCGCCCCACGGAGGGACCCGGAGCAAAACAGGCCACCGTCCGCCTCCTCCACCGTGCCTCCCAGGGTCCGAATGGCTGCCAGGTGAAGGTCGATGGGTCTGGGGCCCAGCTCGCACCCTCCGGGAGCGCACAGTCTGGCCTGACCCATCCGGCCCAGAATAGCCCCCAGAAAGATAACGGAAGAGCGCATCTCCCGCATCAGGCTATCGGGTACTTCCCAGCCGGTTGGGGCGGTAGCGTCCACCACCACCGCCTCCCCTTGGCGCTCCGCCTTACAGCCCAGCCGCCGCAGGATGGCCAGGGAGGCCTCCACATCGGTAAGGCGGGGGCAGTTTTGGATGACGCAGGTACCAGGGGCCAGCAGGCAAGCTGCCAGAATGGGCAAAACGCTGTTTTTGGCTCCGTGGACCGCCACCGAGCCATCCAGAGGCCGTCCGCCGTCAATCAGATATGTACTCATGGTTCCATCCTCCGCAGTCAGGATCGTGGTACTCAGGTGCCCTATCCTATGCAGAGGATGAAAATGGGGTTCATTTTTGCTTTTTTTCCAACAGGGCGACCAGGGTCTGATAGATCCGCTCCGCCGCGTCAGGGGAGCCCATCTGCCGGAGGGCCCGGCTCATGTTCTCCCGCCGGGCAGGGTCGGCCAGCAGTTCCTTTACCAGAGCGTACAGCGTTTCTCCGGAGGATTGGCTCTCGGGCAACAGCACCGCTCCGCCGGCGTTTGCCAGCACCGAGGCATTCTTGGTCTGGTGGTCTGCCACCACGTTGGGGGAGGGCACCAGCACCGCCGGCCGGGCGATGGCGGTCACCTCCGCGATGGTGGAGGCCCCCGCCCGGCAGAGCACCAGGTCGGCCGCCGCCATCACCAGGGGCATGTCATAGATGTACTGCCGCACGTCCACCTGGGGGTGGGCCTTCAGATCCACTCCCACCTTCTCCAGGATATCCAGGACCTCCCGGTAGTTGCGCCCCGCTCCATGGATGTGGCGGAAGGGATTGCCCTCCCCGCACTCCAGGGTAATGCACCGGGTGATCTGCTGGTTCATGACGCTGGCCCCCAGGCTGCCCCACACCGACACCACCAAGGGCTTGTCGTCAGTAAGTCCCAGCTTGGCCCGGGCCTCCTTCCGGGTATAGCGAAAGAAGTCCTCCCGCACCGGGGTGCCCGTGACCACCACCTTGGAAGGGTCGTCATAGTGGTTCCGGCTCTCCTCAAAGCCTACCATCACCACGTCCACCACCTTGGACAGGGTCTTGGTGGTGAGGCCGGGAACGGCGTTGGACTCGTGGACAGCGGTGGGGATCCCCCGAGCCGCCGCCGCGTGGACCACCGGGTAGGAGGCGTAGCCGCCGGTACCCACCACCAAATCGGGCCGGAACCGGTCCAGAATGGCATCGGCCTGCCTCCTGGACTTGTTCATGTTCAGCAGAGTCTTGATGTTGTGGCCCACCGCCGCCGGGGTGAGGGACCGGCGGAAGCTGGTGATGGTCACCGTTTCAATGGGGTAGCCCTCCTTGGGCACCAGCTTGGTCTCCATCCCCCGGTCGGCCCCCACAAAGAGCACCTCACAGCCCGGATTACGGGTCTGGAACATCTGGGCCAAAGCCACGGCTGGGTTGACATGGCCCGCCGTGCCGCCGCAGGTAAAGAGGATCTTCATTGTGTTACTCCTCCTCGCATTGTAGGGGCGGTCTGTGACCGCCCGCGGGCGACCGCAGGTCGCCCCTACCCTCTGATCGGGTTCCGGGTCACTCTTGTTTGGGTGCCGGAATCTGTCTTGAGACAGAAAGCACCATCCCCATCTCCGCCAACTGGATCATCAATGCCGTACCGCCGTAGCTGAAGAAGGGCAGGGAGATACCGGTGGAGGGGATCAGGTTGGTGACCACGGCGATGTTCAGGAACACCTGCACCGCCGTCAGAGTGGTGATTCCCACCACCAACAGAGCGCCAAACCGGTCCCGGGCGTGGACGGCAATCCAGTAGCCCCGAAGCACCAGCAGAATAAACAGCACAATGACAATGGCCGCCCCCAGAAAACCCAGCTCCTCGCAGACAATGGCAAAGATATAGTCGTTTTCCGACTCGGGCAGGTACAGGAATTTTTGGCGGCTCTTGCCCAGGCCCACCCCCAGCAGGCCACCGGAGCCGATGGCGTACAGGGACTGAATGAGCTGGAAGCCCTTGCCCAGGCCGTTCTCCCCGTCGTTCCAGGGGTCCTTCCAGATGGTCAGGCGGGTGGCCATGTAGCTGGTCTGGGTCATGATGAAGAACAGACCGGCAGCCGCTGCCGCGCCGCCGCCGAAGAACCAGTAAAGGCGGATGCCGGCGGCAAAAAGTACCGAGGCCCCGCCCACCAGTACCAGGATGGTGCCCGACATGTGGGGCTCCATCAGCATGAGTACCGCTACCAGACCAAGGATTATGAAGTAGGGGATGGGCTCCAGCACGCCTTTTTCATCCAACCAGGCGTGGAGCCCGCTGAGGGGATGGCGGGAGGGGAGCCGTCGGTGCTTTTCGGTGTTCCGCTTGGACAGCCGGGCGGCAAAGTACATGATGACACCCACCTTGGCGATCTCCGATGGCTGGAAGCCGCCGATGAACGGCAGGCTGATCCACCGCTGGGCACCCACGGTGCTCCGGCCATAGCCGAAGGGGAGCACCAGCACCAGCAAAATAATGGAGATCCCCAGCACAAAGACCGACAGCCCCCGGAAGGTCTGGTAGTTGATCCTGGCGATCACAAACATGGCCGCCAGGCCGATGGCGCCGAAGGTAGCCTGCTTGACGAAGTAGTTGGTGGGGCTCAGCCCCTCGTTCATGGCGGTGGGATAGGAGGAGGAAAACACCATGATGACGCCGATGACAGTGAGGATAATCACCAGCATCAGATAGGGGATGTCGATAGGGCCCCGGGCCAGCTGCTGCATCACTGTCAGGTCCCGTCTGCGCTGCTTTACCATGGTCTTGCCACCTCCTCAACAGGGCGGGATCAGCGGTACATGACCCCCCAGAATGACAGCACGCACATCACCAGGGTGATCCCGGTGAATACCGTGAACAGCTTGACCTCACTCCAGCCCCCCATCTCCAGGTGGTGGTGGAGAGGAGCCATGCGGAAGATCCGCTTGCCGTGGGTCAGCTTGAAGTATCCAACCTGTATAATATCCGACAGAGTCTCCGCAATGTAGATGATCCCCACAGGGATGAGCACCAGGGGAACATCCAGGGCGAAGGCCAGGCCGCACACCGCGCCCCCCAGGAAGAGGGAACCGGTGTCCCCCATGAATACCTTGGCGGGGTGGAAGTTATAGATCAAGAAGCCCGCCAGGCCCCCCAACAGGGCGCCGGAGAAAATTCCCAGCTCGGTGTGGCCCCACCACCAGGCCACCGCGGTGAAGAAGAGAGCCACCGGCATGGTGACCCCGGCAGCCAGACCGTCGATGCCGTCGGTAATATTCACCGCGTTGACGCAGCCCACCATAACGAAGGCGGCGAACACCATGTACACCGGCCAGGACACCGACAGCGTCACATTGGCGAAGGGGATATACAGGTCGGGAGTGAGATAGCCGAAATTGCGCATGAGCACGGTGAACAGCACCGCCGCCGCTAGCTGGAGCAAAAACTTCTGGGGCGCGGTCAGGCCTGTATTCTCGTGCTTTTTTACCTTAAAATAGTCGTCAATATAGCCAATGATGCCAAATACCAGGGCGAACAGGAACACAAAGCTGCCGCCAAATTTCCCTTCGGCAAAGTCCTGCCAGCCCAGGGCCGCCACCGCTACGGCGATGCCGATGATAAACATGAGCCCGCCCATAGTGGGGGTGCCCTGCTTGGACATGTGCCAGGTGGGGCCGATCTCCTTGATGGACTGGCCGGCCTTCATCCGCCGCAGCATGGGGATGAGCACCCGTCCCGCCAGGGCGGACACCGCGAATCCCACCAAAACGCTGATGACGATCCTCAACATCTCTTTTGAACCTCCAAAGCCTCTCTCAGCTCGATTTCAGCCCATGATGGGCCAGTGTGGTATTTTACCACAGAATCACTGGGGATTCCACTCCAAAAAGCAACAAAATTGTGTGGTCATCTCAGAAAAAAAGCGGCGATCTCTTCCCGCTCATCCAGGTGGAGTGTCTCTCCCGCCACCTCCTGGTAGGTCTCGTGGCCTTTTCCCGCCAACACCACCGTGTCTCCCGACCGGGCCAGAGACAGAGCCAGCGGGATGGCCTTTCGCCGGTCTGGTTCTACATGGCGCTCCGCCCCCGTGCTCGCCATCCCCGCCAGGATATCCCCAATGATGGTCTCCGGATCCTCGGTGCGGGGATTGTCGGAGGTGACTACCGCCACGTCGGCCAATTGACCGGCAATGGCCCCCATTTTGGGCCGCTTGGACCGGTCCCGGTCTCCCCCGCAGCCAAACAAGCAGATCACCCGGCCGGAGGTGAAGTCCCGGACGGTGGTGAGGATATTCTCCAGGGCGTCTGGGGTATGGGCGTAGTCGATGAGTACGGTATAATCTGCCGGGACGGGCACCACCTCAATGCGGCCCTTGACACCCTTTGCTTTGGCCAGAGCAGCTGCCATCTCCCCCAGGGGGAGACCCAGGGCCAGGCCGCAGGCCAGCACCCCCAGAGCGTTGTAGATGGAAAAGCCCCCGGGGATGGGCAGGCGCACCCGGGAAATGGCATCCATGGTCACCGCCTCGAACTCCACCCGGTCGGGAAAGAGCCGCAGATTTTTGGCGGTGAGATCGGCCTGGTCCCGCCGTTCGGAATAGGTCACCGCCGGACAGGTCACGGTACCGGCGTAGTACCGCCCCGCCTCGTCGTCCAGATTGAGGACAGCGCGGCCGCACTGGCGGAAGAGCAGCCCCTTGGCCGCCCGGTAATCCTCCATGGTCTTGTGGAAGTCCAGGTGATCCTGGGTCAGGTTGGTGAAGATGCCGGCGGCGAACCGGATGCCATCCAGCCGGTGGAGCACCAGGGCATGGGAGGAGGCCTCCATCACCACATGGGTGCAGCCGGCATCCGACATGTCCCGCAGCAGCTTCTGCACCTCCCAGGACTCCGGGGTGGTGCGGTGGGCGGGCAGGATCTTCTCCCCGATCATGTTCTGATTGGTGCCGATAAGGCCCACCTTGGCCCCCAGCACCCCCTCCAGCATGGCTTTCAGCAGGTAGGTAGTGGTGGTCTTGCCGTTGGTGCCGGTGACCGCCAGCACCGTCAGCGCCCGGGCCGGGTGGCCAAACCAGTTGGCGGACACCGCCGCCAGAGCAGCTCTCGGGTCCGGGGTCACCAGCCAGGGGCCCTCTTCCGCCGGGGGGCGGCGACAGAGCACTGCCGCCGCCCCCCGGTCCAGAGCCTCCTGGATGAAGCGATGTCCGTCGGTCTTATACCCCGGCAGGGCCACGAAGAGGCAGCCGGGGGTCATGTCTCGGGTGTCATAGCAGATCCCGGTCAGTTCTACATCCTGTATCTGCCGGTCGGTCAGTTCCACGCCGGCCAATACCTCATCCAGTTTCATGCTCACACCCCACTTTCCAATGCTTCAGAGCTTACAGGCCTTCCCCGCTGGCAGTGGCGTCGTTGAAGCGCACCTCGATGGTACTGCCCCGGTCCACCAGGGTACCCGCCGTCACGGACTGCTCATAGGACACCACATTGTCCCCGTACTGGGAGGCTCCACTGACCCGCAGATACAGGTCCACCTCCGCCAGCTTGGCCTGGGCCTGCTCGGCGGTGAGGCCGATCACATTGGGCACCTGCACCTGATCGGTGGGCACATCCACCCCCAGGTAGACCACCACCTGGCTGCCGCCCGGGATGGAGGCCCCGTTGGCGGGGATCTGACCGGTGATGGTGTCCCCCTCGCCCACGGTGCGCAGGGTCAGGTTGTTCTGCTTGAGGGCCTCGGTGGCCTGCTCCACCGTCATGCCGGTGACGTCTGGCACCAGCACGTCGTCGGTGGCGGAATAGGACTTCTCCACCCCCAGATAGTCCAGAATATCTTCCAGCAGCTCGCCCGCCTTCAGGCCGGCCATGCTGCCGCCGCCGATGTACCAGCCGCCGGAGGTGACGTTGGCCCCGGGAGAGACGGGTTTTGGATTGTCGTAGGCCAGCAGAACCACCACCTGGGGATCGTCCGCGGGGGCGAAGCCCAGGAAGGACACGATGGTGCGGCCGGTCTCGGTGGTCTCGGAGGAGCCGGTCTTGCCGCCGATGCGGTAGCCCTCTACGGCGGCGTTCTTGCCGGTGCCCCCGTCCACTACCTTTTCCAGAATGGCCCGGCACCGGGCGCTGGTCTCCTCGCTGACCACCTGGCGCACCTCGGTGGGCTCAGTGTGCTGGAGCACGTTGCCGTCGGAGTCGGAGATCTGGCTCACCACATAGGGCTGCATCAGGTGGCCGCCGTTGATGACAGCGGAGGCGGCGGTGATGAGCTGGAGGGGGGTCACATTGAACCGCTGGCCGAAGGAGGCCACCGCCAGGTCCACGTTGGTAAAGGACTCACGACTCCAGATGATCTGGCCGCCGGAGGCCGACTCACCCTGGACGTCAATGTTGGTGGGACCCAGGAAGCCAAAGTCCTCCAGATAGTCGTAGAACTTCTCCGCCCCCAGCCGCTGGCCGATCTCGATGAAGGCCGGGTTACAGGAGTTGGCCACCGCCGTGGCCAGGTCCTGATCCTTGTGGCCGGACCGGTTGGAGCATTTGATGGGGCTGCCGTAGCCCTCCACCATCACGCTGCCCGAGCAGTAAAAGTGGTCGCTCTCGGTTACCACGCCCTCCTCCAGGGCGGCGGCCAGCACCATGGACTTGAAGGTGGAGCCCGGCTCGTAGGTGTCGTTGATGGCCTTGTTGCGCCACTGGCTCAGCTGGGCGTTCCCCACCGCCGCGTCCACCGCCTTGTCGTAGGCCTCCTCCTGGGTGCAGCCCTCGGCCAGGGCCTTCTGGTAGGCCTCCTCCTCGGTGTAGGCCCCACTCTTCACGTCCTCGATGTACTGGAGAAGCACTGGGTCGCTGATCTCCCAGGGGTCATTCAGGTCATAGGTGGGGGAGTTGGCCCAGGCCAGGATGGCCCCGGTGTTGGGGTCCATCACCAGGCAGAAGGCCCCGTTCTGGACCTCGAACTGCTCCACCCCCTCCTGAACCACGCTCTCGCAGAAAGACTGGATGGTGGCGTCCAGGGTGAGGGTCAGGTCGTTGCCGTCCATGGCGTCGTAGTAGTCCTCAAAGCGGTAAAGCAGCTCAGTGCCGTTGCCGTCCTTGGCGGTGACGATCCGCCCGGTCTGGCCGGACAGCTCATCCTCGAACTGGGCCTCCAGGCCGTAGGCCCCCACGTTATCCATGTTGGGGTTGACCCAGCCGATGACCTGGGCAGCCAGGCTGTTCTTGGGATAGTACCGCTTGCTGGTGGGCATGAGATAGATACCGTGAGACAGGTGGTTCTCAGTGATGAACTCCTGCACCGCGTCCGACTCCTCGGTATCCACCCGCCATTTGATCATCTCATACTGGGAGTCCTTCTCCAGCCGGCGAAGGATATCCGCCTCGTCCAGGTCCAGGATGGCCGCCAGATTGGAGGCAATGAACTCATTGGTAGGTTCTGGGTAATCGGGGAGCGAGCCGCCGCTCTCCTGAGCCTTCTCCACCTTTTCCCGATAGGTCTCCTGGGTCTCCCGGAGGTCGTTTGGAGAGAGCTGGATGTTGTACACCGTGGCGCTCATGGCCAGCACGGTGCCGTTGCTGTCATAGATTGTGCCCCGGTTGGCAGTGACGGTGCTGTCCCTGGTCTGCTGCTTTACCGCCAGCTCCTGATAATAGTCATGGTCGGTGATCTGGAGCTGCCACAGCTTTACAAACAAGGGCAGGAAGGCCAGGCAACCGAACACCCCCATCAAAATCAGGCTGCGGATAAAAATCACTCGGTTTGCCTTGCGGTCGGGCTTTTGCCGGATGATCCGGCGTCCTCTATTTCTCTGTGCCATAAACGGCTCACCTCGCTCGGGTAAATATCGCAGAAGGGCGTAAGAAAATTTCTTTTCTTACGCCCTCTCTTGTATCTCTTGTCTCTCAGATATCTTTGCGCGCTTTCCGGTGTCAATGGATTATATGGCGGTGGTCAGCTAAAATATTCCACCACCTGAGTAAAAATGGACTGGAGTCCCGTCAGGGCGCCCGCCAAGCCAGTGGCTGGGGTCTCCCCGTCAAAATAAGTCACGCTGTCGGGCTCGGACAGATCCACATAGATGATTTGTCCATTCTGAGGCTTAACCATGGCGCCGTTAGCGGTCAGGCTCTCCTCAATGGCGTCCAGGTCGTAAGCCAACTCATATTGGGCCCGCAATTTAGCCTCCTCGGTCTGTAAAGTGGTCAGGTCGGAGCGCAGGGACACCACCTGGTTTGAGATCACAGACAGTTCCACATAGCTAAACAGCAACAGCACCGCAAACACCGCCACCGCGGCAAAACCCACGATGGCAAAGGGGGATACCATGCCGGCCTCCCGCACCCGGATCTTTGGCCGGGCAACGGTGCGCTCCCTGGGTCGGACCAGCGGGCGGGGCTGGAGGATTTCCTGCTCCTGTTCCAGCTGACGGACTGCCGAGCCGTCGTACAGGTCATAGGGGATGGTGTCATACTTGGAATATCTTCTGCGCTTAGCGGCAGTCGCCATGCCTGCTCCACTCCATTCTCATTCGTAAACTCAGCCTTGTTTCACAGCTTCTCTGCTACCCGCAGCTTGGCGCTGCGGGCCCTGGGGTTTTCCTCCAGCTCTTTTGCCCCCGAAACAATAGGCTTTCTGGTAATCAGCTTGATCTGAGGCGACTTCCCGCACACACACACAGGGAAGTCAGGCGGGCAGGTGCAGCCCTTGGCAAATTCAGCCATACCGTTTTTCACAATGCGGTCCTCCAGGGAGTGGAAGGAGATGACCGCCAGCCGGCCTCCCCGGTTCAGCCGGGGCACCGCCGCCCGTATCATCCTGTCCACCGCCCCAAGCTCATCGTTCACCGCGATGCGGATGGCCTGAAAGGATCGCTTAGCCGGATGCTGCTTTTCCCGCAGGGCAGCCGCCGGCATGGCGCTTTTGATGATCTCCACCAGCTCCAGGGTGGTCTCAATGGGTTTTCGCTCTCTTGCCCGGGCAATGGCCCCGGCAATGGCGGAGGAATACCGCTCCTCCCCGTACTGCCACAGGATGCGCCGCAGTTCCTCCTGAGGCCACTGGTTCACCACTGTGCGGGCGGTGAGGCTGTCCGACTTGTCCATCCGCATGTCCAGGGGGGCGTCCGCCATGTAGGAAAACCCTCGGGCGGCGTCGTCCAGCTGGGGAGAGGATACCCCCAAATCAAAGAGCATACCGTCCACTCCGTCCAGCTCCAGGCCGTCCAGAATGGCGTCCAGCTCACAGAAATTGCTGTGGACCAGAGACACCTTGTCCAGCCAGGGGGCCAACCGCTCCCGGGCGGCGTCCAGGGCGGCCTGATCCCGATCCACACAGATGAGCCGCCCGGTGGTCAGGGACTTGGCAATCTCCCGACTGTGGCCTGCCCGGCCCAGGGTACCGTCCAGATAGATTCCCTCCGGGCGGAGGTTCAGGGCCTGGATACATTCCGCCAGCAGTACCGGCTTATGGGAAAACACCTGTTCACTCATATCAGAACCCCAGGGCCGCCATACAGGCGGACATTTTCTCCGGCGTCATTTCCTCTTCCTCCTGGGCCTGCCAGGCATCGGCGCTCCAGATCTCGGCCCGGTCGTTCACACCGATGATAACTACGTCCTTGTCCAGACCCGCGTATTTCCGCAGCTTCTGGGGGACCACGATGCGACCCTGGCTGTCCAGTTCGCACTTGGCGGCGTTGGCAAAGAGGGGGCGCATGGCCTTGGACTGGCTCATGGGGAGGGAGGAGAACTTTTCTGTAAACCTATCCCAGGTGGACTGGGGATAGATGGCCAGGCAGGCATCCACGCCCATGGCCAGATAAAAGGTAACCCCCAGCTCCTCCCGGAGCTTGGCGGGAATGAACAGACGTCCCTTGGCATCGATGCTGTGCTCATAGGTGCCGGTCACGCCCTTCACTCCCCTCCACTTTGGTGGATTTTAGCGGGTAAACGCTCCATTTCGCTCCACCGTCTTCTTCAGTATAAATGCTCCGTTACAGAATTGCAATAGTTTTTTACTCTTTTTTAACTACAAAAGCCCCCTTTTTCCCCGGGAAACCTGTGAATTTCGGCAGCAAAACATACGTTCGAGTCTTTTCGGTTACAAATCTGGAACAAAAAGCACCATACCTTGTGGTACGGCATAAAAAAAGTCACAATTTTATGGTATTATGTAAATGAGGCTACCCATAAAAAAACCGCCCCGCCGTAACGGCGGGACGGTTGCTGAAGTCATGCGTCAGCTTCCGCATCATAGGGCTGGCGGCCGGTTTGGGCGGGCGCGCCGCCGGACACCGCCCGGAACCGGGCCCGGGACTTTTTGATCTCGTCGTAGGCCTCGGCCACAGCCTCCTCGGTGCGGCGGAGGGCATCCTCGCAGTAGTCGTTGGCCGCCTTGCGCAGATCCCGGCTACGCTCCTCGGCGGTGCGGATCATCTCATTGGCCTTCTGCTTGGTCTGGGCCAGCAGTTCATTTTCCGACACCATCTGACGGGCCTGATCTTCTGCCTGCTTGCGGATCAGTTCAGCCTCCCGCTTGGCAGAGTTGATGTACTCCGTCCGGGCGGCCAGCAGCTTCTTCGCCTCGCTGAGCTCCATGGGGAACTGGCCCCGCACTTCGTCCAGAAGATCCAGCGCCTTATCCCGTTCCAGGATACACTTGTCGCTGCTCAGAGGCATGTTCTTGGCATCCTCGATCATCTCATAGAGCATGTCCAGTAATTCTTCCACGCCGGTAGCCATTACGCTTCCCTCCCGCTCTCGATTTTTTTCTGCACGTCCTCAATGATCTCCCGGGGTACAAAGTCCGAGAGGTCGGCTCCATAGCGGCCCATTTCTTTCACCACACTGGAGCTGACGTAGGTGTACTTGGCGCTGGAGGGCAAAAACATAGTCTCCAGCCGAGGGTTGAGCTTACGGTTGATCAGAGCCATCTGTAGCTCATTCTCATAATCGGATACCGCCCGCAGCCCCTTCACCAGGGTACAGGCTTTCTTTTGCCGGGCGTACTCCGCCAACAGAGTGGAAGAGCAGTCCACCTCCACGTTGGGCAGCTTGGCCACCACCTTGCGGATGAGCTCCACCCGCTCCTCCGGGGTAAACATTCCCCGGTTGATCTTCTCAGAGTTGACCAGCACGCACACGATGAGCCGGTCAAAGCACACCGCCGCCCGCTTGATGATGTTCAGATGCCCCAAGGTAATGGGGTCAAAACTGCCGGGGTAGATCGCCGTTTTCATAAGGGTCTCACATCCTGTCGCCGCCGGCGCGATGGTATAGGGTCAGCTTGATCTTGCCATAGCGATACTGCCGCCCCATCACATAGGGCGGGGGAAGCTCCGGCAGCACAGCCTCTGCCGGGCTTTCGCAGACTATTATACCATGTTCCGTCATGATGTCAATCTTGGCGATGGTGGCCAGAGCCTGTTCCAGCATGCCGGTATTGTATGGCGGATCCAGGAAAGCCAGGTCAAATTTTTCCCGGCACCCGGTGAGAAAGGCCAGATAATCTCCCTGGATCACCTTGCCGTTCTCCGACAGTTTGGTATGAGCCAGGTTCTCCCGCACCACCGCGGCGGCCTCCTTCCGCAGATCCACAAAGGTGCAGTGGGCCGCCCCCCGGGACAGGGCCTCGATGCCCATCTGGCCGGTGCCGGCAAACAGGTCCAGCACCCGTCGGCCCTCAATGTCAAACTGGACAATATTGAACACCGATTCCTTGACCTTATCGGTGGTTGGCCGGGTCTCCATACCGGGCAGCTCCTTCAGCTTCCGGCCCCGGGCGATGCCAGTGATCACTCTCATGTGGTCTCTTCCCCTTTCGGATGAAAATAGTCATACACCGCCTGGGCGGTATTTTTGGGCACCACCTCCGCCAGCTGGGCCTGGGTAGCCTCCCGAATTTTTTTTACACTCCTGAAGTGCTTGAGCAGATCAGCCCGCCGTTTCTCCCCCACACCGGGGATCCCGTCCAGCACCGAGCCCTTCATCCGCTGGTTCTGCTGCTGGCGGTGGAACTCGATGGCAAAGCGGTGGGTCTCCTCCTGGATCTGGCCGATGAGGGAGAAGATGGCCTGGTTTCCCTGGATGCCGATCTCCCGACCGTCAGGGGTCACCAGAGCCCGGGTGCGGTGGCGGTCGTCCTTCACCATGCCGAATACCGGAATGGTGAGACCCAGATCTTGCAGCACCCCCACCGCCACTTTGGCGTGGGTTTCGCCGCCATCGATAAGGAGCAGGTCGGGTTTGTCCGAGAACTTCTCGTCTCCGTCCAGATATCGCTGGAACCGGCGGCGGAGCACCTGGTCCATGGAGGCATAGTCGTCGGGGCCGTCCATGTTCCGTAGCTTGAAGCGGCGGTAGTCCCGCTTCAGGGGCTTACCATTTACATACACCACCATGGACGCCACAATGTCGTCAGCCCCTTGGTTGGAGATGTCGTAGGACTCCATCCGCCGGGGCGGGCCTTCCAGACCCAGCATAGCCCCCAGCAGCTCCAGCAGCTTGTTCTGCCGCTCCTCCCGGGTGGTCCACCGCTCCACCTCTTCCACCGCGTTGGTGTTGGCCAGGCGGATCAGATCCATTTTGGCGCCCCGCTGGGGAGTCACCAGTTCTACCTTCCGTCCCGCCGCCTCGGAGAACATACGGGTCAAAGGCACCTCGTCCTCCAGCTCACAGGGCAGCAGGATCTGTCGGGGCAAATTCCCTCTTCCCCCATAGTACTGCCGCACCAGAGCGGACAGGATGTCCGCCGTGTCCTCCTCCATGGGGGTGTCGATGAGGTCCCAGTCCTTGGCGGCCAGCTCTCCCTCCACGAAGTGGAGCACCACAAAGCAGCTGCGGGTAGCCTCCCCCTTGTAAAAGCCCACCACGTCAGTGTCCGCCAGGGAGCCTGCCACTACCTTCTGCCGCTTGCCCAGCAGCTCAATGGCCTTATACCGGTCCCGCAGCTCAGCAGCCTTCTCGAACCGCAGTTCCTCCGCCGCCTGCTCCATCTCCGCCTTCAGCTCATCCCCCACCTCCTGGAATTTCCCTTCCAGCAGGCGGACGGCCTGGTCGATGGTCTCCCGGTAGCGGTTCTGGTCCATGTCCGGCCGGCAGTAGCCGTCGCACTGGCCCATGTGGTAATTGAGGCAGGGCCGCTCCTTGCCAATGTCCCGGGGGAACTTCCGGTTGCAGGAAGGAAGTTTTAGGGCGATGCGCAAAGCGTCGATGATGTTCTGGGTATTCCCCCGGCTGCCATAGGGGCCGAAGTACCGGGCCCCGTCCTCAGCCACCTTGTTTGCCAAGGAGAATTTGGGGTACTCCTCCTTCACTGTCAGGCGGATGTAGGGGTAGCCCTTGTCATCCTTCAGCAGGATGTTGTACCGGGGCTGATGGCGCTTGATGAGAGAGTTCTCCAGGACCAGGGCCTCAAACTCCGAGTCAGCGACGATCACGTCAAAGTGGTCGATCTGGCTCACCATGGCCCTTGTCTTTTCCGTGTGAGCGGCCAGATTGGCAAAGTACTGGCTCACCCGGTTTTTCAGGGCCTTGGCCTTGCCCACGTAGATGACAGTATTCTTCTTGTCCTGCATGATATACACGCCCGGCTTCAGCGGCAGGGCATGTGCTTTCTCTTTTAATTCATCGAAGGTCATAATAGAAGCGTCACGCCCTCCTTTCTACCCGGGCTTGCCATGCCCTGCCGCTGGGAGCGCCAGCGACCCGGCGCTTTGCACCGTCCGAGCGTTTGGCCGTCGGCCAAACCTCCCCGCAGGCGGAATTCATTTCCGCCGAGGATGTCAAATCATCCCCTGGGGGTCCCCAAAAGCGCCCCGCGCTTTTGGGGGGATGGGGCATGTGCTTTTTCTTTTAATTCGTCAAAGGTCATGATAGAAGCAGTATGCCCTCCTTTCTGCCGAACTGTGGCTGCCATATATGGCAGCCCTACGGGGTAATTGCGCACCGCCCGTACAAACAGTCTGTCCACAGGTCAAAAAAAGCGCCGCTGACGCGGCGCTTTTTTCTTTCGCTTTGGTCGCTTACTCGGAGAAGTTGGAAGAGATCAGCTCGATGAGAGCCTCAACGGCCTCCTTCTCGTCGGGGCCGTCGGCAATGAGGTTAATGGAAGTCCCCTTGACAATCCCAAGAGAAAGCACACCCAGCAGGCTCTTGGCGTTGACTCTGCGCTCGTCCTTCTCCACCCAGATGGAGCTCTTGAACTCATTGGCCTTCTGGATGAAGAACGTAGCCGGTCTGGCGTGCAGGCCGACCTGGTTGTTCACAACTGCCTCTTTCATATACATAGCGTTTTTCCCCCCAAGATGCATTCGCATACTTCGTATTATAGGATAGCAAATTTATCCCAAACCGTCAATGACAAAATGCACAAAATCCAAGGAACAATCTTCTCCAGCCCCAAAATTTGAATGTTCACCAGCATTCGAGCGGTTACTTTTCCATTTGTATCCACAGTGCTTTTACCGCAGCTCGGCGATGGTCACACCGTCTTCACCTTCGCCGTAGCGGCCGGGGCGGAAGGACTTGATATACCGGCTGCGCTTGAGGTGCTCCCGCACCGCCTTGCGCACCGCGCCGGTGCCCTTACCGTGGATGATACGCACCTCGTTGAGCCGCCCCAGCACGGCGTTGTCCAGGAAAAGGTCCAGGGCCCCGATGGCCTCGTCGGTCATCATGCCCCGCAGATCCACCTCCGGGGAGGCGCCCATGGAGCGCAGCTTGTGCTCCGCCCGGGCCACCACCTTCTTGGCGGCCTTGACGCTCTCCCCCTCCACCACACGAACCTCGTCCTGCTTGGCGGTGATCTTCAAAATACCGGCCTGGAGCTGGAGGGAACCGTCCTTGTTGACGGAGAGCACCGTGGCCTGGGTGCCCATCTTTACCAGCTCCACCGTGTCGCCCTTCTGGGCCGGGCGGGTGGGGGGCGGGGCGGGCTCCTCCGGCCGCTGGCCCAGCTTGCCCTCGGCCTCGTTGAGCCGGTGGCGCAGCCCGGCCCGCTCGTCGTTGATCCGCTGCCAGTCCTCTTCCTTCCGCTGGCGGCGGCGCATATCGTTGAGCTCCTTGAACACCTGGTCGGCGGTGTCCCTGGCCTCGTCCAGGATAGCCCTGGCCTCCGCCTGGGCCTTCTCCACTGCTTTCTGCCGCTGGGCCTCCATCTGGGCCTTGTACTCCCGGGAGGCCTTGGCGGTCTCCTCCATCTCCCGGCGGAGTTTGGCGGCGGCCTCCTTCTCCTTCTCCATCTGATGGCGCTGCTCGTCCAGCTGGGTGAGCACGTCCTCAAACCGCACGTTCTCCGCATCGATGCGGGCAGCGGCCTTTTGGATCACCGTTTTGGGCAGACCCAACCGCTCGGAGATGGCGAAGGCGTTGGACTTGCCGGGGATCCCGATGAGCAGCCGATAGGTGGGGGCCAGGGAGTCCACGTCAAACTCACAGGAGGCGTTCTCCACCCCGGGGGTAGTCATGGCGTACACCTTCAGCTCGGCGTAGTGGGTGGTGGCGGCCACCAGGGCCCCCATCTCCCGGGCGGACTCGATGATGGCGGCGGCCAGGGCGGCGCCCTCGATGGGGTCGGTGCCCGCCCCCAGCTCATCGAAGAGGATGAGGGTGTTCTCGTCGGCCTCCTGCAAAATGCCCACAATATTCACCATGTGGGAGGAAAATGTGGACAAGCTCTGGGCGATGGACTGCTCATCACCGATATCGGACAGCACCCGGCTAAACACTTTTACACAGCTGTTGTCCCCCACAGGGATGTGGAGGCCGCACTGAGCCATCATGGTCAAAAGGCCGATGGTCTTGAGGGTCACCGTCTTGCCGCCGGTGTTGGGGCCGGTGATGACCAGGGTGTCAAAGCTCTCCCCCAGCATCAGGTCGTTGGCCACCGCCTTGTTGGGGTCCAGCAGGGGGTGGCGGGCTTTCCGCAGATAGAGACCCTTGGGGTCCAGCCGGGGAGCCCCCGCCCGCATCCGGTAGGCCAGCCTGGCCTTGGCGAAGATCACGTCCAGGAAGATGAGAAGGTCGTAGTCCTGGGCGATATCCTCCTTGAACTGGGCGCACTGGGCGGACAGCTCGGCCAGGATGCGCTCGATCTCCTTCTCCTCCTTGGCCTGGAGCTCCCGCAGCTCGTTGTTGGCCTTCACCACCCCCATGGGCTCGATGAAGAAGGTGGAGCCCGAGGAGGACACGTCGTGGACCAGGCCGGGCACGTCGTTTTTGTGCTCCGACTTCACCGGCACCACAAACCGGTCGTTGCGTTGGGTGATGATGGCCTCCTGGAGATACTTGGCCTGGTTGGAGGAGATGAGCTTGTTGAGAATGTCCCGCACCTTGGAGGCAGTGGCCCGGATATGGCGGCGGATGGCGGCCAGCTCGGGGCTGGCGGCGTCGGCAATCTCGTCCTCCCCCACGATGGCCCCGGTGATCCGCTCCTCCAGGAAGCGGTTGGCCGTCAGGGAGCGGAACAGGTGGTCGATGCAGGTGGTGCTCCTGTTTCCCTCCCCCTCGCCGTACTCCTTGGCGGAGCGGGCGGAGCGGAGGACGGCGGCAATGTCCAGCAGCTCCCGGGTATTGAGAGCGCCCCCCATGTCGGCCCGCTGGAGAGAAGCCCGGACGGGTTTCACCCCGGAAAAGGAGGGGGAACCCCGGAGGGCGGTCATGTTCACCGCAGCGGTAGTCTCGTCCAGAGCCCGGCGCACGTCGTCCTCGTCGGTGAAGGGCCGCAGGGCCAGGCAGCGGTCCTTGCCTTCCTGGGTCACCGCCTGCTCAGCCAGTTTTTCCAGCACCCGGGGCAGCTCCAGGGTTTGAATGGATTTTTCAAATAAATCGGTCATACGGTTCTCCAAATCATCGGTTTCGTATCCACGGGATGTAGGGGCCGATGTCCTCATCGGCCCGCCGTTATCCCAGCAGTTGGCATTTCAAGGTCAGCAGGGCCCGCCCGCCTACCCGGATTTTGACACCGTTTTCATCCTCGATGATGCGGCTCAAGATCTCAGAGGGCTTGCCCATCTTCTCCCCCTGGACAAAGCGGTTGTCCGCCCCGGCCCGGATGAGCCCCCGGCGGTACAGATAGTAGGTCAGCGCCCCGTTGGAGGTGCCGGTGGCCGCCTCCTCCGGGATGGCATATAGAGGGGCGAAGTTGCGGCAGTGGGCGGCGGCGCCCAGGGTGTGGGGGCAGAACATATGCACACCCACCACGTCATAGTGTTGGGACAGGCGGGTGACCTCAGCCTCATTCTGCGCCGCCCGGTCCAGGGCTTCCAGGTCCTTGACAGGCAACAGGATATCCATCAGGCCGGTGCTCACCGCCTGGGCCTCCAGGCCCTCCGGACGGTCAGCCAGGGTCAGGCCGTAGGCGGCGTACAGTTCTGCCTGCTCCTCCTCCGAGAAGCCCCGGCCGTCCTTGGGTGCGGCCATATCCATCCACACGGCGTCGGCCCCCACCCCGATCTCCAGATCCCCGGAGCGGGTGTGGAGGGCGTAGTCCCCGGGGGCAATAGCCCCGGTATCCCGCAGGACGGTGAAGGCGGCAATGGTGGCGTGGCCGCACAGGTCCACCTCCTCGGCGGGAGTAAAGTAGCGGATGTGGAAGCTCTTTTCCCCGGTCTGCCGCACAAAGGCGGTCTCCGAGTGCTTCAGTTCCCCGGCCAGGGCCCGCATCAGTCTTTCCTCCGGGAAGTCCCCCTCCCCCAGCAGGGCCACCCCCGCCTGGTTGCCGGAAAAGCGTGTGGTGGTGAAGGCGTCGGCTACGTACAGTTCCATCTTACATCCCCGCTTTCAGTTCGTGATAAAAGTCCAGGGTGCGAAAGCCCCGGTCCAGCTGGGTGCGCAGGAACCCCTCGCACACCTGGGCAAGGCAGGCCAGGCCGTCCGCGTCCAGTGCAAAGGAAAACAGCCGCTTGGGGTCGCCGTAAACGATGTGGCGCAGGGCGGCCAGGGCTCCCTGGGTAAGGGGAAGGGACTGGCCCTCCCCCACTTCCCGCTTGCAGGCGGCGCAGTGGAGCACCCCCTCTGTCAGGTGAAGCATGGGCCCCTCCGGGTCCGGTCTGCCGCAGACGGCGCAGGCGTCGGCCAGGGGCTCATAGCCCTCCAGGCACATGAGCTTCAGTTCAAAGGCCCCCTTCACCAGGGCCTGGGGGCGATCCAGCTTGTCCAGGGCGTGGAGGGAGTTCAAAATCAGGGACAGGGCGGCGGGGTCGGGCCGGCCCTCCACCGACACCGCCTCCATCACCTCAGCGAAGTAGGAACCCAGGGCCAGCAGCTCCAGATCACCCCGCATATGCCAAAACTGCCGAAGAGATTCGGCCTCGTTGAGGGTATAGCGGTCCTTGTAGGCAAAGAGGGTCATGTCGGAGTAGACCAGCAGCTGGGCGGAGGCCGCCAGGGGACTGCTCTTCCGCCGGCAGCCCCGGGCCTTTACGGTGCGCTTGCCTCCCTCGGCGGTGAGGACGGTGAGGATCTTGTCGGCCTCCTTGTAGTTGACCTCCCGCAACACCAGGCCCTGTGTGGTGATGTGCATCTCACTCGTCTCGGTAGCCGAAGTTATGGATAAGATTCAGGTTGTCCCGCCAGCCCTCCTTCACCTTCACCCAGGTCTGGAGGAACACCTTGGTGCCCATAAAGGCCTCGATGTCGGTGCGGGCCAGGGTGGAAATCTTCTTGAGCATGGCGCCGCCCTTGCCAATGATGATGCCCTTGTGGCTGGCCTTCTCGCAGTAGATGGTGGCATCCAGGTCGATGATCTCGTTGTCCCGCTCGGAGAAGCGGGTGATCTCCACGGCGGTACCGTGGGGGATCTCCTTATCCAGGCAGAGCAGCAGCTTTTCCCGGATGATCTCAGCGCACACCTGCCGCTCTGGCTGGTCGGTAACCATGTCGTCGGGGAAGAGCTGGGGCCCCTCGGGTAGGAACTCGGCCAGCAGGTCCAGCAGCTCATTCACGCCCTCGTTCTGCTTGGCGGAGATGGGCAGGATGGCGTTGAAGTCGTGGGCCTGGCCGTAGGTCTGCATGACGGCCAGCAGGGCCTCCTTCTCCACCGTGTCCATCTTGTTGATGACCAGGATGGAAGGCACCCCCAGCCCCTTGATGCGGGCGATGAGCTCGGCCTCCGGCCCGCCGATGTGGGGAATGGGCTCCACCAGCAGCAGGATGGCGTCCACGTCGGCCACGCTCTCCTTGACCACCTTCACCATGTAGTCCCCCAGCCGGGTACGGGCCTTGTGGAGACCAGGGGTGTCCAGAAAGACATACTGACAGTCGCCCCGGTTGACCACCGCGCTGATGCGGTTGCGGGTGGTCTGGGGCTTGTTGGAGACGATGGCGATCTTCTCCCCCACCAGGGCGTTGGTCAGGGTGGACTTGCCCACGTTGGGCCGCCCCACAATGCTTATCATGCCGGATTTTTTGATTTCCATAGGTGATCCTCAACTTTCTTGAGCATTTTTGATGTAGTATTCATCCTCCCGCCATTGGACGGGATTGGTGTCGATATAGTTCCAGATACGGAGATAATCCGCCTCATTGCGGATGATGTGGTCGTAATAGCTGCGCTGCCAGAGTGTCTCTCCCAAGCGCAGTGTCACCTGCCGTTTGAAATAACGCACCAGTGCCGGGATCCCGCCTGTAGGGGCCGATGTCCCCATCGGCCCACCCTCCAGGCAGGCGATCATGTGGATGTGATTGGGCATCACAACAAATTTGTCCACCTGTGGCATCTGTACCAATACGTCCCGCACGGCCTGCCCCTTGTGCGTAAGCTGTACCTGCGGGCCGATGAGGACATCGGCCCCTACAACCCGTCCCAGGACACACCGCCGATTTTTGACACAGATCGTCAGAAAAGCTGTAATCATATCCCTTCAGCCGCAGGGGTTTGCGATTAGTCCCGGCCAATGCCCAGCTGGCCCAGGATGGCCTCCTCCCGCGCTCTCATCCGGGCTTTCATTGGGCCCTCGTCCATGTGGTCGTACCCCAGCAGGTGGAGCGCCGAGTGGACGGCCAGATAGGCCACCTCCCGACGGGTACCGTGGCCGAATTCCTTCCCCTGGGCCTTTGCCCGCTCCAGGGAGAGCACCATGTCCCCCAGAGGCACCAGTCCGGTGCCCGGGTCGGCGTCCTCCGCTGTGGGGAGCTCCCCGGGCCGCAGGTCAAACATGGGAAAACTGAGCACGTCGGTGGGCCTGTCCACCCCCCGCTGCTCCAGGTTGATCTGGTGGATCCCCTCGTCGTCGGTGAAGAGCACGTCCACCTCCCAGGGCACGTCCACCCCCTGGGCCTCCAGGGCGGCGGGGATCACCTGCCGCAGCAGGTCGGCATACTCCTCCGCGCCCTCCACCTCAGTCTCAATGATGAGCTCATGCTTCATTTTTTCGTCCCTCTTTTTTGGCCCGGCGCTTTTCGTCGGCCTCGTAGGCCTTGATGATTCGCTGGACGATGACATGGCGCACCACGTCGGACTCGTTGAGCTTGCAGATGGCGATGTCCTCCACCCCGTCCAGCACCCGCATGGCCTCCTTCAGGCCGGAGACCGTATCCCGGGGCAGGTCGATCTGGGTGATGTCCCCGGTGATGACGATTTTGGAGCCAAAGCCCAAGCGGGTCAGGAACATCTTCATCTGTTCCCGGCTGGTATTCTGGGCCTCGTCCAGGATGATGAAGGAGTCGTCCAGGGTGCGGCCCCGCATGTAGGCCAGGGGGGCCACCTCAATGTTGCCCCGTTCCACATATTTCTGATAGGTCTCAGGCCCCAGCATTTCAAACAGGGCGTCGTACAGGGGCCGCAGGTAGGGGTCCACCTTGGATTGCAGGTCGCCGGGGAGGAACCCCAGCCGCTCCCCCGCCTCCACGGCGGGCCGGGTCAGAATGATACGGTTGACCTGCTTGTCCCGGAAGGCGGCCACGGCGGCGGCCACCGCCAGATAGGTCTTGCCGGTGCCCGCCGGGCCGATGCCCAGGGTAATGGTGTTTTTCTTGATGGCGTCCACGTACCGCTTCTGGCCCAGGGTCTTGGCCTTGATGGGCTTGCCCTTGGCGGTGACGCACAAAACATCCCGGGCGATATCGTTGATGTGGGACTCGTTGCCCGCCCGCACCAGATTGATGATGTAGCGCACGTTCTGCTCGGTGATGGTCTCCTTCCGTCCCGCCAGGCCCAGCAGGCCCTCCACCGCCTTCACGGCGTGCATCACGGCCTCCGCCTCGCCGGAGATCTTCAGCTGGTCGCCCCGGCTCACCACCGTCACACCCAGTTCGCTCTCAATGAGCTTGATATTCTCGTCAAAGGATCCAAAGACGTCGATGACGTCCTCCATCCGCTCAATATTGATGGTCTGTTCTGTCATGGATCGGCCTCGTTTTCTTGTGTAATGGGGTCGGGCGCAAACCGTCCGATCTCTTCCCGGCACTCTGCCCGGAGGGTGACCTCCAGCATCCCCTCCCGCTCCACTGCGGAATAGGATGTGGAGACAATCTCCCCCTCCCCCGTCAGCTCCTCCAGCTGGGTGAGCAGCCGCTCTTGCAGCAGCTCCTCCGCCGCCGTCCGGTCCACGGGGGCGGTCTCCAGCTGGTAGGCCCGACAGGTCTCCCGGATCACGGCCAGGGGCATCTCCCGGCCGCCGGGGAGGGTCAGGTTCCAAGTGTTCCTTATTTTATCATACCTGTCAAAAGAAATTCCACCCTTTCCGGAAAAAACCGTATCCCTGCCGAAGCAGGTAAAAATCCACCGGGTGTACTCCTCTCCGGTGTACGCCTTAACCTGGGCCTCCAGCGGGATGCGGGCGGTGAGGGTCCGCCAGGTCCTGGCCCACACCTGTCCGGAGGCCCGCACCTGGTAGGAGCCCATATAGGGGTCCGCGCTATAGGGGGCGGACTCCAGCCGGACGGTACCCGAGATCAGGGTCTCCCCCGCCACCACCGTGTCTCCCGGCTTCACCAGGGCGTCTCCCGAGAGGGCGTCGATTTTGATGATAATCCCCGAGGCGGTGGCAACAATGCTGCCGGTCTGGCTCTCGTCCGCCACCTCCGGGGCGGGCACCGCCTCCCGCACCAGCACCTCCGCCCGGATACCGTACAGATTGATGGAAAGCCAGGACAGCTCTGGCAGCTGGAGCATCACCTTGTTGCCGATGGTCCGCTCGTCCAGGGCGGGACCAAAGGCCCCCACGCCCAAGCCCTGTCGCCGCAGTTCGGTGAGGATCTCCGCCGTGGTCACGTTCACATTGCCCTTCACCTCGATGGTGAGGATAAAGGCGGACAGGATACACACCGCCAGGGCGGACAGGGTGAGCCCCACCAGAAAGGCATACCGCCGGCGGAACCGGGCCAGAAAATAGGGCAGTCCCTTTCGTCCCACCGGGGTGACACTGCACAACACCCGGTCCCCCAGCAGCAGAGCCTGGCGGCTCCCCCCACGGGTCACCGTCACCCGCAGTCGAGTAGTCTCAAGCCATTCCACCCGCCAGAACAGGATGCCCCGTTGGGCGCACAGGTTGAGGAACCGCTCGGGGAAAGCCCCCTCCACCTCCAGGCACACACTCCCCCGCAGGAGATTCACCAGCCGCTGCAGCATCCCCGTCCCCCCCTTGTCACTCCAGGTCGATCCCGGCGATGTCTCCGGTGATGAGCAGCTCGTTGCCCGTCATGGCCTTCAGCTCCAGCTCCCGGCCCCGGACCTTCACCATCCACTTGCCCCCGGAGATGTGGATCTCTTCATTGCCGTAAGCCAGGATGCCCTTGTGGTTCTCCATCCGCAGCTCCCGGCTGCCGGTAAGTTCCAGCTTGGGCAGCCCCGCCACCACGTCTCCCGGCAAATCCAGAAATTCCGCCGTCTTTTCCAGCAGCCCGGGCCGCTTTCGGTTGCGCTCCATGGCCTCGACCCCCTTGTGTGTATCCATATGCGGCAGGGTCGTCCATCTTGACAGCAAAAGGGCCTGCCGCAAACCGGCAGGCTCCCGCTTGTCAAAAAAGTCCCCCCGAAGGGGGCCTCGCAGAGTTCCGCCGTCCGCAGACGGCGGAATCAAATCAAAATCCGCCATTTCCGGGGACATGAGCCTCGGAAATGGCACTTCTCATGACGGATGGGACGACAATTTCGCCAGAAATCGAGTCCCATCCGTCATGCAGCTTTTTGCCGGAAAAGACCTTGCGGTCTTTTCCGGCAGGCTTCAGCTCACACCCCCGTCAGGTCAAAAGGCGGGATATATTCGGTTTGGGCCGACTCCGCCTCCTGGGCGAAGCCCTCCAGCCCCAGTGCGGCCATATAGGCCTGCGCCGCCCGGGCCTCCGACGGACGCACCCGCCGGTCGATCTCCGGAAACTCCGCCGCCCGGCCCAGGGGAAGGTACTGGCTCATGAGGGAAAATAGCACCTGGCCCGGCTCAAACCGCTGGGCCACCCAGTCCATGACCTCCTTGGCCTCGGCCAGCCGCCCGGGCAGCAGCAGGTGGCGGATAACCACCCCCCGCTTCAGCAGGCCGTCCTCCATCCGGCAGGGACCGGTCTGGCGGACCATTTCCAGAATAGCTCTCTTGGCCGTCTCCGGGTAGTCCGCCGCCCCGGAGTACCGGGCGGCGGTATCTGCCCGGGTGTATTTCAGGTCGGGCAGGTAGATCTGCACCTTACCCTCCAGGGCCCGCAGGGTCTCCACCCGGTCATACCCCCCGGAGTTCCACACCACCGGCACCGGCAGGGGGTCCGCCAGTGTCTGGAGCGCCACATGGGCGTAATGGGTGGGATTCACCAGGTTGATATTGTGGGCTCCCTGGCCGATGAGCTCAAAAAAGATCTCCCGCAGCCGCTCCACCGTAATGGGCTTTCCGAAATCCTGGCGGCTGATCTTTTCATTCTGACAGAACACGCAGCCCAGGGAGCAGCCGGAGAAAAACACCGTGCCCGAGCCCCTTGTGCCCGAGATGGGGGGCTCCTCCCACTGGTGGAGGGCCGCCCGGGCCACCACCGGGGCCTCCGGCATCCGGCACAGGCCATGCCCCTCGGTCTGGGTGCGCAGGGCCCCGCACTGTCTGGGGCAAAGGTTACAAATCAATCCCGCTCCCCCCTTATGCGCTGGGGGCCTAAATTCCCCTCTTTCCAGTGCTTGCGGCACAGGCCGATATACCTGTCGTTGGCCCCCAGCACCACCTGCTCACCCTCCTTGAGCACATGCCCATTCTCGTCGAACCGGGCGTTGCACAGGGCCTTCTTGCCGCACCAACAGATGGTCTTGACCTCCTCGATCACGTCGGCGCAGGCCAACAGCTCCGCCGAACCAGGGAACAGGTCCCCCTTGAAGTCGGCCCGCAGGCCGTAGCAGATCACCGGGATGTTCCAGTCATCCACCAGGTCGGTGAGGTAGCGCACCTCCTCCCGGCTGAGGAACTGGGCCTCGTCCACAATGATACAGGCGTAGGGCTTCAGCGCCCGGGGAGTCATTTCCATCAGCTCGGAAAAGTAGATGCAGGGGTGACTCAGCCCCGCCCGGGAAGCCACGAACCGGGCCCCGTCCCGCTGGTCCACGGCGGGCTTTACCAGCAGGGCGTCCTGTCCCCGCTCCTCATAGTTGTAGCGCACCATCAGAGCGTTGGCCGTCTTGCTGGAGCCCATTACACCATATCGAAAATAGAGCTTTGCCATGGGTCCTCTCCTCCTAATCGCCGCTCCACCGTCTCCCGGAAGGCCCGGAATGCGTTGGGCAGGGCATAGTCCCGGGCCAGTTCCTCCCGCCCAACCCACACCCAACCCTCCGGCAGCCGCTCTCCGGCGGCCTCCACCAGGATGGAGCCCATATGCCACTCGATGTGGGTAAAGATGTGCCTGCCCGCCGGGCCGTCAGCCAGGGTGGCGGCCTCCACCGGGCAAGAGGCGGGGGACTGCTCATTGGGATACTCCCACAGCCCCGCCAGCAGGCCCCGTTTGGGCCGCCGCCGGAGGGCCACCTTTTCCCCATAAAAAATCAGGAACACCGTGCGCTCCTCTACCCGCCGGGGCTTTTTGGGGGTCTTGACCGGCAGTTCCCCGATGCGCTCTGTCCGTCGGGCCACACAGAAGTCCCGGGCGGGGCAGCGGTCGCACAGAGGGGCCCCGTTGGGCAGGCAAACCATCGCCCCCAGCTCCATCAGGGCCTGGTTGAAGTCCCCGGGGGCCTCCACCGGCATCACCGCCCGCAGGGCCTCCCCCATCCGTGCCTTGGTGTCTCCCTTCAAAATGTCGCCTTCGTCCCCGGTGACCCGGGCCACTACCCGCAGCACGTTGCCGTCCACCGCCGGCACCGGGATACCAAAGGCGATGGAGGCGATGGCCCCGGCGGTGTAATCCCCAACCCCGGTCAGGCACCGGATCTGCTCATAGGTGTCCGGGAAGGCCCCGTCGTGGTCCTCCATGATCTGCCGGGCCGCCTTTTGCAGGTTGCGGGCCCGGTTGTAGTAGCCCAGCCCCTGCCATAGCTTCAGCAGCCTGTCCTCCTCCACCGCCGCCAGGTGGGCCACCGTGGGCAGCTCGTCCAAAAACCGGCGGTAGTAGTCCAGCACCGCCGCCACCCGGGTCTGCTGGAGCATGATCTCGCTGATCCACACGTGGTAAGGGGTGGGATCGCTCCGCCAGGGCAGTACCCGGGCGTTCTCCCGGTACCATTCCAGCAGGGGGATGGGCAGCAATTCCAGATTGTTCAAGGGCATACCTCCGTCACAGATCAAACTTCGTTTGGTCTCCATTATAGTATGCTCCGGCCCTTTTTTCAACGGGACCAACCCTATGAAAATTTACCCCTTCCCCTTGCGCTCACCCACCGTCAGCCGATATAATAGTTCCATACCAACAGTTAGATAAGCAATCAATTGGAAAAAGAGGGGATCAGCCATGGCGGCGCTGGCAAAGGTAAAAGGCTTTGGGACCCTGTTCTGGACCCGGTGGAAGGGAGCCTCCTCCACCATTGCGTTTTATCTCGTCCAGTTTTTGCTTGTAATGTGGTTTTTTGGTACCAATTACGCTATGGTGGTCTCGGGCTCCACCACTCTGTTCCAGCTCCGGCGGCGGGAGCCCAACCGGCTGGAGGACTACCTGTCCATGTTCTTCATGTCCCTGGTGCTCTGCCTGCTGGCCTTCGCGGCAGGGCTCAACGTGTGGCTATGTGCCCTGCTGAATTTTGGGGTGCTCTTCATCCTGGTGATCTGGAAATGCAGTCAGTTCGCTCCCAAGGGCCACCTGGGCTACGCCATGACCTTCGTATTCCTGGAGCTGCGGCCCATCTCCCCAGAGCAGCTGCCCACCCAACTGGCGGCGGTGGCCTTCTGCTCCCTGCTGCTGGTGGTCGCCCTCATCATCAACGCCCGGGCGGCCAACATCTCCGCCGATCCGGCGGGGCAGATCGCACGCAGCCTGAACCGGCTGGCAACCCTGCTGGACAAGCTGGGCAAGGGGGAGGCCGATCCCTCCGCCGCCCAGGAGCTGTACGAGCTGGCCCGCTCCTTCCACCGGCAGGGCTACGGCCAGCAGGGGCTGCTCTACCTGCCCGACAACCAGAAGCGGTTCTACCACCTCTTTGCCCTGCTCTTCCAGCGGGCTTCCTATCTGGTAGCCGACGACGCCGCCTGGCAGGAAGCCCGGGCCACCCCCGGCTTTGCCCAGCACATGAACACCCTGGCGGAGGTGGTGCGCCAACTCCAGAATGCCTGGGAGCCCGCCGGCCGGCAGCGGCTGGCGGTGCGGCTCCAGGCCCTGCTGGACCACACCGACCTGCCCCAGGGGCGGCTGCGCATCTTTTACCGCAGCGTACTCCACACCCTGCTGCTCCTCTGCCGGGAGTCCTTCCACGCCCAGCACAGTCCCTTGTTCCGTAAGGTGCCCTGGCGGGCGGTGGGCCAGGGCCTGCGACAGCGGCTCTCCCCCACCCGGTTTGAGTTTCGCTTCGCCCTGCGGCTGGGGGTGGTGATGGTCATCAGTGCCACCGTAAGCTACCTGTGGGAGTTTGAGCACACCTACTGGTTCCCCCTCCACGCCTTTCTCCTGCTCCAGCCCAGCTATGAGGAGAGCGCCCACCGGATGGTCACCCGGCCCATCGGCACCGCCATCGGGTGCCTGCTGGTCCACCTGGCCTATCCCTGGCTGCCCGGCCTGCCGGGGGTCTTCCTGTTCTCCCTGGTCATGATCTCCCTGATGTACTGTTGCACCCCCGGCACCTGGGTGCAGCCCATCTTCTCCACCTCCTTCGCCCTTACCATGGCCACCCTCACCATCCAGACCTATGAAGCCATCTGGCTGCGGCTGTTCTATCTGGCCATGGCGGTGGCCCTGGTGCTGGTGGTCAACACCTTCCTCCTGCCCAGCCGGAAGGAGCCCCAGTTCCGCCGGAACCTCCAGGAGCTCTTCCGGCTCCAGGCCGAATACTGGACGGTGATCCGCCGCAGCCTGGCCCAACCGGTGGATCCCGGCCTGTTCAGTGAGCTGCTGGCCCAGTTCCACATGGTGTACCATGAGGCCGCCCAGTTCGCCGTCCAGCTACCGGAGGACCAGCGGGAATTCCACCACCGCCGGCTGGTGACCCTGTGGAACATGTTCTCCGAGCTGGAGCAGACCGAGGGTCTGGTCCAGACCGGGGCCCTGTCCGCGGAGGAACGGGAGGCCCTGGAGAGTCTGGCCACCCGGCTGGAGGCCCGGATCCGCCCCCTGGGGGACATGGACGGCCTGACGGCGGAGTGCTTGCCCGACGGGGAGCTGCGCTACCTGGTCGGGCGGTACCTCAAAAATGCCCAGACCCTTCTGGCGGCGTAAAACTCCTAAAACCGCGAAAAGGGCCTGTTGCAAAATAACGCAACAGGCCCCAAATTTGTCATCCTGAGCGTCAGGGGCGGATCTTTTCTGCCGGTTTGTCCGTCACGGAAAGATTCTTCGCCCCTTTGCGGCTCAGAATGACAGCTGGACTCTATTTTACAACAAGCCCTTCACTGCTCCCTATTCCTGCTCCAGCAGTTCCTCCAGCAGGGCCTCCGCCTCGTACACCATCCGGTCGCAGTGGGGCTTGCGCTCCTCCCCCCGCTCGGTGGCCAGGCGCAGCAGGGTGGCACAGTCCAGGGCCTGGTTCTGGTCCTTGAACCGGGCCATGAGCTCAGAGGCGGCGGCGTTGCCCTGGCCGGAGAGGCCCAGCACCATCAGGGCGCCGGTCACCGCTCCGCAGGTGGCCCCGTGCTTCATGCCCGCCCCAAAGTGGGCTCCCAGCTGGTAGGCCTGCTCCTGGGTCAGGCCGCACTCCCGGCAGAAGGGCACCAGGATGGACTGGCAGCAGTTGAAGTGGATGTCTTTTCTGGCCCGCAGGGCCTTGGTCTCTTCCAATCTGTTCATGTAGCGTCGTCTACTTCCTTTTCAAAAATCAGGTCGATCTGCACGATCTCCCCGCCCTTGCTGTGGGCGGGCACCCAGCCGGCGTACCGCCAGCCCTGGGCGGCATAGCGGTCGATCAGCTCCCGATGCTCCTTGAATTTGGTGGCAACCACCCCTTCTCCGGTCACATTGACATAGTGATACTGGTACATAGGCATCCTCCCGTTCAGTTGAACATGTCTCCCTGCTGGGAGAAGAGCTGCCGCACCCGCTCCAGAAGGGGCCGGTGCTCGGGCCGACACAGCTCCGGGTCAGCGGCCAGCAGCTCCTCCGCCGCCCCCTGGGCCTCCTTCAGCACCCGCATGTCCCCCGCCAGGTCGGCGATACCCAGCTGGGGCAGGCCGTGCTGCCGGGAACCAAAGAAATCGCCGGGCCCTCTCAGGCGCAGATCCTCCTCCGCTATTTTAAACCCGTCGGTGGTCTTTGACAAGACCCGCAGCCGTTCCCGGCTGTCCTGACCCCGGGTGGAGGTCACCAGCACACAGTAGGACTGGTGCTTTCCCCGGCCCACCCGGCCCCGGAGCTGGTGGAGCTGGGACAGGCCAAACCGGTCGGCGTTCTCCACGACCATCAGGGCGGCGTTAGGCACGTCCACCCCCACCTCGATGACTGTGGTGGATACCAGCACGTCCAGCTCTCCGGCGGCAAAGGCGGTCATGACCGCGTCCTTCTCCTTGCTCTTCATCTTGCCGTGGGCCAGACCCACCCGCAGGTCGGGAAACACCTGGGTGCGGAGGGTCTCGGCATAGGTGACGGCGGCTTTCAAATCCATGGCCTGACCGTCCTCTTCCCCCTCCTCCACGGCGGGGCAGACGATATAGGCCTGCCGGCCCTCTCCCACCAGCCTGCGGACAAAATTGTACATCCGCTGCCGCTTGTCCTCCCCCACCACATAGGTGGCCACCGGGCTGCGACCGGGGGGCAGCTCGTCCACCACCGACACCTCCAGATCCCCGTAGATCACCAGGGACAGGGTGCGGGGGATGGGGGTGGCCGACATGACCAGCACATGAGGGCGGCCCTTGGCCTTGGCGGACAGGGCGGCCCGCTGACCCACCCCGAACCGGTGCTGCTCGTCGGTGATCACCAGGGCCAGCTTGGCAAAGGCCACCCCCTCGCTGAGCAGGGCGTGGGTGCCGATGACCAGGTCCATCTCCCCGGCCTCCAGGGCGGCGTACAGTGCCTTCCGGGCCTTTCCTTTCACCGCTCCGGTGAGCAGGCCCACCCGCAGTCCTGCTCCCTCCAACAGAGAGGCCAATGTGCGGTAGTGCTGCTCGGCCAGCAGCTCGGTGGGGGCCATCAAAGCGCACTGGTATCCGTTTTGGGCCGCCAGCCAGGCCCCATAGGCCGCCAGCATGGTCTTGCCCGATCCCACATCCCCCTGGATCAGCCGATTCATGGGCGTCCCGGAGGCCAGATCGGCCTCCATCTCCCCCATCACCCGCAGCTGGGCCCCGGTAAGCTGGAAGGGCAGCAGGGATAAAAATCCCGCCCGGGGCGCAAGCTGAAAGGGAATACCCGCCTCCCGGTCCCGGCGGTGGCGGAGCAGAGCCATGCCGCAGGCCAAACAGAGCAGCTCCTCAAAGATGAGCCGCCGCCTGGCCCCCTCCAGGGCCATTTCGTCGGCGGGAAAGTGGATGTTCCGGCAGGCGAACTCCGCCTCCGCCAGGCTGTGGGCCAGGCGTACCGGCTGGGGGATGATCTCCGGCGCCAGCCCGGCGCATTCCTCCACACACCGGAGAGTGAGCCCTGCCAGCAGGTTGTTGGACACCCCATGGGTCAGGGAGTATATGGGCAGGATTCGGCCGGTGAAGCGGGCTTTGCCCACTGGCTCCAGTACCGGGTTGGTCATCACCCGCCGGTGCCCGGCCAGTTCCACCCGGCCGAAGCAGATATAGCTCTCCCCGGTGTGCAGCACCTCCCGCAGGTAGCCCTGGTTAAAAAAGGTGGCGGTAAGAACGCCGGTGTCGTCGGCCAGCTCCACCTTCACTAGCTCCAGCCCCTTGCGCACGCGGGAGAACCTGGCGGGGGCAGTAACCGTCACCCGCAGGCACACCGGCAGTCCCTCTGGGGCGGAGGCTATCTCCGACATTCGCCGCCGGTCCTCGTAGCTCCGGGGGTAGTAGCGCAGCAGATCCCCCACCGTCTCCAGTCCCAGCTTTGCCAGGCTCCTGGCCCGGGCGGGCCCGATCCCTGGCAACCGCTCCACCCCTGTCTCCAGCGTCAGCCCCATTCCATTCACCTCGTTTCCGCGCCCAGTGTAGCATATTTCCTATTTCCCGGCAAGTGCCCTCACCGTTTCCTGTAGTTCCCGCCAAGATTTGCAATTCTCTTTAAAAAATATTGCAAAAACTTTAGCGTCTAAGATATAATGATTACAATGCTGTATATTGATATGGAGTAAGCCCGGCAGCGCGGCCGGGCAGACAGTCCCCGGCACGAAGGCGTGACCGGGGTTCACTTGCAGAATAAGGAATATTTTATCAGAAAGGAAGGATCACATGGCGGAATGCAAGTTCAACAAAGTCCTGGTGGCCAACCGGGGTGAGATCGCCATCCGAGTGTTCCGGGCCTGCTATGACCTGGGGCTGCACACGGTGGCCATGTACTCCAATGAGGACACCTTCGCTCTCTTCCGCACCAAGGCGGATGAGGCCTACCTTATTGGCGAAAACAAATCCCCCCTGGGGGCCTACCTGGATATCCCCTCCATCATCGACCTGGCCAAGCGGCGGAACGTGGACGCCATCCACCCCGGCTACGGCTTTTTGAGCGAGAACGCCGACTTTGCCCGGGCCTGCGAGGAGGCCGGCATCACCTTTATCGGCCCCTCTTCCACCATTCTGGGCCAGATGGGCGACAAGCTCACCGCCAAGGCCATCGCCAAAGCCTGCAATGTGCCCACCATCCCCGGCTCCGACCAGCCTCTGAAAAGCGGGGAGGAGGCCCTGGAGAAGGCCATCTCCTACGGCTTCCCCATCATCCTGAAGGCAGCCGGCGGCGGCGGCGGTCGCGGCATGCGCCGTTGCGACACTCCTGACGAGGTCATTCCCGCCTTCAATCTGGTGAAGAGCGAGGCCAAGAAGGCCTTCGGCAACGAGGATATCTTCATTGAGAAGTACCTGGTGGAGCCCAAGCACATTGAGGTGCAGATCTTGGGCGACAAGCACGGCAACGTGGTCCACCTGGGGGAGCGTGACTGCTCCCTCCAGCGCCGCTACCAGAAGGTGGTGGAGTTCGCCCCCGCCTTCAGCGTGCCCGAGACCACCCGCAAGAAGCTGTACGAGGACGCCGTGAAGGTGGCCAAGCACGTGGGCTATGTGTCCGCCGGCACCGTGGAGTTCCTGGTGGACAAGAACGGCGATCACTATTTCATTGAGATGAATCCCCGCATCCAGGTGGAGCACACCGTCACCGAGATGGTCACCGGCATTGACCTGGTGCGGGCCCAGATCCTCATCGCCGAGGGTCACCCCCTGTCCACCCCCGCCATCGGCATCACCTCCCAGGACTCCATCCACATGAACGGCTACGCCCTCCAGTGTCGGGTGACCACCGAGGACCCGGCCAACAACTTCGCCCCCGACACCGGCAAGATCACCGCCTACCGCTCCGGCGGCGGCTTCGGCGTCCGTCTGGACGGCGGCAACGCCTACACCGGCGCCGAGATCTCCCCCTACTATGACTCCCTGCTGGTGAAGGTCACCTCCTGGGACAACACCTTTGAGGGAGTGTGCCGCAAGGCCATGCGGGCCATCAGCGAGGAGCACGTCCGCGGCGTCAAGACCAACATCCCCTTCGTCACCAACATCCTGGCCCACCCCACCTTCCAGGCGGGCAAGTGCCACACCAAGTTTATCGACGAGACTCCCGAGCTCTTCGACATCGACACCGGCCGGGACCGGGCCACCAAGGTGCTCAAGTATATCGCCCAGATCCAGGTGGACTCCCCCTCCGCCGAGCGGCTCCAGCTGGATATCCCCCGGTTCCCCCCCTACGAGAACACGCCCCCCAAGTGTACCGGCCTGAAACAGCTGCTGGATGAGAAGGGCCCCGAGGCGGTGCGGGACTGGGTGCTGGACCAGAAGAAGCTGCTCATCACCGACACCACCATGCGGGACGCCCACCAGTCCCTGCTGTCCACCCGGGTGCGCACCCGGGATATGCTCAAGTGCGCCGAGGGCACCGCCGAGATCCTCAACGACTGCTTCTCCCTGGAGATGTGGGGAGGCGCCACCTTCGACGTGGCCTACCGCTTCCTCCACGAGTCCCCCTGGGAGCGGCTGCGGCTGCTGCGGGAGAAGATCCCCAACATTCCCTTCCAGATGCTCTTCCGGGGCGCCAACGCCGTGGGCTACACCAACTACCCTGACAACCTGATCCGGGCCTTTGTCAAGGAAGCCGCCCGGCACGGCATCGACGTATTCCGCATCTTTGACTCCCTGAACTGGATCCCCGGCATGGAGATCGCCATGGACGAGGTGCTCAACCAGGGCAAGCTGTGCGAGGCCACCATCTGCTACACCGGCGATATCCTGGACCCCAAGCGGGACAAGTACACCCTGAACTACTATGTGAGCATGGCCAAGGAGCTGGAGAAGCGTGGGGCCCACCTGCTGTGCATCAAGGACATGTCCGGCCTGCTGAAGCCTTACGCCGCCAAGAAGCTGGTCACCACCCTCAAGCAGGAGATCGGTATCCCCATCCACCTGCACACCCACGACACCTCCGGCAACCAGGTGGCCGCCTACCTGATGGCCGCCGAAGCCGGAGTGGACATCGTGGACTGCGCCATCGACTCCATGTCCTCCATGACCAGCCAGCCTTCCCTGAATGCAGTGGTGTCCGCCCTCCAGGGCCAGGAGCGGGATACCGGACTGGACCCCGTACGCCTCCAGTCCCTGTCCGACTACTGGGCCGACGTGCGCCTGCGCTACAGCAAGTTTGAGGCGGGCATCAAGAACCCCTCCACCGACATCTACCGCTACGAGATGCCTGGCGGCCAGTACACCAACCTGAAGAGCCAGGTGGAGAGCCTGGGCCTGGGCCACCAGTTCGAGGCAGTGAAGGAGATGTACAAAACTGTCAACGAGATGCTGGGCGATATCGTGAAGGTGACCCCCTCCTCCAAAATGGTGGGCGACCTGGCCATCTTTATGGTACAAAACGACCTGACCCCTGAAAACATCGTGGAGCGGGGCGAGGCCCTCACCTTCCCCGACTCCGTGGTGAGCTACTTCAAGGGCATGATGGGCCAGCCCGCCTGGGGCTTCCCCGAGGATCTCCAGCGGGTGGTGCTGAAGGGCGAGGAGCCCATCACCTGCCGTCCCGGCGAGCTGCTGCCCCCGGTGGACTTTGAAAAGGCCCGGGAGGAGGTCCGCAAGTTCTACGACGACGCCACCGACCACAACGTGCTGTCCTGGTGCCTCTACCCCAAGGTGGTGGAGGACTTCTACCGGCACCGCCAGGAGTACGGCTATATCATGCGCATGGGCAGCCACGTGTTCTTCAATGGCATGGCCCTGGGCGAGACCAACAAGATCAACATCGAGGACGGCAAGACCCTGGTCATCAAGTACCTGGGCCTGGGCGACCTGAACGAGGACGGCACCCGCAACGTGCAGTTCGAGCTCAACGGTATGCGCCGCGAGGTGGCGGTGCCCGACAAGAGCGCCACCGCCCAGGTGCGCAAGGTCAACCTGGCCGATCCCTCCGACAAGAGCCAGGTGGGCGCCTCCATCCCCGGCATGGTGTCCAAGATAAACGTCAAGCCCGGCGACAAGGTGGAGGAGAACCAGGTCCTGGCCGTCATTGAGGCTATGAAGATGGAAACCTCCGTTGTGGCCCGCATGGCGGGCACCGTGGACCAGGTGCTCATCAAAGAGGGCGGCTCGGTCAAGGCCGGCGAGCTGCTCATCACGATTAAATAAGAAAACGCCGTTTGGGGGCCGGTTTGTTAACCGGCCCCCATTCCTGTAACCCGGCCGGCCTGTTACCCCTCACCGTCGCAGGGGCCGGACACCGGTCGGTCTGACCATTGCCCATCCGCCGCAAAACCGCTTTAAGGAGGCCATTCCCATGGAAACCATTCTCCACTTGCTCCCCCTGACCGACCGCCAAAAAGCCGCCTTTCAGGCCGCCGCCCCCCAGGCTGAACATCTCTTCCTCCCTACCCAAGACCGCCGTGGAGCCACGGATATCTCCCAGGACTGGCGGGAACGAGTCACTATCCTGCTGGGCTTCGTCCCCCCGGCGGATCTGAAGACTTTCCCTCGGCTGAAATGGGTCCAAAGCTGGAACGCTGGGGTGGACCCCTACCTGGTCCCCGGGGTGCTCCCCGATGGGGTGGCCCTTACCTGCGCTGCCGGGGCCTACGGCCCCGCCGTTTCCGAGCATATGCTGGCCATGCTGCTGGCTCTCTACAAGCACCTGCCCGGCTACCGGGACCTCCAGCGCAACCACACCTGGGGGAGCTGGGCAGGGTTGGGCTCCGTCCGCTCCCTGCTTGGGGAGACGGTGCTGGTGGGGGGCACCGGGGATATCAGCCGCCACTTTGCCCGGTTGTGCCGGGCCCTGGGGGCCAAAACCGTCTGGGGACTCCACCGCTCGAACAAGCCGGTGAAGGACTTTGACCAAACCTTCCCCCTATCGGAGATCGACGCGCTGCTCCCCCAGGCCCACGTGGTGGCCCTGGCCCTCCCCCACACCGCCGACACCGCCGGTCTCATGGACCGCCGCCGCCTGCTGCTCATGAAGCCCGACGCCGTGCTGCTCAACGCCGGACGGGGCTCCGCCGTGGACTGTGACGCTCTGGCCCAGGTACTCTCTGAAGGCCACCTGCTGGGGGCGGGAATGGACGTCACCTCCCC